>DATMQT010000066.1:0-4146 GCA_035566655.1 Candidatus Dormiibacterota bacterium
CCTCTTCCGGACTCGTGTTGCCTCTCGGCGTATCTGGCGCCCGGTACGCCGTCTTCATCCAGTAATTCTCGTCCGGCGCGTCCAGCACTCGAATCCACGTCAGGCATTTGGTCCAGTAGGTCGCAAAGTATCCGGGAACAACGAGGCGCACCGGAAATCCATTCAGCATCGGGAGCGGCTCGCCGTTCATCAGGTACGCCACGATGCACTCATCCAGCACGGGATTCGCCAGGTCGAGCGATTTGAGAAAAATATTTGAGGCGGTGCCCGCCGGCCCTGGCCCCGTCTCCAGTCCCTGAAATTGCAATTGCAGCGAACCGCTCTTCACGCCGGCCATGTCCAAAATTTCGCGCAGGCGCACGCCGGTCCACAGGGCGTTGCCCATCGCCCCGTTTCCCCATTGTGCCCCCGGCACGCGGGGCTGCAGACGGCTGCGGCTGTTGCCGGAGCACTGGTTGACGGCGGCTACGGAAACCGGCTTGAACTTATCCGTCAGGTCGGCAAGGCTCAGAGCCAGCGATTTCTTCACGTTCCCTTCCACCTGGAGTTTCCATTGCTTCAGGTCCACCCGGTTGGGGATTCCGGCGAGATGCCAACGCACATAGAACGCCTCGTTGGGCGTAAAGGCGGTTCGGAAATAGTGGCGGGGTGTTTCGAGCTGAACGGGCCGGTCTGTGAGCAAGATCAGCGGTACTTTCTGCGGCTCGGTCAGATAAGGACCGACCGAATTCCAGTGCGGGTTCGCCCCGGGCCCCGTGAACGTTTCAAGGGCCGTGGCACGCGGCGGGTCTTGCGCCATCACTGCGCTGTGCCGCGGCCATCCGCCGGCGGCCAGGCCACCGCCAGCCAATCCGAGCACCTTGAGCAGGCTTCGTCGCGAAAGATTTCGCTGGGCCGCGGTCATGGGGCAACCTCCGACAGCGGCACTATCCGCCACGGCAGCGAGACGTGTCAACCTCGCCCTTCGTTAAGCGTAATCGACCTCGTTTCCCTTAGTTCTGCGAATTTTTCAGGCTGGCCTGGGCGCAGGAGTCTCCCGGCGAATTTCCATCGGTGGCGTGCCACTCAACACACTCGCCAGGGAAGCTTTTGGAACCAATCGCGCTGAATTGAGAATGAAAACCAACTCTGATGACACATGGATGAAGGCAGCAAGCAGCGGATTAAGGAAACCGAAGGCAGCCATGCCAACGCCAATGGTGTCGACAATCAGCGTGCCCGAAAAATTTTGCATGATCGTGCGATGGCAGCGCCGGGCGATCTGCAGGGTCTCTACCAGCTTCGAGAGATCGCTCCCGATCAACACCACATTCGCGCTCTCCTGCGCCACATCGGTCCCGGAACCCATGGCCACTCCCACATGTGCTTGCGCCAGGGCCGGAGCGTCATTGATGCCGTCACCGACCATGGCCACGATGTGAGAGCCCTTCGTCAGCCGCAAAACGTATTCCAGTTTTTGCTCCGGGAGGAGTTCCGAAGCGATTTCGTCCACACCCAGCTCGGCGCCGACCTTTTCAGCGACAGCTTTCGAGTCGCCTGTCAACAGCACAGTTCTCAATTGCATGGATTTCAGCGAACGAATGGCGTCCTTAGCCTCCGGTCTCAGCCTGTCCGCAATTACAAGAGATCCCTGGAACCGGCCACCACGCGCCACAAGAATTTTTGAACCCGTAGCGTTACCATTCCCGTTGGTGGCTTGGACACCGCGCTCCGCCAGAAAATTCTCGGTGCCAACTAGCACCTCTTCCCCTTCGCAAACTGCTGCAATTCCTTTACCAGGCATGTATTCAAATGTGGCAGGGTCTTCGCTAGCGATGCCAAGTTGCGCGGCTTTGCGCAGTATGGCTTTGGCCACCGGATGCTCCGAACGTGACTCCGCACTCGCCGCGGCACGAAGCAGATAATCCGCTGGGATGCCCGGTGCGGGCAGCACCTCCAGAACTTCGGGCGTTCCAAACGTCAGAGTGCCCGTCTTATCCAGGAGAATCGTATCCACCTCCGCCAGCTTTTCCAGATACAGACCGCCTTTGATGATCGCTCCTTGTTGCGCTGCTCTCCCAATCGCGCCGAGAATCGCCAGCGGCGTTCCCGCGGCAATTCCACAGGCCCCCGCCACGATGACGACCGAAATGGTCGAGCGAATGTTGTGTGTCAGGAGAAACGTCAGTACCGCGGCGCCGAGAGCGAAATAAACGAGATATCCCGCCAGTCGATCCGCAATGCGTTGAATCGGCGCGCGTGATTGCTCCGCTTGCTCCACTGCCAGAATGATTTTCCCGAACGTCGTGTCCCGCCCCAATCGTTCCACGCGCACTTCCAGCGCCCCGGATTGGTTGATCGTGCCGGCGTAGACTTCCATTCCCGGATTCTTCTCAACCGGCATGGATTCACCGGTGATGTTTGCCTGATCGACAAACGAATGGCCGCCCACCACTGGACCATCCACTGGAATTCGACCGCCAGGTTTGATCAGTACAAGGTCACCAATCGATATCTGCTCAACACCGATTTCTCTCCATCCATCTCGCCCGCCCACGGTCGCCGTCGATGGAAGCAGATCGATCAGATGACGAATGGCTCGCCGGCCCCGGCCCACGGTGAGCCCCTCAAGCACCTCCGCCACCAGCACGAACAATGTGATCACCAGTGCGGTAAATACTTCCCGTATCGCCAGCGCAGCCAGTATGGCAATGGCCATGGACAATTCCATTGTCATCCTGCGTTCCAGGATATTTTCTACGGCCTCATGAAATATGGGGTACCCGCCGGCGAGGGTGCAGATCGCCCCGGCAATGACCAGACTCAGAGCTAGTTGAGGGCCGAGGAACCAGGCGGTTCCCGCCGCCACCGCGACGAAGGCGATCCGAACCATTTCCTGCCAATCGAGCGCGTGCTCATGCTCGCCGCCGTGCTCATCCGGCTCATGAACGCCGTCTCCACCTCCCGGCCGCGCGCCAGGCCCGGACATTTTCGCGCTCGCTTCTTGATCATCAGGCGAAGTCTGTAATTTCGCTCCTGTATTCATCTCAAACTCCGGCATCCCGCCCTCCAAACCCACTTTCCACACGCGTAGCAAATTCTCGATCTATTTCAGGTAAGTCCTTACGATATCGATCAATTCCTCCGCGGCGGCTGCCTGCGCG
Organism: Candidatus Dormiibacterota bacterium; assembly: GCA_035566655.1. GTDB lineage: Bacteria > Acidobacteriota > Terriglobia > Terriglobales > Acidobacteriaceae > Sulfotelmatobacter. Next base: position 3,144 of record DATMQT010000066.1, read on the forward strand.
GAGTCCTTGCTCCTGCTGGGATCGAGCACATGAAACCGAACATGGCCTTCAACCAATTCCGCCATCAGGCCGTTCAAAGCGCCGCGGCAAGCGGCGACTAGCTGAAGGACGTCGAAGCATTCGTGTTCCCCGCTCAGCGCGCGCTCGAGCGATTCCACCTGTCCCCGGATGCGGCGAACGCGCAAAAGGAGCTTCTTTCGATCTTTGCTGGTGTGTGCCATCGCTATACTATAGGGCAGTATAGTAATAAAGGCAAGAGCCTCGATTGACGGCGGCGCGGAAGCCCCAAACGGTGTACTATCGGGCTATTCTCAAACCCAAAAACCCCGCGAAATGCCAAGCAAATCAAAGCGGCTCTACTTCCTGTTTTTACTCCTCGGAGCCATCCTTCTCACGGCACAGTTGCACTGTTGCGTGGACTTGAACTCTCGAACGATCGATTCCCACGTATGCCCGATCTGCTCGGCTGCGGGCACCGCCGTCCCCACCCCTTCCCTGATCGTGGCGATGGCGCCGGCGATTAACCGTCTGGAAGTATCTGGTGTAGTAGTCTGCGCGCCACTCGTGGTTCCCCGCAGTATCGCTCCCCGCGCGCCTCCCGCCGCCTAGCGATCCTTACTCGGGCCAATCTCGCTATCGGCATTTTCGTACGTCACGCGCACCGTGACGCGCGAGGAGTCTTCACTTGAAGCAAATAAGGGTTTTGGTTTTTGCACTGCTGCTGTCGCCAGCGTTCACCGCCGGGCAACAGAGTGCCGCCCCCGCTCCGCAGGCCACGGCACCGGCCGGCGCGACGCGTATTTCGCTCGACGACGCCATCCGCCTGGCGCTCCTGCATAATCACGCCTTGCAGGCGATGCGTTCCACCATTCAGCAAAGCCTGGCGGAAGAAATCACGGCGAACCTTCGCCCGAATCCCACGCTGGGTCTCGATGCGCAGTTCCTGCCCATCTTCCAGCCCAACAAGCTCGATGGCGACTATATCGATCAGTCCGCGCAGTTC
>DATMQT010000067.1:0-7869 GCA_035566655.1 Candidatus Dormiibacterota bacterium
CTTCCTGGTCCAGGGATTTCGAGAAGGTGTAGTTCATGTTAAAGGTTAATCCACGCCACCCGCGATTGCGCAGGGTCAGCACCATGGCGTTGTAGTTGGAGACGTCGTTGGAAACGTGCACACCGAGGTCCTGTTGCTGCAAGCTGTTGAACGCGGGCAGCCCGACGCTGGAACGAATTCCGCCCATGTCGGAGAAAATGTTCGTAACTCCGCCAAAGATGAAATCCTGCGTGTGGTTGTTGGCGATGCATTGGGTATTGGTGAATCCCGCGCCGCAAACCGCGGCGCCCCATCCCGCAGGCAGTTGGTTCTCAAACCACGCCTGAGGTCCCAGCGTTGTGACGGATTGACCCGTCCGCAGAGCAGTCGCAACCGCATCGTAGGCTTGGGCGAAGTTTTGTCCCGATCCGGGCGCGCCTGAAACGGTGGTGACGTCTTTGAACATGTAAGGAGACTGGTTCAGAGTGACGTTGCTCGGCAACCTGCGGCCGAGGCGTCCCACGTAGCCAACTTCCATGAGGAGGTTTTTGGGCAGTTCGCGCTGGATTGTGAAATCCAGCATGTGCTCGCGTCCCACTTTGAAGTTCGGATCGGTCTGCACGACCCAGAATTCACCGTTGGCTCCCGGGATGTAAGGGATGCTCTTGGCTGTGTCAGCTGGCGGGACCGGAATCGTTCCGTCGACACCGACGCGAAACGTGGAAAGAACAGGGTCGGACGAAGCCGCATTGCAGCCCGACGCCGTGCCGTTGATGTTGCACGCTGGAGTGGGAAGTTGCAGGGACTGCGAGAAACCTTCGTTGGACGCGCCGATCACCGCGGTTCCGGCATCAATCCGATCGTAGGCGATGCCATAGCCTGCGCGCAGCACGGTCTTCTTTTGTCCCAGGACTTTTCCGAGAAGTCCTTCGGAAATGGAGGGGCTCCACGCGAGGGAAACGCGTGGCGCGAAGTCGGTGTAATCCGTGTTCCACGCTCCCGACATGCCGAGCTTGCGGTAGGGCACATACCCAAAGGTCGGGTTGTAGACTTGACCGTTCGCCGCATCGGTTTCTTTGGTCTTCAAATAGGCAAGCGGATCGATTGGTTGGCCGTTGGTGTCCGTGAGCACCGAAAACCTACCCTGGCTTTCGGACGGCGGAGTTTGCCAGCCGTAGGAGAGACCGTAGGTCAACGTCAAACTCGGACGCAGGCGCCAAGTGTCCTGCACATAGTAATCGTAGGAACGCGACCTGGCATCTTCCACCAGGGGCGTACCGATGGGCAATGGGTTAAGGTTACCGTCACGCACGACGGTGACGGCCGTGCTGTCCACCAAACCGAGCGCGGCAGCATACAGGCGATCCCAGTTGGTTCCGAGTCCCGCGGCGGTTACGGCCGCAGGGCGGTCCGCATTGGTGAGGGTCAGGAATTGTTGGTCGGCATCCAGGAGAGCTTGAATGGAATTGCGCGGACCTTGACGGCGGTCATCGGCCTGATAGTAAGTCGGAAGCCAGTGAATATCGGTACCGAATACCCAAGTGTGCTTTCCCTTGATCCAGTTGAGATCGTCGCGAATTTCCACGTTGCTGTTGTAGGTCTTTCCATGAATGGCACCGGGAGTGTTGACGTCCACGGGAACCCCGAGAATGTTTCCGAATGGGGCACCGAAATATCCTGGCGCCAGAAAAACAGAACCATCCGCCGAACTCGTGCCCGGCACGTTGTATTGCGCCGCCAGAGTGGACGAGCTGATCGCATCCGAATTTACGCGCTCGCGAATGCGGCCAAAATGGAGGCTGTTGATCAGATTGCCGCGGATGATCCAGTCCAGGCCGGCGATGCCGCCGTCTCCAAACACATTGCGGGTGGCGGCGAACTGCGCGGCGCCATTGCTCGCGCCAACAAGGTTCACCTGATCTTCGCCGGCGGGGTTCAGGTCGCGCGAATAAGCATAACGCGCGAAGAAATGCACCATCTGGCTGAAGTTGTGGTCCAACTTGACTGAGAAGCTGTCGTCGGTGCGGGCAGCCGGCGCACTGAATTTATATCCGAGGAAATTGACGCCGTCTCCCTGTGTTGGATCATTGCCGGAAGGGAGCATCGCCCAAAGAGCTTTTACGGTTGGGCTGAGACCCAAACCGCGGGGATCGGTGGCAGCGAGATTGTATGTCACGCCGTTGAACGTCATGGCGCCATTGGGATACGCGGGGTTGAGTCCCTTCAGGTTGTCGCTAGGCACGATGCGTTCTTCGCTGACGGACTGATAGAAGCGCCGGGGCTCGTAATTGACGAAAAAGAAGGTCTTGTCTTTCTTTATCGGGCCGCCGACGGTAAAGCCGCCGCGGTTGTCGCGAATGGTGGGCTTTGCGATGCCAAAGGCATTGTTGTCCCAACTGTTGGCATTGAGAGCGCTGTTTTGGATGTACCAATAGGCTACGCCATGGAAGGAGTTGCTGCCGCTGCGGCTGGCAACGGAAACCTGTCCGCCAGCAGCGCGACCGAAGGTGGCGTTGGAGTTCGAGACACCCACGCGAAATTCCGACACAGTATCCACGCCCAAGGGAATGATGATGGAATTAGGCAGGATCCAACTGGAATTATTGCTGATATCGATGCCATCGAGAGTCACGTCGTTCTGGTCGGCACGGGCGCCCGTTACGGTGCCGCCATTGGTGGTGAAAACATCGCTGGGGCTGGCAAACGGCGTGGCGCCAGGTTGCAGCGAGAGCAACTCGGAGGCGTCGCGCGTGCGGGTCGGCAGGCGAGTGATTTCCTGGCCTCCGATGACGTCGCCAATCGTCGCGTCCGTTGTCTGCAGTTCGGCCTTCGCTTCGGTGCTCACTTCCATCACGATAGCCGCGTCGCCGGATTCGAGCGAAATGTCCAACGTGTAACTTTTGTTCACGTTGACTTCGAGAGACTGCAATGTTGCCGTTTGAAAACCTTCTCGCTTGACCTGAAGAACATAAATTCCGGGGGTGATATTGGAATAGACGTAGCCGCCGTCCTTGTTCGTTTTTTGCTCACGGCTGGCGTTGGTAGCCAGATTGTGCAGGGTTACTTTCGCACCTTCGATTGCCTTTCCTCCGGGATCGGTAACTCTCCCCAAAATGGTGGCTGAAGTCGCCGTCTGCGCTCGCAGCGGCATCTGGAATATCCCCAACAACAACACGACAGACAACAGGACCCTTATGGTTCGCACTTCCCCTCCTGAATTTTCTTTCATGGATCGATACTTGCGGGAACCCACGCCGTAGCGTTCGCCCCAAGCTCCAACGCCGGCTGGGCCGGCATCACCCAATGGTGCTCGAGCAGGTGTGACTGGCAACTTTGCAATTTCGATTCCATCGCGTACGAGGCAGCAAGCGGAACCTGCACAACTTTGAAATTCCGGGTCCAAGTAAGGGAAATATGCGCGAAAAACTAAGCTTTTTTTAAGGCTTGCCTGGCAGACGGCCTGGAGGATCTGGGATTATTGTTGTCTCAACCTGATCTGTGTTCTCAGCCGTTTCTATCTCACGTGCGATCGCGGTGAGATTTCCACAGAGGGTCTGGTGTGCCCGCTAGGATTCGTGCGTTTTAGCATAAACGGTGAGGAATTAGGATCGGGAACAGGATCTGGGAGGAGGATTGGGGGCAGACGGAAAGGTCCCCGTTCTTGATTGCGGAGAAAGAGCTTGTCCGCATTGCCATGCGAGTTCTCGTTCACAGCGGAGCATGCCGGCAACAACGACGATAGAAAGTCGACCCACGCTCTCGTTGAATAAAAATTCGAAAAACGTCCCGTCTGTCCCCCCGGGTTTCCCCGGATTTCCGCAGGGGCTTAGGTCCAGAAAGCCGGAGCGCTACAAGGAATTTCGTTTGAGAGGAGTCCCGATGCAAATGATTTCGGGTCTTCTCCTGCTCCCGATCCATCTAAGAGCTTTAGGAGATACCTTTACTTATGGACTGGAGCAAGAACGGGGTCAAGATCGTACATGCCCACGAACTGGACATGAATACGCCACAAACGTCGGGCATGACGCGGGCTGCCGCGATTACTCATGCGAAAACCGGAGCGAGCAAATTGTGGGCCGGGACCATGCTTGTGCAACCGGATGCGAAGACAGGACCGCACCACCACGGAGAACTGGAAACCGTCCTGTACGTGGTGAAAGGACGTGTGCGGATGCGCTGGGGCGATCGATTGGAATTGAGTGACGAAGCCGGACCCGGCGATTTTATTTATGTTCCGCCGTATGTGCCACACCAGGAGATTAATGCCGATCGAAATGAACCGTGCGAAGCCGTGGTCGTGAGGAGCGGCCAGGAGCCGGTGGTGGTGAATCTTCCGTTAGAGACGCCGGAACCAGCCAGCGCCGGGCACCCAGGCATGCCCTTTCACCCTGACAGGTGAAGACCTATCAAAGAACTCTCGCGCAGGACCAGGAACGGACGGAAAGTTCCGCACCCCTTGATCGTGAGAAAGTGCTTGTTCGCATTGCCGCGCAGGTTCTTGTTCGCCGCCGAATATGCCGGCGACAACGACGGTAGAGAGCCGACCTACGCTCTCGCAGAATGAAAGTTCAGCAAATGCCCCGTCTGTCCAGGGACCAGGAAGATTCAATTATACGTGTGATGCTGATCCGCCCGAATCCACCCATCGAGGCATGCTCTTTGTGTAGCGGGGATGGGGTTTTGCACCCCATCCGCCCTTCTAGTTTTTGTTAAGGCAACGTGTACCGAATGTCGAGGTACACCATGCTGGCGTGCGCGTTTTTGGGATTTGGGCTGGTTGCGGGGGGTATGGGCTGAGTCGACCACGGGCTGCGAGTCAGGTACGAATACTGGGTGATGATTTGTACCTTGCCATAATTCTCATTCGACCACAGCGTCGGGATGATGCCGATGGTGGCTTCTTGAACCGCTCGATTCGACAAGTTCGAGGAGCCCGGGAAGCCGAAGCCCACGCAAGTGAAACCCGCGAGGCTCCCGCACGATGAAGCCGGCGTCGCCGGGAGGAATCCAAAGTTGCGCTGGAAATACGCACCGCCATAGTAGCCGTAGAACATGTAATTCGGCATGGCCTGGTATTCGAAACCGGCCAGGCCCGAATAGGAATGAACAGCAGAGAGTGTGCCATCTGGTTTGACGATTGCGTCGGGGCCCAGCCCGATGTTGTAGCGGCCGCCGCCGTCGCTGTAGAAGGAATTGGTGATGAGACGCAGATTGTGGATAAGCTCGTAATTCAAGTTTATCGAACCGCCTCCACCGGTGATGGTGTTGACGGTGGCCGGAGTCGTCAGATCGTTAAGCACCCTGAAACTCCGCAGCAACCCGGCGGCTTCGGCGTGGAAGGCGTGACCCGCCGGATGCGCATCGTACGCCGCTTTCACGATGATGTCGGGGTGCAGGTTGGGCACAGCCGTGTTCGTGGAGCTGCTTGTGGCGTTGGTGACGCCGCTGCCGTTATCAAACTGCGTGGTAAAAAATGTTGAGGGGAACACGACTGAACTGGGCGCGAACTGCTGTGGATTTTCGAGCGACACGCCGACGGCCCAATTCTCGTTGGGGTGGTAGACCAACCGGAACTGCGGTTGGCGCGCCCAGATCAGGCCGACCTGGAAGTTAGGATCTTCGTTCAGCGTGTAGAACACGTCGGACGTCAGCGGAGAGAGTCCCACGCGGTTGGGCGTGAGCAACGACCATGCCTGCCCGCCCAGCACTTCCCACTTCCCGTGCCGCACATCCGCCCAATAGACGCGCAGCCGGAGGCTATCGCTGTTGGCGGTGATGTAGGCGTTCGCCGGCTGGAAGCCCAGGAAATCGCTTTCCACGTATGCGGTAAGCTTCGTCGACTTCGGCAGAGGCGCATCAACTTTTAGCGACAAACGGGAGTATTGTGCCGAGAGATGCGTTTCCGACAAACGCCCCTGCGGCAATTGATTGTTGAACGGAATCGATCCGAACGCCGTTGCAATGCCGCCGCCGTCATTCGTGGTGCGATAATACGCGGCGAAATCCAGAAAACCGCCTGGAGCGAATTCAGCGGACCCGATCTTGAAGTATAACGGCGACTTGGGTCCCTTTTGTTCGCTGTCTTCACCCTGCACCTTTGCACCCAACGGTGCGGCAGCCACCGGTATGGATCGGTCAGGGGTCGGCGCCGAGGTCGCTGGCCGAACTGCCTCCGCCGATGGAGCAGTGGCCGGTGAGGAGACGATTCTGGATCCGGTCCGTTCCGCTTCAACTGCCGCCAAGCGGCTCCGCAGATCCCGAAGCTCTTCAGACTGAGCCTCGACGAGATCCCGCAACTCATGCAGTTCTGTCTGTACGATATCCTTCTCGCTCCCTTTAGCCGCAGGTTTATCCGGATCATTCGGCCTCGCAACTGGAGTGGCGCCAGCCCTAGGTGAGGGCGTAACCTTATCGTCGTCGTGGGCCGCCACCCTTGAAGCACCCGTCAAGAGAATTGAAAGCACGACGCAAGAAGTAATTCTGCGCATTGTCTCCTCCTGAATTTCTGCCGTCCCGGCGAGTAGGGTCCCGTCCTAGAGCAGCGCAGGCTCCATTCGCACTGTTCATTTGCGTGCGCCACCTAATTCGTTTCGGATGTACAAGCTAGGGAAATAGCTGGAACTTGAATGCCGGCTTCGGCTCGTGGGAAAGGAGATTTCCGTCACTCGGCTGACAGGTGTGACGACATTTCGAATAAACTGGCCCTAGCATCATGTCATCCCGCTGACACCAACTCCGGCCGTGTGGAAGGCAACTTGTTGTATTTGCTTTAGACCGGCCCATGGTTCTCCCCAGCTCCAGGCTTTGTCGAATGGAATCCGGAATGCAGGGAAGTGTCTGGAACGTCGGCGGTAATCGTTGGAGTTTTGAGGTTCCAGCTCGGGAGTTTGAAAATGAGTTACACAGCAGCCAGTTATGCGTCAGCGATTGAGATGGCGGTGTTGCCGCCGGGAGTGCAAGCGCACTGGGAAACGGACAAGCGCGTTGTGTGGAATGAATTGGAAGGCGCAGCCGAAGAACAGGAACTGATCTACGAGGTCACGTGGATTCCGGAGATTGGCGCCTGGCGCCGGTTCTTGAAATCAAGGCGGAACTTGGATCGGTGAAATGCGGGTTCGAAAGGTCCGGGTTCACATGCCCGGCCTATAAGCCTCGGCAATCTCGAATCACAATTCCTGCTTGGACTCGCGTAACCCCTCGGCAGCACACTCGACCACAGAATTCCTTTGAAGGGTAAGCTTCATGAACCGCCGGAGATTTCTTGAACTTGCGGGAACCGCCGGGGCGGCACTGGTGAGTGGCTCAGACCGAATGGCTTCTGTACTAGCGGCTTCATCCGACACGGTTGACCTGGCAAGATTTCCTGAAAAGACGGAACTGATCCTGCTCACCGACCGGCCGCCCCAGTTGGAAACTCCGCTCCACTATTTTCGGCAGGACCTTACACCAAACGAAGCGTTCTTCGTTCGGTGGCATCTGGAAGGAATCCCCACTTCGGTGGACCTTCGAACATTTCGGCTCAATGTCAGCGGCCACGTCCGGCAGCCTTTGCAGCTAAGTATGGATGAGTTGCGCTCGCAGTTCGAGCCAGTCTCCATCATCGCCGTCAATCAATGTTCCGGAAATTCCCGAAGTTTCTTTGAACCTCGCGTTCCAGGCGGCCAGTGGAAGCACGGCGCAATGGGCAACGCGAAATGGACGGGTGTTTCCGTGAAGTCGATTTTGGATCGTGCCCAGGTGAAGCCAGGCGCCGTGGATGTTTCATTCAATGGGCTTGACGTGCCACCACTGCCGTCAGTGTCTGACTTCGTGAAGGCCCTATCGATCGACCACGCGCGGGATGGGGAGGTGATGATCGCCTACGCCATGAATGACCAAGCGTTGCCCATG
>DATMQT010000068.1:0-51633 GCA_035566655.1 Candidatus Dormiibacterota bacterium
CGCAAAGAAGGCCATCGAAGGCGGTAACAAGGCCGAGATGGATTCGGCGCGCGAGCGGCTCACGACGGCATCGCACAAACTGGCGGAGCAGATGTACAAGGCTACGCAGGCTGCACCGGGTGCAGGTCCGGGGGCTGGCCCAGCGGATGGTGCGGGCGCGGCGCCCGGCAGCAACGGCGCTGCTGGCGGTGAGCACAAGAAAGACGAAGGCGTGATTGACGCTGAGTACGTGGACGTGGAAGACAAGAAGTAAGAGAGCTGCTAGCTCCTAGCTTCTGGCTTGGATCGTGTGGCGCGGGCAGGCTTGCCCGCGCCATCACGTTTGGAGCCTCATTTCTGGATTTGGAGAGAACCAAGAAATGGATTTTCAGGTGAACGAACAAACTTATTTTCTGAGTCTTGCCGAAGACGACAAGCAGTGGCTGGTTTCTGTCTCCACGCCAAGTGGTCCGTTGCCGATTCCGGTATATGTGGATGCCGCAGAGGGCAGGCCGCTGGTCGTGATACAAGAAGAGCGGCAGAAGAAGCCGAACTAATGAAGTAGCAGGAACGACCGACTGATCGCTAGTCATGGCAACTACCTCCAAGAAAGACTATTACGATATCCTCGGCGTAAAGAAGTCTGCGTCGGCGGAGGACATTCGCAAGGCGTTTCGCAAGCTGGCGCGCAAGTACCATCCTGACGTTAATCCTGGGGACAAATCTGCGGAGGAGAAATTTAAGACGCTCTCTGAGGCCAACGACGTTCTCAGCGATCCCAAGAAGCGAAAAATCTACGATCAGGTCGGATTTTATTCCGACAATATTGATCCGGCGACGGCGGAAGCCTATGCGCGGGGCGGAGGGCAAGGCGGATTTGCCGGAGGAGCGCCGGGGGGATTTCCCGGTGGCGACCCGGGCCAGGCGAGCGGACAGGGTGTTCCCTTTGATTTCAGCGGGTTCGATTTCTCGGACCTGGCTGACGCCGCGGGGCGCGGCCGGCGCACCGGCGGCAGCGGTGGCTTCCGCGATATCTTCTCAGGAATCTTCGGCGGCGGGCGCGGCGCGGCAGCGGCTGAGTCGGGTCCCGAACCCGGCACGGACCTCGAATACCAGGTCAACGTGGCGTTCTGGACGGCGATTCGCGGCGGCGTGATGAAACTGAACATTACGCGGCAAGATGTTTGTTCGAACTGCCACGGGCAGGGTTATACCGAGGCTCCGGGCAAATGTCCCGAGTGCGACGGAACCGGGCAGATCACGCAAACCGGCGGGCGGATGAAGTTCAATGTACCCTGCCCGAGCTGCCAGGGCACGGGAAAGAATATTTCCGCCTGCGCGAATTGCCACGGCGAAGGCACAGTCAGTCGGACCGAGCCGCTGGAAGTGCGCATTAAGGCCGGGACGCGCGATGGGCAGCGGATCCGGCTGGCCGGCAAAGGCAACGCCGGATCTCACGGCGGCGCGGCTGGCGACCTCTACGTGATCATCCGGACCGGCGACCATCCAATCTTCCGGCGGGACGGGGACGACATCTACTTGACCGTTCCGGTCAGTGCCACGGAAGCCGCGCTGGGCGCCAAGATTGAGGTGCCGACCATCGATGGGCGGGCGCTGCTGAAGATCCCTCCCGGGACGCAGTCAGGGCAGAAGCTGAGGCTGCGGGAGAAAGGCGTGCCGTCGGCTACCAAAGAAGGCGTGCGAGGGGATGAGATCGTCGAGATTACGGTGACCGTGCCCATGCCGCGGGATGAGCGCACCAAAGAGCTGCTGAAGGAGTTAGCCAAGCTGAACCCGGAAGACCCGCGGGAAGAGCTGTGGAAGAAGGTATGAGTCCATCGCCAGCGATGTCATCCTGAGCGAGGCGAAAAACCTGTGCAACTTCCTGCCGGGTGCACAGGTCCTTCGGCCCGCAAAAGGCGCGAGCCTCAGGATGACAGGGAATCGAGCAAATTTCACTTTTCCCATCACTTCTTCGGCGTAGGATCGTCCGCCGGGTTGATGTAGTTGAGCTTGAGCGGCGACATGCCGTGGATCTGAATAACGGTTTCTCCGGAAGCCGCGGCGTAGTGGTGCATGCTGGGATCGAGGTAGGCGAAGCTGCCGACCCCGAAGCTCATCATCTTGCTGGCGTCGAACTGGTCTCCCATCCCGACTTTGATCGTGCCCGAGAGCACGGTGACATTTTCCCGGTTGGGATGGGTGTGAGGGGCGATTTTGTAGCCGTCCGGCATTTTGAGGCGGACCGTGAAGTCGCCGGAGGAAGCCATGGGGTCGCCTTCGAGCACGGCGAGTTGCGCTCCTGAGGGCAAAGATGGCGGGACTGGGCCATACTTCACTTGATCGGGCGTGAAGGCGTTTTGCGCCAGAGATGGCTGCGCCGCGAACAGCGCAACCGCGAATAAAGCGACAACAACAACAAAGAGAAACGGTTTCATTGGAAAACCCTCCTGACAAACCGCTGAATCATAGTCAGTACCGGCCGTCCCCGCAACAACTTTCCTGTTGCTCACCAAGGTGACTGGCAACCCGTTGGTCCCGGGTGGGAGACGTGGGGTGTCCATTACCTCCGTACCTGCTCTCCCCTGACAAAATTTTTCAATAATTTTCTTGCATCTGTGGAAATTTCCCGTAATCTCACTAATGCGAACTAACTCCGCCGGAACGCCCGGGAATCGCTGAAACCTGGGAGCCGCGAAACATCAAGGGAGACGCGGTGGCGAGAGTGAGTCGCTTGAGGAGGAAGCCATAGAAATTGGCAACAGCTAGCGCCCCGCGTCAACAAATAGAGAACCCCCAGCCTCTCGCCGCCTTACCCAACCGGAACCCGATTGCCCCGAAGAAATTCGTCCGCCTCACGCTGTGGCCCTTGGTCGCCGCCACCTTTTTTATGGTGTCGGGCGGAACCTATGGCACGGAAGACATTGTTCACGGCGCCGGTTACGGACGCGCGATCCTGATTCTGCTGCTCACGCCACTGCTCTGGAGCCTGCCCACGGCCTTCATGATCGGCGAGCTTTCGAGCGCGCTGCCCTACGAAGGCGGCTACTACGCGTGGGTGCGCCGCGCCATGGGAAATTTCTGGGGATTTCAGGAAGCCTGGCTCTCGCTGGTTGCGTCCATTTTCGATATGGCGATTTACCCCACGCTGTTCGTGGCGTACCTGACCCGCATGTTCCCCTGGTTCTCGGTGAACGGTCGCGGATGGTGGGTGGCGCTGGCGGTGGTGATTGCCTGCGCGCTCATGAATATCGCCGGCGTGAAAGTAGTTTCGCTCACCTCGCTCTGGCTGTTTTTCGCGCTGACGGCGCCGTTCGTCGTGATCGTGGTGCTTGCTCCATTCAAGATGGGAGCGCTGGTCAACGCCGTGACCAAGCCGACCACTTCGAGCGTCGACATTCTCGGCGGGTTGCTCATCTGCATGTGGAATTACATGGGATGGGACAATGCCTCGACCATAGCGACGGAAGTAGAGAAGCCGCAGCGAACGTATCCGCGAGCCATGCTGGTTGCGGTTTGCATCGTGGCTTTGAGCTACGTGCTTCCGTTCGCCGCTATGTGGATGACGGGGCTGACCTCGACCGCGTGGGAGACTGGTTCCTGGGCAGACATCGCCGGCCTGCTTGGCGGACCGCTGCTGCGCATCGGTGTGGTGCTCGGCGGCGTCATCAGCGCGTTCGGAATGTTTAATGCGCTGGTGATGAGCTACTCGCGCCTCCCATTAGCGATGGCGCAAGATGGAATGTTGCCTGGCATCTTCGGCAAGCTGCAGAAGAAGTCGCGAGCGCCCTGGGTGGCGATCATCGCGCTCGCGATTGGCTGGGCCATGTGCCTCGGCTTGGGCTTCGCCAGGCTCGTGACGCTTGACATCCTTCTTTACGGATTTAGCCTGCTGCTGGAATTTGTAGCGCTTGCCGTACTACGCTTCCGCGAACCGGATTTACCACGTCCCTTCCGCGTTCCCGGCGGATTGTTTGGCGCGATTGCCATCGGTATCCCCCCCATGTTGCTGCTGGGATTTTCCATTATCCGCAGCGAGCACGAGCAGGTGCTGGGGATGAGTTCGTTTGCCTTCGGCATGATTTTGATCGGGTTGGGCGTGGTGGCTTACGGGGTCAATCATCTGCTGAAGCCGCATGGATGGGCCCCCGCAGAGCAGAAGCCGGAACCAGCAGCCTAGCAACATCTTCGGCCACGGATTAACGCGGATGAACACGGATTTGTCTTTCTTGATCCGTGGGAGTCTGTGATGATCCGTGGCCGACTTGTTTTTGTTATAAATTGGTGACGCGGACGTTCGACTGATTCCCAGACAATGACCAAACGTAAATCCAAAGGCGCGTACATGATCTCGGCGGTGGCCGAGATGTACGGCATCCATCCTCAGACTCTGCGCCTTTATGAGCGCGAAGGATTGCTCAAGCCATCGCGCACCGAGGGCAATACCCGTCTTTACACCGACGAAGATTTGCAGCGGCTGGAATTTATTCTCTCGCTGGCGCGCGACCTGGGCGTAAACATCAGCGGCATGGCCATCATCCTGCAAATGCGGGAACGCATGGAGGAGATGCAGCGCCAGATCCAAGAGTTCGTGCAGTACATCCAGGAAGAAGTGCTGACCCGCGCTCATGCAGCCGCCGATCCGTCGAAGGGCGCGATCGTGCCGGTGAAGAGGCCGATGGTGGTGCCGGCGGTGCAAGCTACGAAGAAGAGATAGATCCTGCTCGGCCTACGGTTTCTTCGGTTCCGGCTTGCGGGTATCATAGGCTACTCACGCCATGCTGCCTTTCAAGCTGGTTTACGGCGACGCCTATTTCCTTCCGATCGGCGAGCACGTCTTCCCTGCCGAGAAATACCGGCGCATCCGCGACCGTCTACTGGCTGAGGGCATCGCCGAGGCCAACGACTTCCTGGAGCCTGAGCCCGCCAACGATCAGGACATTCTGCTGGTCCACAAGCCGGAGTATGTGCACAAGCTGAAGACCGGTACGCTCAGCCCGCGCGAAGAAATGGAACTTGAGGTTCCGTTCTCTCCTGAGCTGGTGAAAGCGTTCTGGCTGGCGGCTGGGGGATCGATCCTGGCGGCGCGGCAGGCTCTGACCGACGGCGTTGGCATCAGCATTGGCGGCGGATTTCATCATGCCTTCCCCGACCATGGCGAAGGCTTCTGCATGATTCATGACGTGGCAGTCGCCATCCGGCGATTGCAGCGTGATGACAAGATTCGCACCGCGATGACAGTCGATTGCGACGTTCACCAAGGCAACGGCACTGCGGCGATTTTTGCCGGGACGCGGACGGCGAGTGCGCTTTTGCCCTCGGCCGGGGCATCGACTCTTGATTCGTCGTCGCTCAGTTCGTCGCAAAGAAGTTCAGCGCTACCCGGCAAGATTCGCGGCGCCCATGCGGGAGAGGTCTTCACCATCTCTCTGCACCAGCACAACAACTATCCAATGTGGAAGCCGCCTTCGTCCATTGATGTAGACCTGCCCGACGGCATCGGAGACGACGACTACCTAGCCTGGCTCGACAACGCGCTCAGCTCCGGCCTGCGGCAGTTCGAGCCCGATCTGATGTGCTATATCGCTGGCGCCGACCCTTACCGCGAAGATCAACTGGGTGGGTTGGCCTTGACGATTGATGGATTAAAGCGGCGCGACAAACTCGTGTTTCGCGTGGCCCAAGCCCGCAGCATTCCAGTGATGGTGACATTCGCCGGAGGCTACGCGCGGCACGTGGAAGATACCGTGACCATTCACTGCAATACGATCATTGCGGCGAAAGAAGTGTTCGAGATGGGCAAGTGAAACGCGCGAAAAGATATACTCGACGGCATGATCGTCAGCCCGTCAGATCTTCCTCACAAAGACCTCTACAACCTTTTGCTGAACTCTGTTGCGCCGCGACCGATAGCCTGGGTGTCGACCGTCAGTGCATCGGGACAGCTGAATCTCGCGCCCTTTTCTTTTTTCAATGTGGTGTCTGTCAATCCTCCCTTGCTGGGATTTTCGCCGGGCTTACGCGCATCCGGCCGGGACCAGACTCGTGGCGAAGCCAAGGACACGTTACGGAATATCCGCGAGACTAAGGAATTCGTAGTGAACGTTGTCACCTACCAACTGGCCGAGGCGATGAACCTGACCAGCGGAGAGTACGACGCTTCGGTGAACGAGTTCGAGGTGGCGAAGCTTACGCCTGAGGCGTCGGCGGTTGTAGATCCGCCGAGGGTCGCGGAGTCGCCCGTCAGCTTTGAGTGCAAGCTCCATCAGATACTGGATTTTTCTACCGCGCCGACCAGCGGAAGCCTGGTGCTCGGCCAGATTGTGTCGATTCACGTCAACGATGCGAATCTCAAAGACGGCCGCCTGGACCGGAATTCGCTGGATCTGATCGGCCGCATGGGCGGCCTGCAATACACGCGGACGACGCAGCGATTCGAGATGGTGAGGCCGAAGGTGGGGTAGGCTGGGATCCTTCGTGCGTCACCTTTCGCTGCTAAAATAATCAATTACGCCTATGTTCGAGAATCTCCAGGAAAAACTGCAACGCGCGTTCAAGTCCCTTCGCGGCCAAGCTCGGCTCACCGAAGAAAACATTGGCGAGGCCCTGCGAGAAATCCGTCTGGCGCTGCTTGAGGCTGACGTCAACTTCAAAGTGGTCAAAGAGCTGATTGACCGCATCCAGGCCAAGGCCATCGGCCAGGAAGTGTTGACCGCGCTTTCTCCCGGCGAACAGGTCATCAAGATTGTGCGCGACGAACTGGTCGAGACCCTCGGCAAGGACACGGCTCGAATGAAGTTCGCATCGCAGCCGCCCACGGTCGTGCTGATGGCCGGACTGCAAGGTTCCGGCAAGACCACCACTTCGGGCAAGCTGGCGAACTGGTTCAAGATTGGCGGACATCGTCCGCTGCTGGTTTCGGTGGACGTGTACCGCCCCGCAGCGCGCGAGCAGTTGAAAGTTGTGGCGCAGGCCGTCAAGGCTCAGATTTACGAAGGCGACGTGGGCGAGGCGAACACGCCCGCGCAGCTCACCCAGGCCGTGGAGCGTTTAGTTAAGGAAGCCCGGCGCGAGGCTATCGTTTCCGGCTGCGATGTGTTGATTGTTGACACCGCCGGCCGTCTGCACATTGACGACGAACTGATGAACGAGATGCAGTCGCTGAAGAAGCTGCTGAATCCGTCAGAGATTCTGTTCGTCGCCGACGCCATGACTGGGCAGGACGCGGTGCGCTCCGCCGATGAGTTCCACAAGAAGCTTTCGCTCACCGGAGTGATCCTCACCAAGATGGATGGCGATGCCCGGGGCGGCGCGGCGCTTTCCATCCGGCAAGTGACGGGACAGCCCATCAAGTTCATCGGCGTGGGGGAGAAGTATGACGCGCTGGAGCCGTTCCATCCCGACCGCATCGTCTCGCGCATTCTCGGCATGGGCGACATCCTCTCGCTGATCGAGCGCGCTGAATCGCAGATTGACAAGAAAAAAGCGCAGGAGATGGCCACGAAGGCGCTCACCGGCGACGGCTTCTCGCTCGAAGATTTTCGCGATCAGCTGCGGCAAGTGAAGAAGATGGGCTCGATCAAGAGCTTGATCGGCATGATGCCAAGCATCGGACCGTTTTCGGGATTGCAAAAGGCCGCCGACAACGTGGACGAAAAACAGATCAACCGCGTCGAGGCAATCATCAACTCGATGACCGTCCACGAACGCAATCACCACGAAGTGATCAACGGCAGCCGCCGCAAACGCATCTCCCGCGGCTCTGGCACTACCGTGCAAGAGGTAAACAACCTGCTTCGGCAGTACGCGCAGATGAAGAAGATGTTCAAGCAGATGGGCAAGCCCAGCTTTGCGCGGCGGATGGCGGGGATGAAGCTCCCGGGGATGTGAGCAGTGGTCAGTGAGCAGTGGCCAGCGCTCGTTGCCTGCTTGCAGCCCAGTCGGCAGCGAGCCTGAGGTTCATGTGGATTTTATACTTGACCCCACGTTCAAAGCTATCGCGTATGCGTTTAACGTGACCGCGCACTGGTTACAAGTTTGCGGCAGCGGCAAGTGGCTTTTGGCGAACGCGACTATTACCGCACAGCCGATCGGTTCGTCCCGGCTTGGTTGCCCGACAGTAGAGATTGTCTATTCATATCGATACAAGGGTGAGCTATACACCGGCATCCACGAAGAGCCGTTCTTGTTGACAGAGTCGTTGACAGACTACGTCGCACGATTTGAAGAAGGAAGAAGTGTCATTGTGCGTGTAAAACCGGGCAACCCCGAAGTATCCGTCGTGTGCGAGGATGATCAAGGCGCTCTGACCCAATCTCAGCTTGAGCAGCTAACGTCATGAAGTGGCGATCACTCGAAGAATCCGGACCGGAAACTGACACTCGCCCGTTATGCGAGATCCTCGCGGAGAGAAAAGAACTGATTGCGAAGTACGTTCCAGCGGAAACGCAGGCTGTTCATGCGCGGGCGGTCTCGGAGCTGAAGCAGCGGCGCCTAGCTGCGAACATTCTGCCTGCCGGCGCGAAGATTCCGGAATTCCAACTTCAAGATCACGACGGCAAGACCATCTCCTCCTCCGACCTGCTCGCCAAAGGACGCCTCGTTCTCAGCTTCATTCGTGGCCGCTGGTGCCCGTTCTGCGTCGCTCAAATGGAAGCCATGAACCTCATCGCTCCGGAGATTGAGCAGGCAGGCGCCACGCTCGCGGCCATTTCTCCGCAGACTGTGCAGCAATCGTTTTTCATGCGCGACCAGCACAAGCTGCGCTTCCCGCTGCTCTCCGACGCCGGCAACAGAGTTGCGCGGCAGTTCGGCCTCACTTACCGTGTTCCCGATGAACAAAAAGCGGTCTATCAAAGTGCCTTTGTCAACCTGTCATTCGTGAACGGGGACGACGGTTGGGAGTTGCCGATTCCTGCGACCTACATCATTGACCGCGACGGCACGGTGCTCTATGCGACTGCAAACGAAGATTACACCGAGCGTCCTGAGCCAGCGGACGTCGGCCGATTCCTGCCAACCCTCCGCTGAACCCGCAACCCTCGTCAGCTTTCGGTACACTGGGAACATACTGAAACTCAAGACTGGCAACTGCTCATATGAACTATATCTACGGCATCAACGCGGTCACCGAAGCGCTCAAGGCTCGTGGACGCGCCTTCCAGTGGGTCGGCATGGCGAAGGAGCGGAACGACATCCGCCTGCAGCGCATGATCGAGGAGTGCCGCCGCCTCGGTGTGCCGGTGAAGTTTCTCACGCGCACAGAACTCGATCAGATGGCCGGGCGGGCCGCTCATCAGGGCGTGGTCGCCGTTACTTCGGCCAAACAATACAGCGACCTCGATGACGTCGTCGGCGCCAAACGCGGACAATACTCTCTCGTGATCGTCCTCGATGGCATTGAAGACCCGCACAATCTGGGCGCGCTCATGCGCACAGCCGACGCTGCCGGCGCCGATGGCGTGGTCATTCCCGAGCGCCGCGCCGCTCCAGTTACTGGCACCGTTACGAAAACTTCAGCCGGAGCCAGCGAGTACCTGCCCATAGCAAAAGTCACGAACATCGCGCGCACCGTTGAAGGACTCAAAGACCGAAATATCTGGACGGTCGGTCTGGACGAGCGCGGCCCGCAGCCCTACGACGCCCTCGACTACAACATGGATTGCGCGCTGGTTCTGGGCGCAGAGGGCAAAGGACTGCACGACCTGGTGAAGAAGAAGTGCGACTTTCTGGTTTCGATTCCGATGCTAGGCAAAGTCCCTTCGCTCAACGTGTCGGTCGCGGGAGCGGTCGTGATGTATGAGGTCGTCCGGCAGAGACGCGCGAAAAATGACGCGCAGAGAAAAGAGGCGCCCGTGGGGGCGAAATGAAGTTGCGCTGCTTGGAACTTTTCTTTCTCTGCGTCCTATGTGCTTCTGTGGCGAATGCCTTTTCCCTCGATCGCGAAGCCTTTACTTTCACCAGCTACGACCTGAATGTCCGCGTGGAACCTGAGCAGCAGCGGCTGGGAGTTCGCGGGAAGATCACTCTACGCAATGATTCCGCAACGCCGCAGAAGATCGCCGTGCTACAGATCTCGTCCTCGCTGAGTTGGCGGTCGATCAAGGCCGGCGGCAAGCAGTTGCAGTTTGTCGCGCAACCTTATACCTCCGACATTGATCACACTGGAGCGCTTTCCGAAGCCATCGTCACTCTGCCGGAAGCGGTGCCGCCCAAGGGCACCGTCGAACTGGAGATCGCCTATGAGGGCGTCATCGTGCTCGATGCGACGCGCCTCACGCGAATCGGCACGCCGGAAACCGCGGCCCGCAGCACCGACTGGGACCGGATCAGCGCGAAATTCACCGCGGTGCGCGGAGTCGGAAACGTGGCATGGTATCCCATAGCGACCGAGGCCGCGAACCTTTCAGAGGCTAACAACCTGTTCGACGTTGTCGGCGCCTGGAACACAAGAGAAATCGGCTCCACTATGCACCTGCAGATCGCAGTGCCAATTGACGAGGGTGAACCGCCCGAACTTCTAGTCAACGCGACGGCGTGCCCAGTGGCCCACGAAGTGCAACGTCAGTTCGTTGCAGATTGCACAATCCAATTGCAACGATCGGTCGTGCCCACATTTGTGATTGCTGATTATGAGATCCAGAGCCGGTCTGGTATCGCAGTACATTTCCTGCGCGGCCACGATGCGTCCGCAGCGAATTACGCCGAAGCTGCGGAAAGGGAGGTTCCATGGATCAGCGAATGGTTCGGGACTCCACGAAGCAAAGCGGAAACGGCAGACTTGACCGATCCGAGCGCCACTCCTTTCGAAAGCGGACCGCTGTTGTTGACGCCGCTGGCCAGCATGGATCCGAAACTGGCAGGCCTAGTGGCCGCCCATCAGTTAACTCACGCGGCGTTTTCTTCGCCTCGGCCCTGGATCAACGAGGGTCTCGCCCACTTCACGCAGGCGCTCCATCTGGAACACCAGAGTGGACGGCAGGCGGCGCTGGATTACATGGGATTGCATCGTTCCACGCTCAGCGCGGTTGAACAGGAGAAGCAGGCAAGCATCCCCAGATCCGACGACGAAACAAGACGGTCATTAATCAACACCTCCGACGAAGAACTCTACCGCAGTAAGGCGATGTGCGTGTGGTGGATGCTGCGGGACATGGTTGGCGATCAGGCTCTGAAAAAGGCCCTCGCGTCTTATCGTGCGGAGGAGGACAAGGAACCTTCCTATATGCCGCTGCTGATCGAGGCGCAGACGCAAAAAGATCTGGAGTGGTTTTTCGACGACTGGGTTTATCGCGACCGTGGCCTGCCTGACTTCAAGGTGGAGTCCGCATTCACGCGTAAGACTTTGCCAGAGGGTTACATCGTTACGATCACGGTGAACAATCTAGGCGCGGCAGGAGCGGAGGTTCCCCTCACGGTGAAGTTTGCCGGTGGAGAAATTACCAAGCGACTGGTGGTGCGCGGCAAGAGCAATGGGGTAATTCGCGTGGAAGTCCCGAAACCGCCGAATGAAATCGTGGTCAATGATGGAAGCGTGCCGGAGAGCGCTACGACCAACAACGTGTTCAAGATCGAGGCGGGTGACGCTGCAAAGTGAGTGAAGTCAGTGGTCAGTGGCCAGTGGTCAGTGATCAGTGGCCCGTTGACCACTTGCTTCGTAGCGTGCAAGCACAGCCAGCTTTGCCGCTGCCGCACCGGAATCGATCGACTGCGCGGCCAGCGGGACTCCAGCCGCTAAGTGATCCACGCGCCCTGCTGCGACTAGAGCGGCCGCGCAGTTCAGCAAGACCACATCGCGGCGCGGAGATTTCTTTCCACTTAACACCTCGCGAACGATGGCTGCATTTTCTGCAGCGTCTCCTCCAGAAATGTCGGCGAGCGTGGCCCGCTTCATGCCGAATTCTTCTGGATCGACCTCATACGTCCGCACCGTCCCGTCGCGGGCCTCGGCCACGCGCGTCGGTCCAGTGATTGTGATCTCGTCGAGTCCGTCAAGGCCATGCACTACGAGCGCTCGATGTAGACCCAGCATGCTGAGCGCTTCGGCCAGCTTCTCGATCATCTCCAGCGCGTACACACCAACGACTTGTCCTGAAGCGTTCGCGGGATTGGTGAGCGGGCCGAGCAGGTTGAACATGGTGCGCATGCGCAAGTCCCGCCGCACCCTTTGCACCTGCTTCATCGAGGGGTGCAGATCAGGCGCGTACAGAAAACAGATTCCGACTTCGCGCAGGCACTGGGCCGCGCGTTCTGGAGACAGCTGAATATTCACGCCCAGCGCCTCCATCACGTCCGCCGACCCGCATTTCGAGCTGATGCTGCGGTTACCATGCTTGGCTACGCGCACGCCTGCTCCCGCAGTCACGAATGCTGTGGCGGTAGAGATATTGAAAGTTCCGCTGGCATCGCCGCCGGTCCCGCTAGTATCGACTAAGGCGTCGCGACCGGTGCCGCTCAAGTCGAGCGCCCCTGAGGAGGCATTTCCGGCAACGGACATGGGCAACGGCGTCGCTGCGGCACGGATCGCCTCCGCGAAGCCGACAATCTCTTCGACCGTTTCGCCCTTCATGCGCAAAGCCACCAGCAGAGCCGCGATTTGCGCGTCGGTGCAGTTTCCCGAAAGCACTTCCGCCATCACTTCACACGCTTCGGCGCGCGCCAGCGACTGGCTCTGGTTGGAGATGCGATGGAGGGCGTCGAGGATCATCTCATTCGGAATTGTAAGGGATAACCCTCATCGCAAATGAGATAACCGCGCAGCTATTTACTGACAGCCGGCCCGTTGGTTCTCTGCGCGAAATATTCGCGCCACGTTTCTGGCAGGTCGTCTGTGGCAATCGCCTTCTGCAGCAGGTCGCGATTGTACCTGTCGTGTACGAAAAGTCGGTTTATCTCGGCGATGGTAATCCCCTCGTGATTCTGGGAAAGGAGTTCGAAGGAATCGCCCAGGCCCACTTCGCCTTCCTGCTCCACCGAAAAATAAAAGCCACTCAGGCCGCTGACCAGGAATCGATCCAGAATGTCGTCCATTTGAAACTTGGCCGCTAACTTGTAACAAGGCATGCGCGGCTGGCGGACCATCACCGTGGCCGAGCCGAGTCGAAAGCGGTCGCCAACATGGAGTTCGTCCTCGCCGAGGCCCGTGGTCGTAAAGTTCTCCCCGAACATTCCCCAGGGCAAATCCTTCTGCGGCAATTCTTTCCGCCAGTACGCATAATGTTCGGAGGGGTAGGCGTAGACCGCCTTGTAGATGCCGCCGTGGACACTCAGGTCCGCCTGCCGGTCGCCGTCCAGGTTCAGGGTGCGGAGTGCCACACGGCCCGACACCGGCTGCTTGAAAATTCCGGTGCTTACGCTTGCGCCTTTGTACATCACCAGGCGCGGCCGCGCGACATTCAGAGAAATCACTTTCACGATTCCGTCCCTTGCTCTTGCAGACTGTCTTCCGGCGATTCACCCGGTACTTCCGGTTTAGGCTTAGATGTGCTGGCGCGCGAAAAGGACGCGGACCGGCCTGTTTGCCCAAATCCGCCGCCCTTCTATAAAATTAAACGTTTGCTGCCCTCAGTCGAAAGCCGCAGGCAAGTTCCTTCCGATTCTTGGCGAACGAGCGACGAGCGTCATTATGAAAATCCACGAGTACCAGGGAAAAGGAATTCTTAAGAAGTATGGTGTGACCGTCCCGCGCGGGACAATGGCAACCTCACGCGAGGAAGCCGAAGCGGCGGCGAGAGAACTGCTCAGCTCAGGCGCGACGGGAGTCGTGGTGAAGGCGCAGATTCACGCCGGCGGCCGAGGTAAGGGCGGAGGCGTGAAGATCGCCAAGTCGGTCAGTGAGGCGGGAGATCTCGCGGAAAAGATGCTGGGCATGAAATTGGTCACGCACCAGACCGGCTCCGAAGGCCGCATCGTGAGGCGGTTGCTGATCGAAGAAACTTTGCCGATTGAGAAAGAACTGTATTTGGGGATTCTGGTAGACCGGGCGGAAGGCAAGCCGGTCTTCATGGCTTCGGCCGCCGGAGGAATGGAAATCGAGCAGGTGGCTGTGGAGAATCCCGATGCCATTCTGAAGCAGCACATCGATCCCGGCATGGGGCTGGAGGCATTTCAGGCGCGCAAGATGGCTTTCAAGCTGGGGCTCAGCGCCAAGCAGATTAATCCCGCGGTACAGTTTCTCTCGAACCTTTACAAGGCGTTCCTCGACACCGATGCTTCGCTGCTTGAAATTAATCCTTTCATCACCACCACAGATGGCCGGCTTTTTGCGCTCGATGCCAAGCTGACCTTTGACGACAACGCGCTCTTCCGCCATCCTGATATCCGCGAACTGCGCGACATTACCGAGGAAGATCCGCTCGAGGTCGAAGCTTCGAAGTACAGCCTGAATTACATCAAGCTCGACGGCAGCGTCGGCTGTATGGTCAACGGCGCCGGACTGGCCATGGCCACGATGGACATCATCAAGTATGCGGGCGGAATGCCCGCCAACTTTCTCGACGTAGGCGGCGGTGCTAATGCCGAACAGGTTGCACATGCGTTCGAGATCTTGCTCAGCGACAAGAGCGTTAAAGCGGTGCTGATCAACATTTTTGGCGGCATTCTGCGTGTCGATACCCTGGCCACCGGCGTGGTTGAAGCTGCGAAGAAAACCAACATCAAGCTTCCCGTGGTGTTGCGCCTCGAGGGTACCAATGTGAATGAAGGCAAGAAGATCTTGATGGAATCCGGATTTAACTTCGTGGTCTGCGACACTATGAAGGATGCGGCCGATAGAGTTGTGGCCGCGGCACGGAGTTAGAGGAACAGTTGCATCCCTTGTCATCCCGAGCGAAGCGAGGGACCTTGGTGTTGGCTTGAAGCGGCACACTCAGCAGCGCCAGCAAGAACCAGGGCCCTCCCTTCGCTCGGGATGACAAGGTAAGTAAGGAAATATTCTTATGGCAATCCTGGTTAACAAAAAAACACGCTTGATCGTGCAGGGCTTGACCGGACGCGAAGGCACCTTCCACGCGAAGGCCTGTGCTGCTTATGGAACACAGGTGGTCGGCGGAGTTACGCCGGGCAAGGGAGGCACCACGCATGAAGGCTGGCCCATTTTCAATACGGTGCAGGAATCCGTCGAGAAAACCGGCGCCGACACGACCATGATTTTTGTTCCTCCGCCGTTCGCCGCCGATGCCATCATGGAGGCAGCCGACGCCGAACTCGACCTGATCGTTTGCATCACCGAGGGCATTCCCACGCTCGACATGGTCAAGGCCTGGGAGTTTCTTCAGAACCGGCGCTCGCGGCTGATCGGGCCGAATTGCCCCGGCATTATTTCGCCCGGCAAATGCAAGGTTGGAATTATGCCAGGGTCAATCCACAAAGAAGGTTCGATTGGCATTGTGTCGCGCTCTGGCACGCTGACTTACGAAGCGGTGCATCAGCTTACGCAGCGTGGCATTGGACAGGCCACAGCGATTGGGATCGGCGGCGATCCGATTATCGGGACCAACTTCGTGGATGCGCTCGACCTGTTCAATCGCGATCCTGAAACCGAAGCTGTCATTATGATCGGTGAGATCGGCGGCGACGCCGAGGAGACCGCGGCCGAGTTTGTGAAAACAAAAATGAAGAAGCCTGTGGTGGGCTTCATCGCCGGGCAAACCGCGCCCCCGGGACGCCGCATGGGCCATGCCGGAGCGATCATTTCCGGCGGCAAAGGAACGGCGGCCGAGAAGATCAAAGCCATGGAAGCGGCCGGCATCCGCGTGGCGAAATCTCCGGCGGACATGGGCGAAACGCTCGTGGCGGCGCTGGGAGTGAAAGTCTAGTAGCGAAACGAGTACCGAGTACCTTGTACCGAGTACCAAGCAAAGACAAATCAGCCAACGACTAAGGACGAACGACCAACGACCCTATGAAAACTCTGCAACGCACTTTTACCATCGTGAAACCTGACGCCGTCGCCAAGAACGCCGTTGGCGACATCATTGAGCAATTCGAGAAGAATGGCTTCCATATTCTAGCCATGAAGATGCTGGAAATTTCCAAGTATCAGGCGGAGCAGTTTTACGCCGTGCATGCCAGCCGGCCGTTCTATAACTCGCTCACCGATTTCATGTCCAGCGGACCGATTGTCGCTCTGGCGCTGGAAAAAGAAAACGCCATCGCTGACTTGCGCAAGCTCATGGGCGCTACGAATCCGGCGAACGCCGAGGAAGGAACCATCCGCAAGAAGTGGGCATCCAGCATCGAGCACAATGCCATTCACGGCTCCGATGCCGAGGATACGGCGCGCTTTGAATTGAGCTTCTTTTTCGCGGGATACGAACTGGCGAAATAGCAGTTCTCAGTTCTCAGCAAACACTCACGGGAACTGAATGCCTTAACTGGGAACCGAGAACTGAGAACTTTCTTTATGCCTCTAGTTCAAATCACGATGCTGCAAGGTCGCACTGCTGAGCAGAAGCGCAAGATTGCGAAACGTGTCACCGATGCGCTGGTCGAAGAAGCCGGAGCGCGGCGCGAAGGCATCACCATCGCTTTCTATGAAGTGTCGAAGGAAAGCTATGCTTCGGGCGGCGAACTGATGGTGGACAAGGTTAAATGAAGGGCCCAGCGCGGGCGAAGCCTGCCCTGAGCTAGTCGAAGGGTCGCCTGCGCCACACAAGCTACCCCACCGGCTCGAACAGATTGCCTTCCACGCGGTCCGCAACCTTGGGCAAATCCTTGCGGGCGTATTGCAGGAAGTGCGCAGTCGTACGGTGGGCTTCAAGCGCGGCATCATCTTTGTACTGCTCGTAGATGAAAAAACGCCTCGGTTCGGTCTTATGCCGGTGCACTTGGAACATGAGGACGCCGGGCTCCTTGCGCGATTCTTCCGTCAGTTTGGCGAGAATTGGAGGGACATCGGCATCGTGCCCCGCTTTCGCCATCCATGTCACTGCCAAAACCACCATCGTGCGCTCCTTACCTAATTGTTAGTGCCTGCAGGAAGTCAATTCTAGACTCTTCGGGACGAGGCTGTCTTCATCTCATTCGCAAATTCATCCATGAAGATGATTTGATCCCGGTCCGGCCCGGTTGAGACCATGCCGATCTTCGCTCCCGCCTCTTTCCCAAGGAACGCCAGATACTCGCGCGCCGCCTTGGGCAACTGGTCGAACCTGGTGATGCCCTGCGTGGAAGTTCGCCATCCCGGCATCTTTTGATAAATGCACTCCAGCTTGTCGTAGCCGCTGGCTTGCGCGGGAATTTCCATCGTCTTCTTGCCATCGACGATGTAGCCGACGCAGACAGGAATCTCCGCCAGTTCGTCAAGCACGTCCAGCTTGGTCACCACCAGCCACGAGAAGCCGTTAATCATGTCGGCGTAGCGCAGCAGAGCCAAGTCAAGCCAGCCGGTGCGCCGCGGACGCCCCGTGACCGCGCCAAATTCGTTGCCGCGCTTGCGCAACTCCTGGCCAGCCTCGCCCTTTTCCTCGCTGGGAAATGGCCCTTCGCCCACTCGTGTGCAATAAGCCTTGGTAAGTCCAATCACCGAATCAATCGCATTCGGAGCCACACCCGTTCCAGTCGCGGCGCCCCCCGAGGTCGCACTGGAAGATGTAACGAAGGGATACGTTCCGTGATCGATGTCGAGCATGGTGCCTTGCGCGCCCTCGAACAAGATGGCCTCTCCGTCGGCCAGCGCCTGGTTCAGCAGGACCGCGGTATCGCATACAAAGGGAGCAATTTTCTCGGCGGCCGCCGCGTAATCGGAATACATTTTGTCGGCATCGAGCGGCTCGGAATTGAACAGCGCATGCGCGATCATATTCTTCTCGCGCACCGCGTTTTCGATGTGCTTCTTCAAAAGCTGGAGATCGAGCAAGTCCGCGACGCGAAGCCCGCGGCGTCCCATCTTGTCTTCGTAAGCCGGGCCGATTCCCCGTGAAGTTGTGCCAATCTTCACGCGTCCGGGAGCGTTCTCCGCGGCCAACTCGATCATGCGATGGTAGGGCAGAATCACCTGCGCGCGGTTGGAGACAAACAGATTTCCGTCGACCCTCACGCCGGCCTTGCGCAACGCGCCCACTTCTTTGAGAAAGGCCATGGGATCGAGCACCACGCCGTTGCCCACCACACTGCGGCACGCCGCCCGCAACACTCCGCAGGGCACCAGTTGCAGGATGAACTTCTTGCCATTGATGATGACCGTGTGCCCGGCATTATGCCCACCGGCATAGCGCGCTACGACGGAAAAATTCTCCGACAGTACGTCGACAATCTTGCCTTTGCCTTCGTCGCCCCACTGGGCGCCGACAATCACTGCGGTCTTGCCTCGTTTCAATGCCAACTCCATCACAGGGATTTGCACGCACACAACTACGTCGCGCGCGACGTATGAGCACCTGGAATGAGCGCGTACGTCCGCACCCGGGTCGCACACGCCTTGCCGCGGCAATGCATTGTAAGGCTTACTGGAATGAAAGCGGAGAAGATGTGTACGAATTATCTTATCGCGCCCGCGTATGGGATAGCAACGCTGGCCAAGCCCGTAAACTGGGACGCACGCCCCGCATTTTCCTCTGTGTTACCCTGTGCCCTCTGTGTTAAAGGTTTGGTAACGTAATGCCCAAGTTCGAAAAACACATCTTCGTATGCGGCAACCAGCGTCCTCGGGGACATCCGCGCGGATGCTGCGATCCCAGTAGCCAGGCAAAACTGCAGAAGCTATTTAAGCAGAAGCTGGCCGAGCGCGGCCTCAAGGGCAAAGTGCGGGCCAACCAATCAGGCTGTCTCGATCAGTGCGAGCACGGCCCCAATCTCGTGGTCTATCCCGATGCCGTCTGGTACGGACACGTCACCGAGGCCGACGTAGACGAAATCATCGAATCGCACATCATCGGCGGTAAACCAGTCGAACGCCTAATGCTGGCCGACGATTGCCTGAACACAGCCACGTGCGAACACCGGAAAACCAGTGGCCAGTGATCAGTGGCCAGTAGTCAGTAAAATCAGAGGATGCGTCGGGAAAAGGATGCTGGAGCAGTGTGCCTTGCTGGACACTGATCACTGGACACTGATCACTGCTTCTTGGTAGGCGCGGCAGGAATCGAACCTGCAACCACCGGATTAGAAATCCGGTGCTCTATCCATTTGAGCTACGCGCCCACTAGCAAAATTTATCATATGCTTCGGGTGGAGTATCATTCGGTGTTCCATTGACCTCCGCTGCTCCATCCCGCCTCGCCTACATCGATTGGATGCGCGGCCTGGCCTGCGTTCTGATGTTCCAGACCCATTGTTACGACTCCTGGCTCAGTCCCGCCGCGCGCCAGAGCAAATTCTTCACGTACTCGCAACTGGGCGGAACGTTTCCCGCGCCACTGTTCTTGTTTCTGGCGGGGATTTCGTTCGCGCTGGTAACGGAAAAATTGTGGCGGAAGAATCTTCCGCCCGCGCAAATCGCCAGCGCCACCATCCGCCGCGGCGCGGAGATCTTTGCCTTCGGGCTGCTTTTTCGCCTTCAGGAATATCTCATTGCCTGGGGTTGGGCGCCGCTCAGCGACCTGCTGCGTGTTGACGTGCTGAATACCATTGGCCTTTCCATGATGCTGATGGGCGTCGTCTGTTGGCTGGTGCTCGCACTTCAACGTGGAGCGCAGACCAGGCTCGCCCTCGTTCTTGTATCAGCAGGAACGGCGACGTTGATTTCCCTGCTCACGCCACCGCTGTGGACGACCTGGCGCCCGGACTGGCTGCCATGGCCGCTCGAGTCTTACATCAACGGCGTTCACAGTCTGGGCACGCCGCAGTCCGGACTCTTCCCGGTTTTTCCCTGGACTGCCTTCGCCTTTGCCGGGCTAGCCACCGGATTTATTTTGCAGAGCGATTGGTCGCGGCGGCACGAAGCCCGGATTTTCTTTCTGCTGGGCGCAGCCGGCTTACTATTTATTGCGGCCTCCCGCGGCCTCGATGCACAACCGCATCAGTTTTATGCGGTCTACGACTATTGGCACACCAGCCCAGAATTCTGGCTGGTCCGTGTAGGTATGTTGCTCGTGATTCTGACCGCGAGCTACGCCTGGTGCCGCTGGGGAGCGGGACAGTGGGGCTTCAGTCCTCTCATTCAACTAGGACAGGCTTCCCTGCTCGTCTACTGGGTCCACATCGAATTCGTGTACGGACGCGTCTCCATCCTGCCCAAGCACAGCCAGAGCATCCACACTGCATCGTTCGGATTGCTGACGATCTGCCTCGCCATGCTGCTGCTTGCCTTCCTGCGGACGCGGATGAAGGGCCGTGGCGCTGAGATGCTGGCCTGGTTTCGACGTCCCGCAAGCGCGAGCTGATTAGCGAAACTGCTTGGCGAACTCCACGACCTCGCGCTCCGCCCAGCGCCCATCGTAGGCCGGGTCACTGTCACGTTCGCCGACGAAAGCACAATGGCCACCGTCCGCCGCTTCGATGTAAGTGATGTTGTGATTAGATAGCAGCGCCTGCCGCGTCTCCGGCAAAATGCGAACAAAGGGATCGTTGGCCGCGTGGATTACCAATGTAGGTCGCGCGATGCGGTCGATTACGTGAGCGGCGGCAGCCCGGTCGTAATAGTCGTCAGCGCACGCAAACCCGCAGTAGTAGGCGGTTATACGATGGTCAAAGTCCCGCAAGGTTTTAACACCCTGCAATCGCGAGGCGTCGTAGCTCGCGGGAAACAACTTCACCTTGCGGCGAAAGCGCCGGAACAATTGCAGCAGAAAATAATATTCATAAATCCGGTTGACGGGCTCATGCAGCGCGTCGGCCCCGGCCGCAAGATTCACCGCCGGACAAACCGCAGCCACACCGCGGAACTCTGCCGGGCCGTCACTTCCCCACTCCCCCGCCAGCTTCAAAACCAGATTGCCGCCCATGGAAAAGCCAATCAACACGAAACCGGGAATTCCATCATGCTCGACAAGGTTACGCGCCACCGCAGCCACATCTGCCGAACGGCTTGAGTTATAAAGTGTGGGCGCCACATGGTCCATGCCGCCGCAATTGCGCTGGTTCATGCGCACCACGTTCATGCCCGCGGCCAGGCCATTGCGCGCGATGCCCAGCATGTATTGCGATTCGCTCGATCCCTCAAGGCCGTGCACCACGATCAGCGTCAGCGCTCTCCGGTCTTTCTGCCAGTGACAATGGCAGAGCACGGGAATGCCGGGCTCCACTTCGACCAAGCGGGGCTCCGCCGCCGGCAGATCAATTCGGCGCGGAAGAAAAAATGCGGCGAGCGTCTGCACATGCCCGCCCCGCAGCCAGCGCAGTGGGCGGAAAACGGAAGGCACGAACGCAGGCGGCGACTGCGTCACCGCCCCGGTTTGCGAAGTTCCCACAAATTGATTCTAATGGGAGCAGTCAGTTGTACGGGAGTTGATCGTAATGCCGATTTTTGAATACATCTGTCAGCAATGCCAGCACGAGTTTGAAACCTTGATCTTCGGCCGCGACAAGGCCAGGTGCCCCAAGTGCCAGAGCCAGAAGCTGAGCCCGCAACTCAGTGTTTTTGCCATGTCCACTAAAGATATGTCCGCCAAGGGCAGTACGAGCACGTCGGCTTCTACTGGCGCTTGCGGCTCTTGCGGTGACCCTCGGGGTCCGGGCGCATGTTCGCTGGGCGACCTCGACTAGCTTCTCTTCCTCCGGGCTCACTTCGGGTAACCAAACTTTCGGCACGGCTCCGCCTGTGACTGAGGTTACCTGTGTTTCCCTGCCCGGCCCGCCTACGATGCTTTGACCCCCGAAACGTCTTCCCTTGACAAACTAAGGAGCATCGCATGGATCGGCGCCGCCAGTCGCGCGTCTTCGTTGACCTTCCCGTCCAGATCTGGGGCATGGACGCCCATTCCCGCCCCTTCACTCAGCCGGCCAGCCTGCGCACCATCAGCGGCCGCGGCGCAACTCTGCAATGCGTGGACGCTCACCTCAAGCCTGGTGACGTGGTTGACGTTCTGTATCTCGGCAACAAAGCGCAATTCCGCATCGTCTGGTGCGGCAAGCCGGGAACTGAAATGGCAGGCGAGGTTGGAGTCGAAAACATTTCAGTCGACGCCAGAATTTGGGATTTCGATCCGCTGCGCTGCGCCGCCTCAGTGGGACGAGGGTAGATCCAACTGGTAAGATTTTAGCTTAAAGGGAGGGCTGGGGGGAGAGCCGAAACCCCGCTCTGCGCAGGCCATTTGCAGTATGCAGCGGCAGACCTGAGAAGGCAAGAAGAAACGAAGCGTACGCAGGCAATACGCGCCCAGGTTGCAGAAAATTTCATACTTGCTGCACTCAATTGGCAGAAACCTTGCAAGTTTTGTCATCCCGCCCTGCCTGAGTAAGGCTCTCCTTCGTGAACGTTGGTGTCCTTCGTGGTTAACCGAGGTTCCCGTGAAAGCTTGTAAACTCACGAGAGATGCAAGTCAAGATTCTCGGTTCCGCGGCCGGTGGCGCGTTTCCGCAGTGGAACTGCGCCTGCCTTCATTGCCGCGCCGTAAGGGCGGGCACGTTCCACGGCAAGCCGCGCTCGCAGACCCTGGTCGCGATCACGGCAGATTCTCTTTCGTGGTTCCTGCTGGGCGCATCCCCTGACTTGCGAACTCAAATCGAAGCTACCCCGGACTTGCATCCGCGACAAGGCGTGCGCCATTCACCCATCGCCGGCATCGCGCTCGCCAACGCCGACCTCGATCACGTTCTCGGGTTGCTTCTGCTGCGCGAACTGCAACCGCTTCGCATCCATAGCACCGCTTCCGTCCGCCGCATTCTCCGCGAAGATAACTCCATGTTCGGCATGCTGCATCGGATTCCAGATCAGGCCAAGTGGACGGATTTTGCATCTGGAGAAGAATTTCCGCTGTGCAATGTGAAAGGCTCGGACTCCGGTCTCCGGTGCCGCGCGTGGTCGTTGAGCAATCACTATCCCGCCTATGTCACGGCAGAACGCCATGCGCAGTTCTCCCCCGGCGAAGCTTCCCTGGGCTTCTTCATTCATGCGAAGTCTGGTGCGCGCCTGGCCTACATGCCTGCGGTGCCTCAAGTGAGCGACAAATTGCTCGCGGAACTCGACACCTGCGACGTGCTGCTTTTCGACGGCACATTCTGGAGCAACACCGAACTCATGCAGATGAATGCCGACCCGGGAACCGGAGCAACCGCGCGACAGATGGGCCATATCCCAGTTGAGGAAACGCTGGTTGAGTTGGCGGGACTGCGCCGCCCGCGTAAAATATTTCTGCACATCAACAACACGAATCCCATGCTGGACGAGACGAGTCCCCAATATCGCTTGGTGCGCAACTTGGGCTGGGAGATCGCGGAGGATGGATGGCAGTTCGACCTGTAGAAACCGAGACAGCCTCGCAATCCGGTCTGCTTTCGCTCGAAAAGTTCCGCGCGCAACTCCAGGCCACAGGCGAGGAGCGCTACCATCACAAGCATCCTTTTCATCTGTTGATGCACGCAGGCAAACTCAGCCGTGGACAACTCCAGGCCTGGGCGCTGAACCGCTACTACTATCAAAGCATCATCCCGATCAAAGATTCGATCATTCTCTCGCGCGGCCCCGACCCGGTCTTCCGCCGCGCTTGGCGCAAGCGTGTGGTCGATCATGATGGCGACGCCACCAGCGAAGGCGGAATCAAGCGTTGGGTGAAGTTGGCGGAAGCGACGGGCCTCGATCCGGCGCAAGTTCGCGCCGGCACAGGCGTTCTTCCTGCCACCCGCTTCGCCGTGAACGAATACATCAACATCGTTCGCAGCCGCACTCTGCTGGAAGCGGTCGCGTCCTCGCTGACGGAATTGTTTTCCACCAAGCTGATCACGCTGCGCGTAGAGAAATTGCGCCAGCACTATCCCTGGCTGGCAGGAGGTCTGGATTATTTCGAGGCCAGACTTTATCAGGCGCCGGAAGATTCGCAGTTCGCCGTGAACTACGTTTACGACCACGCGAAGACGCGCGCCGAACAGGAGCTGGCAATCCAGGCCTTGCGCGACAAGTGCGACATCCTATGGGCGCAGCTCGACGCGCTTTATTTCGCGTACGTTGAGCCGGGATGGCCACCGCCCGGCGCGTTCCGCATCGAGGCCACCTAGCATGGCGCCTCCAGAAGATTCCAGCCAGCCGCGCCTGGCCGCCGGATGCCGCTGGGGAGGCAGCGAAGAAGACCGCGTAATCCTGTTTCCCGAAGGCGCCATCAAGTTGCAAGGAACAGGTAGACAAGTGTTGGAACGCTGTGACGGGCAACGCACCTTCGGTCAACTCATAGCAGAATTGCAGGCCGAGTTCGGTGACGCGGACCCAGCGAAGATTCGCGCCGACATCAGCCAGTTCCTCGATCAACTACGGCACAAGCGGATTGTTGACTATTGAATGTCCATGATTCATCAGCAGACATGACGATTCCCAACCCCCTCGCCCTCATTGCCGAGATCACGCATCGCTGCCCGCTGCACTGCGTTTATTGCTCTAATCCGCTGGAACTGGCCGCCACAAGCTCGGAGCTTTCCACCAACGAGTGGCTCGACATTTTCCAGCAGTCGGGCAAGCTCGGGATGTTGCACGCCCACTTCACTGGAGGCGAACCCCTGGCCCGTCCCGACCTGACAGAACTCATTGCAGGGGCGCGCGCCGCGGGTCTCTATACAAATCTGATCACATCCGGCATCGGGCTTGCCGAGGCGCGTCTCCACTCTCTGGTCGATGCCGGGCTCGATCACATCCAACTAAGTTTTCAGGATTCGCGCGAGGACGCGGCCAACTGGATTGCCGGCGCCAAAGCGCACGCGCACAAGATTGAACTATCGCGCGTCATCCGCCGCCACAAGATCGCTTTCACCGTAAATCTCGTCGTGCATCGGCAAAATATCGACCACCTCGATGAGATGATCGCCTTCATCGAGCAACTCGCGCCCGAGCGCATGGAGATCGCCCACACCCAGTACTATGGCTGGGCCTTAAAGAACCGTACCGCACTTCTGCCCACCATGGCGCAACTTGAAACAGCCACCGCTGCCGTTGCGGCCGCCGAAAAACGCCTCACCGGACGCATCCGCGTCGACTTCGTGGTCCCCGACTACTACGCGCGCTTTCCCAAGGCCTGCATGGGTGGATGGGGACGTAGATTGATGCTCATCAATCCCGCTGGCAAAGTCCTTCCCTGCCACGCCGCGGAAGTCATTCCCGGCCTTGAGTTCGAAAACGTCCGCCAGCAGACTCTGAAGTTCATCTGGCAGGAGTCTGCTTCATTCCAGCGTTTTCGCGGAGAAGAGTGGATGCCGGAGCCCTGCCGCAGTTGCGACCAGCGCACGGAAGACTTCGGCGGATGCCGCTGCCAGGCTCTCCTGCTCACCGGCAACGCGAGCGCAACGGATCCTGCGTGCTCACTCGCTCCAGCGCACCAAATCGTTGAGGTAGCTTTGTTGGAGGCCAATTCGAGCACCGCGGTTTCGCACCCCGTTTCCGCCGCATCGTTCGTGCAGTTGCAGCAGCGGGTTGGAGATCTCTGGAGTTACCGCACGAATCCGGAATAACCGATCACGCGATCCCTACCAGCGAAAGCCTAGCGTGATCGGACGCACATCAGTGGTGACGCCGTTGTGCGATCCGTGCGTAAGACGGTATTCCACGTAGATTTCGACTCCACTCGGCATCTTGCGCGTTACGCCTCCACCAAAGTTGTATCCAAAGGCGTTCTGGGTGGAATTCACAAAGCTGCCGTTAAGAGCAATACTGCCGTTCGAGCACACACCCCACCAAATCCAGAACCCATTGCACGGGGAACCGGGAACGGTAGTGTCGCCTTTCAAGCTGCCAGAACGATGATAAAATCCCGGCCCGACCAGGAAGTAACCGCCCCACTGTTTGGTGACTGGAATGTTGATGACGGGATCAAGCGTGAAATCCAACGCGTAGCTGGTGGCTCCTGTGGCCTGCGCCAGTTGTTGCGCGGAGTCGCGCAGCGGCAGGTTTGCATAGAAAAAATCGGCACGCAGACCCAGGTACTTGTTCGCGTTGCGGGCTACGCCGACGTTGCCGACAACGCCGCCGCCTCTCACATAAGTTTTCGTAGTGCCGCTGCCCAGGTTGGCTCCGGCGCCAACGTTGAAGTTCCAGTTCTTGTAGTCGTGAGCCTTCGCCTTTCGCCGCGTGGATTCCTCATCCGCGGGCTCCTGGCCAGTGTCAGGTTGTTGCGCGGCCGGTGGTTGCGCCGCCGGTTGCTGCGCCGCTGGCGCAGGAGTCGCAGGTGTTTGACCCGCGGGCGTAGTCTGCGCCAATCCTTGCGCTCCCATCAGCATTATCACAACCACTAGCGTCAGCAGACTCGCAGTCACGAACTTTCCCATCATCCATTCTCCTCCCATAACCGGGCTTTGGTGGCGGACCATAGCGCTCGGCATGAAGAGGCAAGAGGCGCCGTGAGTAAAGGTTCCGCTTATGATTGCTCACAACACGGCGTTTGCCGTGGTTGCGGCGGGATCGCATCATCTTATCAACTTTGATGCGGGTTCTGCCTGCCAAGCCGCCCGCCTCGCACAGTCGCACCACACTTCGCGGAGGTGGCCAGTCCACGCATGATAAACACGTATGATAAAAAGGAGTTTCTATTCTTGTGCCAAAGACTCATCCAAGACAGCCACGAGGCGCGGATTCCGCCCCAACTTCACGGGAGCACCCTCCCGCGCTCAGTGTTGCACTCGTAGGCTTCGGAACCGTGGGCAGCGCGGTGGCCCGGATTCTCTACGCACGCAACGACGATTTCCTTCGCCTTACCCACATCTGCAATCGCAACTTCGAGCGCAAGAAGCAATCGTGGATTCCGGGCGACATAATCTGGACCGAAGACATCCAAACTGTTCTCAACTCCGACGCCGATATTGTCATCGAGCTGATCGGCGGGCTCCACCCGGCGGAAGAATTGGTGCGCGGTGCATTGAACGCGGGTAAATCGGTCGTGACGGCCAACAAGCAGCTCATCGCCCGCCACGGTCCGGAGTTGTTGCAGCTTGCGAGCGCCCAAGGCTGCCAGCTTGAGTTTGGAGCGTCGGTCGCCGGCGGCGTTCCAGTCCTCCCCGCGCTGCGCACCGGCCTCTGCGGAGACCGCCTGCACGGCATCGCCGGCATTCTGAACGGCACTTGCAATTACATTCTCAGCCGGCTGGAGAGTGATCGTATTCCGTTCAGTGAGGCTCTCGAAGAAGCTCAGGCTCGCGGCTATGCCGAAGCCGACGCCAGTGAAGACCTTGACGGCGGCGACGCCCGCGCCAAGCTTGCCATCCTGGCGCTGGCCGGGCTGCAAGTCCGCGTTGCGCCGGAAGACATTCGCGCCCGCACCATTCGCCCGATTGATGCCGTCGATTTCGATTATGCCGCCGAGTTGGGCTGCACCATCCGCCAAATTTCGCGCGCCGATTTGAAGGACTCGACGTTGTTTGCCGAGGTCGGCCCCAGCCTGGTTCCCGAGTCCTCGCCTTTCGGACGTGTGCAGAGAAATCTGAATCTGGTTTTGACTTCGGGAGAATACGGCGGCGACATGGCCTTCCTGGGCGCGGGCGCGGGAGGAGATCCCACGGCCGTTGCGGTCGTCTCAGACTTGATGGCGGTGGCGGAAAGTTTCGCGGCTGGACCTCGCCCGCGACGAGCGTTGCAGTTCGCGTCACCTAAAGTAAGCTGTGATTTTGAAACGCCCTGGTATTTGCGTTTGGTGGTGAAAGATCAGCCCGGCATCATCGCGGGCCTGGCCGCGATCTTGTCGGTTCATCAACTGAACATTGATGCCGTCCTGCAAAAGCCCGGCTTCGACAAGAACGCTCTGCCCTTCGTCATCACGCTAGAGCCCTGCCGCGACGCGCAACTTCACCCCGCGCTGCAGGAAATGTCCGCGCTGCCTTTCGCCCTCAAGCCGTGTCTCTGCCTGCCAATCTTGCGTTAGGCGCTAACTGGCTTTGCTCCAGAAAGGATTCTTCAACCCGGCAGGCGCGAGAGCGCTGTTGGTCTTTGTTTCCGCGCCCGAATCGTCCGATATTTTCTCATCCTGCAAACGAGACGAAGGCACCTTTGGATCTTCCTGGCAATAGTCCGGCGTCAAAGGAGAAAGATAATCTGATTTCATGGGGAGACCTCCAAAATCGTTATGATCTACTTGTATTGAAGCACTTCGAGGGCGATCCGGAGGCCGCAAAATCTCGATACATCGCATCGAAAAATCAGCAGTCAGAAATCCGGCGCATCCAGCGTTTCGAGTATCCGGCAAAACTGCTACGATGTCACCGCGAGTAAACGTGCTTCTAGAAAGATCAAATTCATCCAGAGGAAGGCATTCATGAAATACCGCAAGCTGGGCCGCACCGGATTTGATGTCAGCGACATCGCCTATGGACTCTGGGGCATGAGCGGCTGGACCGGCTCCGACGACCAGCAGTCGCTCGATTCGCTGCAACTCTCCGTTGACGCCGGTTGCAACTTCTTCGACAGCGCGTGGGCCTATGGTAATGGCAAGAGCGACGGCCTGCTCGGCGAAACCATGGCGCGCAACAAGAAGTGCCTTTATGCCGCCTCGAAAATTCCTCCGGCCAACGACAAGTGGCCCGCGCTCCCGCAATACAAATACGACGACGTGTTTTCCCCGGACCACGTCCTCAAATACGCCGACCAGATCCGCAAGAAGCTCCGCGTCGACTCCATTGACGTGTTGCAATTCCATGTCTGGGATGACAGTTGGACCGACAACCCCGAATTCCGCTCGACGGTCGAGAAGTTAAAAGACGGCGGCTGGATTCGCTCCTTCGGCCTCAGCCTGAACCGATGGGAGCCGGAAAATGGCATCAAGGCTCTGCACACCGGGCTGGTCGACGTGGTCCAGGTGATTTACAACATCTTCGATCAGGCGCCAGAGGACAAACTGCTCCCTCTCTGCCAGCAGCTCAACATAGGCGTAATCGCGCGTGTGCCTCTTGATGAAGGCAGCCTGGGCGGCAAGATGACGCTCGAAACCCGCTTTCCCAAGGGCGATTGGCGCTCCGGGTACTTTGGGCCGGAGAATCTGGCGAACACGATCCAACGCGTCGACAAGCTCAAGAAGATTCTGCCCACAGGCATGACCCTGCCGGAAATGTCGCTGCGCTTCATCCTGTCTCATCCCGCAGTGAGCACGACGATTGTCGGCATGCGCAGCCCCGAACACGTGCGCGAAAACGTCGCCGCCAGTGACGCCGGCCCGCTCGACTCCGGCCTGCTCGCCGAACTGAAAAAACATCGCTGGGACCGCAAGCCGACGCGCTGGTCGGATTAGACGCCAAAACCGAAACCACCAAGGACACAAAGTTGCACGAAGGAAATTTCTCGCTGTCCCCCTTCGTGTAACTTCGTGCACAGCTTTTTGGAAGACGGCGAGTTCGTGCAGATTACGGTGGAAGATGAAGGCCGGGTTACGGGATTTGTTTCGCGATATGGAGATGGCGCGAGCGACAAAGGAGCGTTTCTCGATCAGTATTTCAAGAGCGGGAAACTGGACGGCAACAAGCTGACTTTCATCACGGAAACGGTGCAAGCGGTGTGGTTCGAGTTCAACGGCACAGTGGAACGGGGCGAGGGGAAAAATCCTAGGGACGAGGCTTATTACGTGCTGAAGGGAACGCTCATCGAGAATTCCAGCGATGGGGCGAAGAAGGTTAGTTCGCATGCGCACGAGGTGGTGTTGAAGATGTTTCCGAAGGAAGCGAGAAGCTAGTACCCAGTACCTAGAAAGAAAGCGTTCTTCTGGGTACTAGGTACTGGATACTCTGTACTATCTACTGGCCGGCGCGGGCCGGTGTTATGACCAGGCGGCCGGGGGCTTTCTTTTCGGCGTCGGGTTTTTCCTGGGCGTAGACGAGATCGAGTCCGCCATCCTGGGTGGAGGAGGCCTCGGCCAACGCCGCTGCCAGGGCGCGGTAGGAGCGGCTTACTTCCTGATTTTCCTGAAGAACTACCGGCGTGCCGTGATCGATGGCGGGTGAGATCGCGGCAAACGCGTTGGGAATTTTCCACAAGACCTTGCAGCGAGTGGCTTGTTCGATATCTTCGTCGGTGAATCCGGGAATTTTTTTGTGGCGATTCAGGACCATGCGGAGGCGGTTGCGGCCTGCGCCTTCTTCGAGGAAAGCGTGGATGCGGCTGGCGCTCCATAGCGAGACCACATCAGTTTGAGCGACCATGAGCACGGCGTTCGAGAGGTCGGAGAGCAGGCGCGTGGTGGAATCGAGGCGGCTGGAAGCGTCGACTACCACGTAGCGATAATGATTCACCAGCAGGTCGAAGAGGCGGGCCAATTCGGCCGGTGTGGGGACGGAGTGATAGGGCTGCTGCGGGCCGGCTAGAAGATGCAAGCCGTCTTTGGCCACGGTCATCAGACCGTCGAGCAGGGAGGCGTCGAGGCGGTGCAGGTTTTCGAGCGCGTCGGGCACTCCGAAGCTGGGACGCAGGTTGAGATGGAGTTGGGCGTGGCCGACGGGGGCAAAATCCACCAGAACCACGTTGCCGTAGGATTGCTGGAGGGCCATAGCGGTGTTGACCGCGGCGGTGGTGGCGCCGGCACCGCCTTTG
This sequence comes from Candidatus Dormiibacterota bacterium, assembly GCA_035566655.1. GTDB lineage: Bacteria > Acidobacteriota > Terriglobia > Terriglobales > Acidobacteriaceae > Sulfotelmatobacter. The sequence continues at coordinate 30,557 of DATMQT010000068.1, forward strand.
GCGCTGAGGAAGGTGAAGATGCGGGCCTTGCCAGTGCCTCCGCGAGTGCGGGTGCGGTTGGAACTGAAACGGGTGAGGGCTTCGAGAAGAGCTTCAGAGCCGGCGCTTTCGTCCAGGTATTCGCCGGCACCGGCGCGCATGCTGGATACGATGGTGGCGGGCTGCTGCATGGTTCCGTTGGCAAAGATGGCGAGTTGCAGGGTGTTGCCCTGGATGAGTTCGATGGCTTTGATGGCGGGCAGGGGATTTTCGGAAGAGATGTCCACGACCACGATTTCGGCGCGCAAATCCTGAATCTGGCGCAGGATGGAATCGGTGGGTCCGGCAGGAAAGCCGACGTTGGCGAACACGACGCGGGCGAGCCGGGTTGCCTCCACACGGTTCTGCAACTCGGACAAGTGCTCACGGTCCTCGGTCAGGAGGGCTACGGCGATCCCATGCATGGTGCGGTTCTCGCTGATTTCTCTCGGTGTTTGCATGTTAGAAAGAGAAAGTACTCTTAGCCAAGTGACCTCGGTAACCGCCTGGGGGCACACGTCCGCACGATTCGCGCGAAGACGGACGCGCAGCGATCTGCAAGAACAAAAAACTCAGTATGAGAAGCACAGCAGGAAAACTCCCTTACCAACCGCACCAGTGTCAGACATTCTAAGCCAAGGCGCGGAGATTGAAAAGGACTGAGATGGGCCGAACGAACTAAAGTCTGAACTCTGGCCCAGACCGGGTTTTCCCTTGCGATTCAAGAAAACGATAGGTTAGTGGACAGCTACGGGAGGAGTGCCGGGCGCGGGTGCGGCGGGGCGCTCGGCCTCGCTCGGGCTGTGCAGGGCTGAAATACGGCGGAACTCGGCGGTGCCGTCCACGGTCTCGGGAAGGTATTCGTAGCCCTTCAGGCAGACGGCCACGCCGATCTTGGTCTCGGGGGACTTGTTGTCAGCGGTGATGACGCGGAGAACGCGGCCCCGGCAGCGGACGCGCATATTTTCGCCGAGCGTGATCTCGGAGGGCATCCTTAATGTAAGTTCGACTTCGGCGCCTTCGTTAAGCGCCATGTCGGTGAAGAAGAAAGCTCCTCGGGAACTGAGGTCCTGAGTGAATCCAAGTCCTTCGGTTGCGGTGGCAACGTCACGCAGGGAGACCGGGAGGTTAAAGGCGAAGCGCTGTCCAATGCGGCGTTCAACGCCAACCGGAGGATTATTCATGGCCGCTCACGTCCTTTGAGAATCGCCGGGGGGAGAACAACTGCAACTGTAGCGCAGTCCGGCCCGTCTGGGAAGGCAAAAGTTGGTGCGATGGAAATTGGACCATTGCACCAGGATTGCTGCACCTGTGGAAAACTGTCCTGGCGGAATGAGCGGACAACATGCAAGCTATAGTAATGCTCAGAGGGGATGGCATCATCCAAGGAAGTGAACGTGTCTGAATCGGGAATCCCAATACAGGAAACTGCGACGGCGAACGGTGCGGAAGTGGCCGCTGGACGCGGGTCGCGCTGGCAGGTGGCATGGCGGGCGCTGCGGCACCGCAACTTCCAGCTTTTTTTCAGTGGGCAACTGATTTCCCTGATCGGTACGTGGATGCAGACCGTGGCGCAATCGTGGCTGGTCTACCGGCTGACGGGTTCGGCGTTGCTGCTGGGGTCGGTGGGATTCGCCAGCCAGATACCCGTGTTTCTGTTTGCGCCGCTGGGGGGGATCACGGCCGACCGCGTCAACCGGCGGCACATTGTGATCTCCACACAGGTGGCGGCGATGCTCCTGGCGTTTATTCTGGCGGTGCTGACTCTGTTGCACAAGGTGCAGGTCTGGCATGTGTTTGTTCTGGCGAGCCTGCTAGGTGTGGTGAATGCGTTCGACATTCCTGGGCGGCAATCGTTTCTGGTGGACATGGTTGGGAAGGAAGATTTGATGAACGCGATCGCGCTGAATTCTTCCATGTTTAATGGGGCGCGCGTGATTGGTCCGGCCATTGCTGGAATCCTGGTGGCGAAGATTGGCGAGGGCTGGTGCTTCTTCGCCAACGCGGTGAGCTACATCGCAGTGATTATCGGATTGCTGATGATGAGAGTGCATAGCCCGGTGCGGGCGTCGCAGGCGTCGCCTTTCGAGCACTTGATGGAGGGGTTCCATTTCGTGAACCGGACCGCGCCGATCCGGGCATTGCTGCTGCTGCTGGGGGTTGTGAGCCTGGTGGGAATGCCCTACGTGGTGCTGATGCCGATCTTTGCCGACCAGATTCTGCACGGCGGGGCGCGCGGGCTGGGCATCCTGATGGGCGCGACCGGCGTGGGGGCGCTGCTGGGCGCACTGACCCTGGCGTTCCGCCAGGGCGTGAAGGGACTGGGGAGTTGGGTGGCATGGTGCAGCGCCGGCTTTGGGGCGAGCCTGATCGTGTTTGCGACTTCTCACACGTTTTGGCTTTCGGTGATTTTGCTGCTGCCGGTGGGCTACACGATCATGCTGCAGATGGCGTCCTCGAACACGCTGATTCAGGTGATGGTGCCAGACGCGCTGCGCGGGCGGGTGATGGCGGTGTACTCGATGATGTTCATGGGCATGGCTCCGATAGGAGCGCTGCTGGGGGGTGCGCTGGCCGAACGTTTGGGCGCTCCGGTAACAGTGGCGATCGGAGGCCTTGCGTCCATCGTGGGTGCGTGCTGGTTCGGAGTGCAACTGCCGAAGATTCGCGTGGAGGCGCGGCGGCTGATCGTGGCCCAGGCTGCGGCCGGCGGCGAGCCGCCGGAGATGACGGTGCAGGCGGTGGAGGATTAACTCCCCTGTGCTTTCCTAATCAGAAAAAGGCAATCCGGTAACTTCAACGTGTCCATGTTGTGCCTTGCATGTATTTCTTGAACATCGTCCTAAGATCGTGATATATCGGCAGGTAAATCTCACCGCGCTGGTAGACCCCGCCATTTCATTCGCCGTACGTGGCGCGAGTGAGCAACGCACGGTCGTGTCAGGGACGATCGTCTCCTCGGAGGACAAGATGAATTCACTTCGGAAGGTGTTCGTGACATCCGGTCTTTTCGTTGCGCTATCTACAAGCATGATGTTCGCGCAAGGCGGCGCAACCGGCGCCATTGGAGGAGTGATTCAGGACGCATCGGGAGCTGTAATCGCGAACGCCAAAGTGAGTGTCAAAAGCGATGCTACGGGTGAGGTGCTGCGCCAGGCGACGACCGACTCATCCGGGTTGTTCACGACTACGCTGCTGCCCGTAGGCGTGTACACGGTGGAAGTGAACGCGGCGGGCTTTCCCCTGACCAGGTTCCCCGGCATCATCGTGCGCATCACTGAAACTACGCGCATGACTGCGGTCATGAAGGCGGGTGTGGTAAAGGAAGTTGTGGAAGTGCAATCCCAGGTGGAGCAAGTTAATACCACGGACGCCACTACGGGCCAATCGCTGGGGGCGCAGACGATTACGGACCTGCCTTTGGCCACGCGAAACTTTCAACAGTTGCTCACGCTCTCGGCGGGCGCTTCTGCCGACTTGAATGGCGCGGCGCAGCTTGGCCGGGGCGCGGTTTTCATGCACGTAAACGGCGGCAGAGAAGACAACAATAACTATCTGATCGACGGCATCACCGTCGCCGACTATGCCTTCGGTGAATTGACCTTTACGCCGCTGCCCAGCCCGGACGCGATCCAGGAATTCAAGGTCAGCACCAGCCTTTACGACGCCACCCAGGGAAGGAACGGCGGTGGCAACATCAACGCCACTCTCAAGAGCGGGACGTCAAACTTTCACGGCGATTTGTGGGAGTATTTCCGCAACACGGCGCTGGATGCGAACGATTATTTTCTGGGCAAAGTTGTCGTCAAGCAGAACATTTTCGGCGGAGACATTGGCGGGCCGATCGGCCCTGGCGCGAAGTTTGGGTACTTTTACTTCAACCTTCAAGGGACGCGGCAGCGCAGTGGCGATTCGCCGGGAACTTACATCAACACGAGCATTCCCTACGTTTCCCTTGTCGACCGGCAGTCGAGCAGCGCGTTGGCAACGGACTGCGGAGTTTCCGGCACGGTTGATCCGGTGGCGTTCAATCTGCTGGGCTTCAAGAGCAATCAGTTTGGAGCGGGAGCAGGAGGATACCTGTTTCCGCTACCCACAAATGCACCGACGAGCACACCCTGCGGAAGCCACGTTCCGTTCGTGGTCACTCAGCCCGGCAAGTTCACCGACAACCAGTTCACTGCGAACTGGGACCGGGAATTCCGCGGCGGGAAGGATCGCGTTTCCGAGCGTTTCTTCTGGTCCAACTCCGATACGTCTCAGCCCTTCGGGGCCGACTCTTTCGGCATTCAAACCGGCGGCCCGCCTGGCGTGAACAACCTGAACTTCCCCTTGGATATTCCCCTGCACAGCCGGTTCGGCAGCATCACCGAAACACACATTTTCAGCAATGCGCTGATCAACGAATTCCGATTCGGCGTCAACATCATCAGTGACAAGCTGAATAACCAGCCGCCCGTCACCAACGTGCAGGTTGGCATCAACTTGCCGACCGCCACCGGCGTAAACGGACAAGCCGGCGATCCCAACATTTACCGGTTTCAGTTTGACACCTTCGGGTTTGGGGCGTACCCCACCCAGCTGCAGTCGGCCCTGTCCGACAACTACACTTGGGTCGACACCGTGAGCTGGACCCACGGGCCGCACCAACTGCGCTTTGGCGGAGAGATTGACCGCGTTGCCATGCGCCGCAACCTGCCGATTGCAGACAACGGGCTGATATTTTTCATTTCAAACGCGAGTGGATTTGGATCGGACTTTCAGAGTTTTCTGGCGGGCGCGCCGCTGCTGGGTGAAGGCGGCGGCGGCCTGGGGAATCACGACTACCGCATTCCCGGCTACGCCTGGTTCGGGCAGGATGACTATCGGGCGAGCAAGACACTTACTGTGAACATCGGTTTCCGCAACGAATTTCTTGGCGCGCCCTACGACACTCTTTGCCACACTGGCAACACGGACCCCAACCTGGCGATCACCACCGGGCAACCCTATATCTATCCCAAATGCATCAGCAAATTCGGCCTCTCCGGGATTACGGGAACCCTCAATTCGGCGGGACTCAAGAACGAATACGCTACTGTCTGGGAGCCGCGCATCGGTTTTGCTTATGACTTGGGCGGACATCATACCACCTCGATTCGGGGCGGCTACGGCATTTACAGCGTCCGCGAAGACCTCGGAGCCGTGGACAATCTGGCCATCGTTCCCCCTACGTATCCGTTTCTTGTGGGATTTCTTCCCGGACCGGGAAGCCTGACTAACTTGTTTGCGGCAAGCGCCGCCTTCCCCAACGGCGTCCCAGCGCTGGGAGCCAACCCGACTCAGACTTATGTGCCGACTGCTGCGATCTTGCAGAGCGTTAACACTCCCTGCACCTTGGGGAACCAAAAGCCCGGCGTGGGTACGGCCTGCGGCGGGACCTTCAGCGGGAACGTGAACGGCCTGATTCAACTGACTGTTCCATTGCACTGGGTAGTCGGAACCACGCAGCAGTGGAACTTCACCATTCAGCGTGAACTGGGGCGTGACTGGTTTGCCGAACTTGGCTATGTTGGCACCAAAGGCAGCCGGTTGCGCTCTACCTTCGATCCCGATCAAGGCACGTTGGCCACGGCGCAGAATCCGGTTGTCGTTGCGGGACAGGGCTGCGTCAATTTACAGGCCCAGGGGCTTTCATGCACGATCACGGATACCACTACGGAGAACGCTTCCCTGCGCGCGCCCTACATAGGCATCGCTCCGGGAGACTTCGAAGACTTCGCACCCAACTCCGATTCTCACTACAACGCGCTCCAGGCCACCTTAGCTCACCGCTACGGCGAAGGGCTTTATTTCCAGAGCGCGTATACCTACTCGAAGTCAATTGACGATGTCTCCACGGCTTCGGTAGCGTTCCTTACGCGGGTCAACGATCAAAACAACGCGCGTGCCTCTCGCGGCCTCTCCGACTTCGACCGGCGGCAGCGCTTCGTCACGAGCGCGGTCTACCAACTGCCCTTCTTCGCCAACTCTCGTGGTTTCACCAAAGGAGTGCTGGGTGGCTGGCAGGCCAGTGGGGTAATCGTCCTGCAATCGGGAGCTCCAATTACGGTTTACGATCCTGCCGGAGGCACGGCTTACGCGCTGGCCAGCACACCATCGTCGACCGCAACATTTGCTTCCGGCTTCAGCTGCGGCAATGCGCCCAGCAGGGGGAGCCCGGAGTCTCGGCTGGCCAACTGGGTGAATCCAGCAGCGTATACACCCGATCCACTGGCACCGACACTTTCCAACGGCTCTCCGAGTGACGCGACGGTTTACGGCAACACGCCCCGCAACTGCATCATCGGTCCGCCGCAGAAGAATGTGGATTTCACGCTGGACAAAACGTTCAAGCTGGGCGAGCGACAGAGCGTGCGATTCCGCGCGGACTTCTTCAACCTGTTCAATCATCCGTCGTTCCAGGTTCCGGCGCTGGCGGCGGTCTCGCCTCAGGTCATCGTGGGCGGGGTTCTTACATCGGGGGGCGGATCTGCGCCGATTACGTCGACGGTCGGCACGCCGCGGCTGATTCAGTTTTCGCTGAAGTATGGGTTCTAGGCTAACTACTTGTAGGCTTCTGGCGGCAGGCCGGTGATGCGGATTCCGGCGTGGCCTTTGTGGCGGATGTTGAGGCCAATTAACAAGGCGGTGATCTGCTCGAGGGTGCGGGCGTTTTCGAGTTTGCCGCCGTCGATGGCGCGGACGCCGGGAATCTTGGCTGTAAGAGCGCGCGTTAGTTGGGCCGCATTCGCGTCGTCGCTGCATACGATGACGTCGCAGTCGAGAGCCTCGTCTCCGTTCAGCAACTCAGCCGACAAGTTGTGAAACGCCGCCACCACGCTTATTCCCTTGGGAACTAGTTCCGCGGCTTGCTGTGCGGATGAGCCTTGCCAGACACCGAGAGTGCGGGAGGCGCGTCCGCCGACTCCAGCGGCGAGCGCGACGGTGGCGTCAATCAGGATGCTGCCGGGGTTAATCGCGGGCTTGAGTTGTTTCAGCAGAGCGGCCTGCCCTTCGAAGGGAACCGTGAGCACCAGAAGATCTGCGGCGGCGCAGGCTTTGCTGTTTTCCATGCCGGAGACTCGGCACTGGTGTCCAGCTTTCTGTTTGATCTTGTCGGCGGCTTCTTGCGCGCGCTGCCCGTCGCGCGATCCGAGGAGGATGGTTTCTCCAGCGCGCGCCCAGCGCAGTGCCAGACCCATGCCTGCGGGGCCGGTTCCCCCTAGAACAGCGATGGGGTGCGAGGCGTCGCTCATGCAAATTCCGGTTCCAGCGTTTCTTCCGCAGTGAAATCTTCCAGCGGCAGCTTGAGCTTGATGCGCGTGTAGGTGGTGTTGCGCTCGGCGGGGACGCGGCCCATTTCCAGAATCAGCGCCTGAAAATCTTCGGGGCTGGTGTATTGGCCGGCGGTGGCTCCCGCCTCGCGTGAAATGTTCTCCTCCATCAGCGTGCCGCCGTAATCGTTGGCACCGGCGTGCAGGCAGAGTTGCGAAAGGCGGCGGTTCAACTTCACCCATGAAACCTGAATGTTGTTGATGGAACCGGCGAGCAGCAGGCGGGAGAGCGCGTGCACTTTCAGATGCTCGGCGAGCGTGGGGCCGGAGCGCGCCAGGCCTTGATGAAACAGCAGCGTGTTCTGGTGAACGAATCCGAGCGGGACGAATTCTGTGAAGCCTCCGGTTTCATCCTGGATTTCACGCAAGAGCCGCATTTGCCTGACCCAATGTTCTGTGGTTTCCATGTGTCCGTACATCATGGTCGAAGTGGAGCGTATGCCGTTGAGGTGGGCGGTGCGAATGACGTCGACCCACTGCGCGGTAGAAAGCTTGTTGCGCGAGAGAATGGCGCGGATTTCGTCGTCGAGAATTTCGGCGGCCGTGCCAGGCAGGGTGCCCAAGCCGTTGTCGCGCAGCATCGAGAGGTAGTCGGCGAGCGGCATGCCTGTGAGTTCGACGCCGTAGACGATTTCCATCGGTGAGAAAGCGTGGACGTGCATGGCTGGCACGGCACTCTTTACCGCGCGCAGAATATCGCGGTAGTAAAACGGAGGCAGGCCGTGCGGCAATCCGCCTTGAATGCAGACTTCGGTGGCGCCGAGTTGCCAGGCTTCGATGGCTTTCTGCGCGACTTGATGCGGCTCCAGGAAATAGGTGTCGGATTCGCGGGGGCCGCGGCTGAAGGCGCAGAACTTGCATCCCACGAAACAGATGTTGGTGAAATTGATGTTGCGATTTACCACGTAGGTGACGAGATTGCCGCAGAGTTCGGCGCGTAGCAGGTTGGCGGCGGCGAGCAGGCCGAGCAGGTCGTCGCCTTCGCAGCGGGCAAGGGCGTGAGCCTCTTCCAGCGACACGGCGTTTCCGTTTTGCATTTCGAGAATTCGTTCCATCGAGGCGCGTGCTGCGGGCGTTAGGTGGGGCGCGATCTCGAACCAGTCTAGGGAGGGGAAGCTTTCCAATTCGGAAGTCGAGAGTGCTCGGGACACGGGATCCTCCAAACCTGTTGGTATTCCAAATTACTCCTAGAAGCGGCTGTTTGGCGAGAGCTTAACGAAACAAGTCGTTGGCTTTGGGGCGAAGCAGGTCGCGCGATCGTCCGCGGGCAGGCTCGTAGGGAAATCCGCGAATGATGCACGCGGGTGTGCGGTTCAGCTTGCCGCAGACTAGGGCGGCGGCGCAGGCCAGTTCGTCGGCGACGGCCTCAAGGCTGGCTTGCAACGTGTAGCCGTGCGGATCGCGGCGCCCGCGATCGTCGCGCAACGCTTTCATTCCCGCGATGCCGATACTGAAATCCACCAAGCCTTCGCGCCAGGGACGGCCGAATGTGTCGGTGATGAGAACCGGGATGGCGAGCGCGGTTTGCTTTTTGAGTTCACGATGAAGCTCAAGGGCAGAATGGTCTGGACCAGTGGGGAGGAGCAGAGCGTGGCGTCCGCCATCGACGTTCGAGACATCGACGCCGCTGTTGGCGCAGATGAAGCCATGCCGCGTCTCGGTGATGAGCACGCCGTTCTTGCGCCGGATGATGGCGCGGCTCTCGCGCAGGGCCAGTTCGACGACCCGGGCATCCAGCTTGTATCTCTTCGCCCAGGCGATCGACGTGGCCGAGGGTTTGATCGTTGCCAGATCGACGATTTGCCCTTCGGCTTTGGAAATGATTTTGTGTTTCACGATGAGGATGTCGCCGGATTTGAAAGCGAGGTGGTTTTGACGCAGCGATTGCAGCAGTATCTCAGCGAGCGAATCGCCGAGTTTGATTTCGTCTGTGACGGGGATCGGAATAATGCTGAGTTCAACACGGAAATGATTCGAACCCTGTTTCCCGCGTTTTGCCTCGGTCGTTGTATTGGCCCTGCGAGGATGCCTGCTCACGAAGCCTCCGATCCTTTGGCAAGGAAGCGGCCGTCGAGTGTCCACCGGCGAATCAGGCTCTGCGTACGGGTTTCGCCGGGATGTGTAAGTAACTGCTGCAGGTCTTCGGGATTATCCACATCGACGGCGAGGCCAGGCAGTTGCAGTACGATGCACGGTTTGCCCGTGGCTTGAGCCGCGGCCAGGTGGGGCTTGAAGCTGTCGTTGCCGAAGCGCAGGGGAAACAAATTCGCGGGGCGGCGGAAGGCGGCGTTGGTTCCGCGCCCGTCGGCGGCGGGCGCCAGCACTGAGCCTTCGTCCGGAGCCTGCTGGAGAATCTGCTCCAACTCGCTGGCCTGAATCAGCGGAATATCCGCAGGGATGACGAGGGTGCTGTCGATGCCGCGCGCCACGCAGAGGCGCGTCGCCATCTCAATGGCGCCGGTTTCACCGGGGTTGGCGCGATCGGGGATGAGTTCGAAATCGTATTGCTCTGCCAGATCAATTGCGAACGGATCACTGGTCACGAGCGCGCATGCTGGGCGGCGCGGCCACGCGGCCAGCGCGGACACAACGTCATGCAGCATGGCTTGCGCCAATTCCGTGCGCGCGGGCTGATCCAGCACGGCAGAGAGCCGCTGCTTGGCGGCCGACAGATTCTTGACTGGGATGAGGATCACGGCTGTTCGGATGCGGCGCGCGACGTTGGTTTGTCAGAACCAGACTTGTCAGAACCAGATTTCTCAGAGTCAGATTTTTCAGAACCAGATTCATCAGACCGCAGTCCACCGATTGTCGACGAGAGGACGGTTCGAGCCAGCGCGGCCCGGTCATCGGCGGAGCGCATGATGGTTTCCGTGCACTGCACGCGCAGGCCTTGTTTGCGAATCGCTTCCGCCGGGCGCACGTCGCGCGTGTCACAAATGAGAAGGTCGAGGAAATCTTCGTACGCTTTGGCCACGCCGGCGATGGAGCAAGGCAATCCCTGCGCGGTCATCAGAATCCCCGCAGGGCCGGCCACGGGGGCGTTCCCGATGATCGGACTCACGGCGGCAACTTTGCCGCGCGCGCTGCGCAGCGCTTCCCGGATTCCGGGCACAGAAAGAATGGGACCAATGCTGGTGATGGGGTTGCTCGGAGCGATGAGCACCGCGTCGGAGGAGACGATGGCTTCGATCACTCCCGGCGCGGGCTCGGCGTCGGAGGCTCCGGCGAAACGCACTGAGTTCACGGGATCCTGATACCAGCGCTGCACGAAATATTCTTCGAAACTCATTTCTCCCGAAGGCGTATCCACGCGCGTCTCGACCCGCGAATCGCTCATGGGAAGAATGCGCGCCTTCACTCCCAGCTTGTCGCAGATTGTCTTCGTAGCTTCGGAAAGCGTTTTGCCTTCCGCCAGTTGGCGCGACCGCAGCAGATGCACGGCGAGGTCGCGGTCTCCCGTATGAAACCACGTGGGCTCGCCCAGTTGTCCCATGGCTTGCAGGCAGAGAAACGTATCTCCCTTCACGCCCCAACCGCGCTCGCGGCTGAGCAGGCCGGAGAGCGCGTAAGTGATGGAGTCAATGTCCGGCGAAACGTAGAGTCCCCACCACAGCAAGTCGTCTCCGGTATTCACTACCAGAGTGATTTCTTCCGCGGGAATGATTTGCCGTAGGCCATCCACGAACTTTGCGCCGCCCGTGCCGCCGGTAAGCACACAGATCATGCGGCCCTCTGCTTGGCGAGGCCTTCGCGGTCGCGGGCGGCTTGAAGTTTTTCCGAAAGCAATCCGGGCCGGGACATGAGGGCGGGTACGAATTCGGGATATACCGGCAAACGCTGGTGCAACTGCAGTCCCTTGCTTTCAGTGCGCTGGCGGAGTTGCTCCAGATGCGGCCAGGGCTTCTCCGGATTGATGTAGTCAGGGGTCAGTGGCGAAACTCCTCCCCAATCGTTGATGCCAGCGTCCAGCAACTCTTCATAATACGGCGCATTGAGGTTGGGAGGGGCCTGAATATTGACGTTGGGCATTAACAAGCGAGCTACCGCCACGGCGCGCAGCATCTCGCCGTGGCTGGGTTCGGGCACGTGGGCCATGGGGATGGCGGGCTTGGCGCGGAAATTTTGAACAATCACTTCCTGGATGTGTCCGTAGCGCTCGTGCAAGTTGCGGATCGCGAGTAGCGTGTCGACGCGATCTTCGAGCGTTTCGCCGATGCCGATCAGCAGGCCGGTGGTGAAGGGAACACGCTGCTTGCCAGCGTCTTCGATGGTGCGCAGGCGTTTCGCCGGGACTTTATCGGGAGCGTTATCGTGAGCTGCACCGGGAGCGAGCAGGGCGCGGCCGGTGGTTTCGAGCATCAGGCCCATGCTGGGGGAAACGGCCGCCAGACGGGCGATCCACTCGGCGCTGAGCAGGCCGGGATTGGGATGGGGCAGCAGGGTGGTCTCGCGCAGGACGAGTTCGCACATGGCTTCGAGATAGTGCAGCGTGGACTTGTACCCGAGATGCCGCAGGGTGTCGCGCATCTCGGGGAAGAGTAATTCCGGCTTGTCGCCTAAGCTGAAGAGGGCTTCCGTGCATCCCAGCTTTTCTCCGGCGCGGGCGACAGCGAGGACTTCTTCGGGAGTCATGGTGTGCGCGCCGCGATCTGAGGGATCGCGGCGGAAGATGCAGTAGCCGCAGTAGTCGCGGCAGAGGTTGGTCAGCGGCAGGAAAACTTTCCGCGAATAGGTGATGACGCCGGGCTTGAAGTTGTCTCTGGCAGCGCGAGCCGCGGCGAGCAGCGCGGGAAGATCCTCGTCGGCGCAGCGGATCAGCCGCAGGGCGAGGTCACGCGAGATGGGCGATCCGGGCTCTAGGTCGGCCAGTTCTCCCGCGCACGATGCGCTGTGCTCCTGGGCGGTCTCTCCGATGGCGGTTATTGTCACGATGCTCGGTCCCGCGGCGTGCGGATGCATCGAATCATACAACAGTGGTCAGTTGCCAGTGGCCGGTGGCCAGTCAATACAAACCTGCCCGTCTGCTGAACACCTGTTCTGGCGGGGGTCAACGGGGCGATGGCGATTTGTCGCCAATTAACTCATCAACTGATCTGCCTCACGGTCCGACGACTTCAATAAATAGTAAGATACGTGCGCCGGAGTCAGGGTTCATTCGGGGGAAGAAAATGTCTGAAGGATTTTTCAGTCCGCTGCACCTCTTGATACTGCTTTTCTCGGCCCTGATTGTTTTCGGCATACCGCTTCTGCTCATTTTTCTTTTGGCTCGATGGCTGGACAAACGCTTGCAACGGCGTCCGGGCTTAAGAGTGTCGATTGTCGCTGTAGCGATCGGGGGAATCATCGATGTCGTCGCGTCAACAGTTCTCGCGATTCCTTTGATCATTTACGTGATGGTTAAGTATGACCTTTTACAATTACCCAAAGGCTCCGCTGCAATCGCCTCAATTCATTCAAGCGCGTGGCTGTATGGGCTGCAATTGGCAATTGGCCTCGGCTGTTCCGTCCTCGGGGGATACGTTGCCGCTTGGATCGCCAAGCACGACGAACTGCTCAACGGGCTACTTTCGTCATTTCTGTGCACCGCTATCGGGGTCTATTCCGCATTGTCAGGCAAGGACTCTCAATCGATGCTCGTACAGATACTCCTCTTAATAGCCGCTCCCGGTTGTGCTCTCTTTGGTGGTTATCTGAGGCAGACACAGAAACGCATGGGTGGCACGCCAGGCATAATGGGTGCTTCGCCAGAGATTCATTGACGAAACCAGGTCATTTCCCGCATTGACCCCGACGGGCCACTGCCGTGCTAATGTAGGCAGTCGCGGCCTGAAAACCGCCGGCGCGCTATGAGCCTCAGTCCAACTGAATTCCGAAAAGCGATGGGATCTTTTGCCACGGGAGTGACCATCATCACCCTCGATCTCGAAGGCGAAGTTCATGGGATGACTGCGAACGCGTTCGCGTCCGTGTCGCTCGATCCGCCGCTGGTGTTGGTTTGCGTCGATCATAGCGCGCGCACCCACGCCCATCTGCATGCCAAGAAGCGGTTCGGGGTCAACATTCTGGCAGAGGGCCAGCGGGTGATTTCGGAATACTACGCGCGGCCGGTGCACATTCACGGGCACGCCGAAGAAGAAGCTGGGGCGAGCTTTGAGCGCACTGCGCAGGGCACTCCGATCTTGCACGGGGCGCTGGCTTATCTGGAATGCCGGCTACAGTCGGCACAGGAAGCGGGCGACCATACCATCTTTATCGCCGAGGTTGAGGACGTGGTGGTGCGTCAGGGTGAGCCGCTGCTGTTTTTCCGAGGCAAGTATGACAAGATCGGCGAGGAAGTAGTGGACTAGAACGAAAAGGCCCGGCGCCTTCTGAGGGAAGCTGCCGGGCCGGAGGGACTCGCAGACGTTCATTCATACTTGACTGTTGAGCCTGTGGAAGACAAGGGCAGATGTCACAATGACATTGTGACGGATGTCACAGACAAAGGACCGCGGGATGTGATTGGTGGCTCGCCACTTTTTGGGCAGCCGAACATCTAAAAGCAGTGGTCAGTGGTCAGTGGTCAGTGGTCAGTGGTCAGTGGTCAGTGGTCAGTGGCCAGTGGTCAGTAAGACCCGCCGCGCAAGTGGGAGGCTCAATGGGTTTTACTGACCACTGATTTTGGAGGCATTCATGGCAGAGAAGATGGCAAAGAGCGAATCTGAGTGGAAGCAGAAGCTTACGCCGGAGCAGTATCACGTGACCCGCGAAGCCGGAACCGAGCCCGCCTTTACCGGCAAGTACTGGAAGACCAAGGACGCGGGGACGTACCACTGCGTGTGCTGCGGGGAACCGCTGTTCGATTCCTCGACGAAATTCGATTCCGGCACGGGCTGGCCAAGTTTCTACAAGCCCGCGGACGAAGGCAAGGTTGAGGAGCACAAGGATTCCAGCTATGGAATGGTGCGCACCGAGGCGCGCTGTGCAAAGTGTGGCGCGCATTTGGGGCACGTGTTCGAGGATGGTCCCGCGCCCACGGGGCTGCGCTACTGCATGAATTCGGCGTCGTTGGATTTGAAGCCGAAGGAGAAGAAGTAAGAAATAGGGATCAGGGGTTAGGGTTAGCGTCCTTCTAATCCCCATCCCCTGATCCCTATCCTTTATTCCTGCTTACGCGTGGGCGGTTGCAGCCAGGGCCTTCGGCGTTTCCACCGCAGCCGGCTTCGGCGTCTCCGCCTTCTGGTGAGACTGCGCCTGATTCTGCTGCTTGTGGTCGCCGCTCTTTACCTGGATGCCGCCCTTGAGCACGGCGCCGTCTTCCACGCTGATGCGTACTGTGGAAACGTCTCCTGTGACCGAGCCTTCGCTGCGGATATCCACGCGGTCGCTGCAATCAATGTTTCCGTTCACCTTGCCCATGACCACAACTTCGCGGGCAACGATGTTAGCTTGCACGCTGCCGTTGCGACCGATGGTGATGCGGTTATCGGGCAGGCTGATCTTGCCCTCGATGCGGCCATCGATGTAGAGCGCTTCCGCACCGCTGACTTCGCCCTTGATCACGAGCGTGCGGCCAATGGTGGCCTGCTCGATAGGGGCGGTAGTGGTCTTGACTGGATTAAAAGAGTTGGGGTTCGAAGCTGGTGAGGTGGACTTCACGCCGTACGAGTTCTCTGAGGACTGAAGCATTGGACCTTCCTTCATTTCCGCGGGCGCCGTCCCTGCGGTGGGTCTGGAATTTTGGGGCCGCCGGAAAGTTCGTGTCCCATCGGCCATGCTCACTATCGCACAGAGGTAAGCGATCCTCCGAGATTACGGAAGAGGGTGTACGGTTGCGCGCGCGGCCCGGCGACTAGTCGGCCCCGTTAGTCTTCCGGTAGAGACTCAGCCAGTTCTTCCCATTCTTTGATGAAGGCAGCGTGGGCAGCTCTTTGTTGGTCGAGTTCATGGGATTGGCGCTGACTTTTCTCGGCGCTGACGAAATCCTGCAAGGCCGTTTCATACTGTGCAATTGCGGTCTCGGCGCGACTAATCTCCCCTTCCAGTTCACGAATGCGGTCTTCCATCTTCTTGCGCTTGATGGGATTCATGCGCTTCGCCTTGGCGGCAGGCTGGGCGTCGGCGGCGGGCTGATTGCCGTTGGAAGGTGCAGGAGGCTCCGGCTCATTCATGCTCAGTTGCTGGCGGATTGCCTCGTTCTGCTTAGCGCTCCCGCCCTGTTTTCGCCAGAGATAGTCCTCGTAGTTGCCGGGATAGACCTCGACCTTGCCGTCTCCAATCTCGAAAACCCGCGTCGCCAGCTTGTCGATGAAGTAGCGGTCGTGCGACACGAAGACCACCGTACCCGTATATTTCATGAGCGCATCGAGTAGGACGTCTTTGGCGCGGAGGTCGAGGTGGTTCGTAGGCTCGTCGAGCAGGAGGAAATTTGCCGGATGCAGCAGCAGGCGCAGCAGGGCATAGCGGCCGCGCTCGCCGCCGGAAAGCACGCCGATCTTCTTGAACACGTCGTCTTCGGAAAACAGGAAACATCCCAGCAGGCTGCGCAGTTCGGTCTGCGTGGAGCGCGGAGACGCGTTGCCCAGATCGTCGATCATGCGGGCGTCGGGATCAAGCTCTTTGTATTGATCTTGAGCAAAGTAATCGGCTTCAACGTTGTGGCCCAGTTTGAATTCGCCGTGCGTCGTCTTTTCCTCGCCCGCGAGCAGCTTGATCAGCGTGGATTTTCCAGCTCCGTTCACGCCGACCAGCGCAATGCGGTCACCCTTTTCAATCAGGAAATTAACATCACGAAAGACTTCCTTTGCGCCAGCGTTCGTCCCCGGTTTTGCCGGATAAGTCTTCGCTACACCCACGAACTCGGCCACGATTCGTCCGCTGGGCTTCGGCTGCGGAAAAGAAAAGTGGATCGTCTTTTCTTCGGGAGGAACTTCGATCCGCTCAATCTTCTCCAGTTCTTTGATCCGGCTCTGCACTTGTTTCGCCTTGGTGGCCTGGTAGCGGAAGCGGTTGATGAAGACTTCCAGTTGCTCAATCCGGTCGCGCTGGTTTTTGTAAGCGGCCTGCAATTGCTCATTGCGCTGCGTTTTCTGCGTCAGGAACTTGTCGTAGTTGCCGGTGTAGAACCAGAAGCGCTTGTTCCAGATCTCCGCGATCTTGTTCACCACCACGTCAAGAAAATAACGGTCGTGCGAGATCAGCACCAGGGCGTGCGGATAGTCGTGCAGATATTCTTCCAGCCAGTTGCGCGCTTCGAGATCGAGATGGTTCGTCGGTTCATCCAACAGCAGCAGGTTCGGCTTCTGCAGCAGCAGCTTGGCCAGCGCCAGCCGCATCTGCCAACCGCCGGAGAACTCGTCCGTCTGCCGCTCCCAGTCTTCTTTGCGAAAGCCCAGCCCTTGCAGCACGCGTCCCACTTCGGCTTCAATTGAGTAGCCATCGCGCGTGCGGAACTCGTGCTCCAGGCTGTGATAGCGGTCGGCCACCTCGGCATACTCCGGGCTGGTGTGATCGAGTTCGGAGATTTTGTGCGTGAGTGTTACCAGTTCCCGCTCGATCGCGTGCAGCCCGGTGAAAACCGTCATGCACTCCGCAAACACGGTGCGGCCGGAGAGCGTGAGGCCATCTTGGGGCAGATATCCAGCCGTCGTGCCTTTGGCAACGATGAGCGAGCCGTAGTCGAACGTATCCAAGCCGGCAAGAACCTTCATCAGCGTGGATTTGCCGGTGCCGTTCGCGCCCACCAGACCTACGCGGTCGTGGGGCGTAATCAGCCAGTCGGTATTTTCAAAAAGAAGTTTGTGGCCGAAACGTTTTCCGGCACCGGAAAGCTGGATCATGGGCTGGAATCATCGTCTCATAAACCAGTACCTAGTACCCAGTACTGAGACAAATCAGGAATGTGCGGCGGCGCGACTGTTGCGGCTTTCTGGATACTTGCCCCACAGTTCGCTGTGGAACTGAATGCGTTCGAGAGCGCGATCAATCACGGCTTCGAGTTCATGCGCATACTTCACTTCGCGGCCTTTGGCCAGCCGCTGCCGGGCTTCTTCCGGACTGAACCAGGTGGGATGACGCTGCAATTCATCGGGCCGGCGCAGTTCGTGGACTTCCATCAAGAAGGCTTTCACGACAAATTCCTGCACGCCGCCCGGCTGCCAGAACACGCCCTTGGAGTGAATGTAGAGATGAAAGTGGCGCGGCTCGATCGTGCCCAGCGCTCCGGCTTCTTCCGCGGCTTCCTGCTCGGCCGATTGGCTGTGCGAGAGGCGGGCTTCGGGCGATCCTTTGGGGAAGGTCCACTTATTGCCGCCGTTGGTGTTCACTAGCAGGAACTCCACCGCGTCGCCCCGCTTGCGGTAACACACTGCGCACACCTGTAGCGGCAGCGATTTCGCAATGCGCGGCGAACTCATGGGGCATCTCCTCCAACAATTCTAGATGCACCATATTGCAGCAGTGTTAATGTGCAACAAAAAGTGTGCAGGTGGGGTGGTTACTGTAGTTACTAAGAAATGACACTAAGAAATGACACAACCTTCTAGAGTCCCCGGCCATACACCGGAATCGCCGCGCCGGTCACGTCTTTGCCGGCGTCTCCCGCCAGCCACACGATCAGGCTGGCTATCGAGGCAGGCTGCACCCAAGTGGAGAGGTCCGCGCCGGGGATATCTTTTCGGTTGGCGGGAGTGTCGATCGTGCCGGGGAGAATGACGTTCGCGGTAATGCCCGCATCTTTATTTTCCAGCGCGACCGTCTTCATCAGCGATACCAGAGCGGCCTTCGACGCACTGTAAGCACCAATTGTGGGCGCGGGTTCTTCGGCCTGCCGGCTTCCGATCGCGACGATGCGGCCGCCTCCAGCCTTGCGCATTTCGGGAATGACGGCGCGCAGGATGTGGAACGCGCTGTTGAGATTCGCGTCGAACATGCGCTGCCACGCGGCGTCGTCCGTGGCGGCGACGGTCTGGCCCATGGTGAAACCGCCCACCAGATGAGCCAGCACGTCGATCTTCCCGCTGCGCGTGATCACGCTGCCGACGGCCTTCTTCGCAGCGTCGAGGCTGTTGAGAGTGGCGGGAAGCGCGATGAAAGTCGGATGGTTGAAATCAGACCGCTGGATTCGCGGTGCGAGGCCGACTACCGTGAAGCCCGCATCCAGCAGGGCATTCGTGACGTGAGTGCCGAGGCCGCCGTTGGCGCCAGTTACGAGAGCGGTTTTTCCGGTCATAGGGATAACCTTCAGGGGAATTCGGTTAGGAGCTTCTCTCGGATCTCATCCCGATACAGGATCTCTACCTTTGCAATTTTATCGGCGACCACGTCAAGTATTATCATCCCATCTTTCGGTATGAGTTCCACGTTCCGGTGACCGGGACCGTATGCGCCCATCGGCTTGGGCAGCACGTAGAAGGTCCCGCAGAAATCGTCGCCGCAGCGGCACCGGTCAATCACGGCTAATCTTGGAACTTGGGCAGCCAGTTCAGGTTCGCCTTGTCCGGCAAGAAGCTGCTGAAGCTCCGTTGACAGTACCGGGAGCATGTCGATAAGGAGTTTTTGTTCTCGTGTTGTCACGCTACTGCGAGTATATCGCCGCGACCGTCAGACCGTCGCGATCTCACGCCAATCTGTCCCTCAGCGCTTCCCTACCCAACTCATTCTCCCAGCGCGCCACGACCAGCGTGGCCACGCCGTTGCCGATCATGTTCACCAGGGCGCGGAACATGCTCATGAAGCGGTCGATGCCGAGGATCAGGGCCATCCCCGCCACCGGAATTGTCGGGATCACCGACAGAGTTGCGACTAATGCGATGAAGGACGCTCCCTGCACTCCGCTCGCTCCCTTCGAGGTCAGCGTTGCGACCGAGAAGATGGTCATC
The DNA here is from genome assembly GCA_035566655.1 of Candidatus Dormiibacterota bacterium. GTDB lineage: Bacteria > Acidobacteriota > Terriglobia > Terriglobales > Acidobacteriaceae > Sulfotelmatobacter. Next base: position 49,791 of record DATMQT010000068.1, read on the forward strand.
TGTTCGAGCAGCGTCAGATGAGTATTGGTGGCCTGGGCGACGAACAGCGCCGCCAGCGTCATGTACAAACTGCTGCCGTCAGTGTTGAAGGTGTAGCCCGTGGGAACCACGAGGCCGACCAAAGACCGCGAGCAGCCCAGCTTTTCGAGCTTCTCCATCAAAGTAGGGATTGCGGTTTCCGACGAGCTGGTGGCCAGCACCAGCAAGATTTCTTCTTTGATGTGCAGCAGAAACTTCACAATGTTGAATCCCGCGATCCAACAAATCGCACCCAGCACGATGAGCACAAACAGAATGGAAGTCACCCAAAACGTCGCGATCAGCTTGACCAGCGGCCCCAGCGACGCGAACCCGTATTTACCGATGGTGAAGGCCATGGCTCCGAAGCATCCGATCGGCGCGAAGCGCATCAGAATGTTCACCACACGGAAGATGACTTGTGTCAGCGATTCGAGCAGCGCCACGATGGGCTTGGCGCGCGGCCCTGCCGAGGCCAGAGCAAAGCCAAACAGTATCGAAACAAACACCACTTGCAGGATGTCGCCCTTGGCAAACGCATCCGTCACAGTCGTAGGGACGATGTGCATCAGAAAGTCGGTGACGCTTTGCGCCTTGGCCTGGCCGGCATAATCGGCCACGGCCCGGGCATCAAGCGACGCCGGATTCACGTTGAAGCCGCTGCCGGGCCGAACTACGTTGCCAACGATCAGGCCAATCACCAGCGCGATGGTCGAAACGATTTCAAAATAGAGCAGCGCTTTGCCGCCCACCCGTCCCACCTTCTTCAAGTCCTGCATCCCGGCGATGCCGGTCACCACGGTGCAGAAGATGAGGATGGTGATGATCATGGTGATCATCCGTATGAAGGCGTCGCCCAGCGGCTTCATGGCGACGGCGCGCGCGGGGCTGAGATATCCCAGTACCAGCGCAGCCAGCATGGCGATCAGCACTTGGATCCACAGAGACGCGTAGAAGGGCTTCCGGCGCGGCAAGGGCGGTTTGGCGTCGAGTTCTGAAGTTGCGATTGATGCGGGCATTGATTAGAAAGATTCTACTGACCACTGATCACTGGCCACTGACCACTGCTTTACGGCCCTTGCAACGTCTTCACCAGCCAGGGAATAATCACTTCCTTGAAGATCCGCGGATCGGGCCACACTCCAACCTGCCGCCCGAGGTGTCCCCCGCTAGGATTAATCCAGGCTTCTTTCGGCACATCGCCCTTGTTCAGGAGCAAATATTCATCCTCGATGGGAACCTGCGTGTCGTTGACTCCCGCGAGAATCAGCATCGGCGCCATCGGCTTGCCCAGCAATCCCTGATGCACCAGCGACATCTTCGGCAAGTAGTCGCCCAGTTCATCGAGCGTGTGCACCCCTTCCAGAATGTTCATGAGCGCGGGCACCTGATCGAACAAATATTCCCGATTGCCCAGCAGCGAGTTCATCAGAAAGTCTTTCTGAAAGAACCTGTCAACCGGGGGCGACTGTGCGCTCGCGCCTCGCAACCGCCCGCGTTCCACGATCGCCATCTTCGTCGCCCAATACGCTCCCCAGCTCACGCCGTGCATCGCAAGACGGTTCTTGTCGATCTCCGGCCGCGACTCCGCGTAATCAATCACGCGTGAGAGCATCCGGTCCGCAGTCTCGCTGACCTTGATCGGATTCTGTCCCGTCCCCGGTCCGTCGACCGCGAGGTATCCGACTCCGAAAGGAAGGATCGCGGCAAAACTTTCCGTCAGGTCTTCCTTGCGGCTATCCAGACCATTCACCGCGATCACCAGAGGCACTGGGCCTTTTGCATTCTTCGGCAAGCGCAGGTACCCGATGATTTCTTTTCCTTC
>DATMQT010000069.1:0-10962 GCA_035566655.1 Candidatus Dormiibacterota bacterium
TGGATAAGACGGGCACGGTGACCGTGCTGCACAACTTTACAGGAGGCACGGACGGAGCCAACCCCGGCGCCGCTTTGATCAGGGACGCGGCGGGCAACTTTTACGGTACCACCCTGTACGGCGGTGGCGGCACCTTATGCCGGAGCAACAACATGGGTTGTGGAACCGTGTTTAAGCTGGATGCTGCTGGCACAGAGACCGTGCTTTACAGCTTCACCGGTGGGGCGGACGGAGCAAATCCCTTCACAACTTTGGCCCGGGACAGGGCTGGCGATCTTTACGGCACCACTTCCATCGGCGGCACGGGCACGTTTTGCAACAGCGGAAAAGGCTGTGGAACCGTCTTTAAGGTGAGTATGAACGGCCAGGAGAAGGTGCTCTACAGCTTCACGGGGGGAACCGACGGGGGATATCCATCAGCCGGACTGGTCTGGGTTGCGGGCACCGCCTACGGCACCACCGGCGGTGGCGGCGAACGCGGCTCCGGAACCGTGTTCGCGTTAAAGGGCGGCAAGGAGAGCGTGCTGTACAGTTTTACCGGGTACAGGGGAGACGGGTCATCGCCCCAAGCAGCCTTGCTCATGGGCGTCACGGGCACGTTTTACAGCACCACCTTCGAGGGCGGTCTAGGGTCGTGTCCGTTCGGGTGCGGCACCGTGTACGTGGTGAATCGGACCGGCAAGGAGACGCCACTGTACATGTTTGCCGGACCGCCGGACGGGGCGTATCCGCAATATGACCTTTTGGTGCAGGATGCCGCGGGCAACCTTTACGGCACCACTGAACTCGGCGGCGATCCATCATGTGCTGGCGGCTGCGGCACCGTTTTCAAGCTGGATACGACCGGCAAGGAAACTGTACTGCACAGGTTCAACGGAGGGGACGGGCAATATCCCCTTGCTGGTTTGCACCTGGATGCGGCGGGCAACCTTTACGGCACTACTTCCCAAGGCGGCGCTTACGGGAACGGAACGGTCTTCGAGATCAAGCCTTGATAATGGCGATAGAAAAGGCTCTTTCTCAGGCGTGTTCCGTGCCACGTGCCGGACCGTAGAGCTATCGAAATTTACCTTCCAGAACACGCTATCAAGAAGGCGAAGAGCGACAAGTACCGCTCAGGATCTGGATTTGAGGATGCGAGATGGTTTGGCCGATCACCGACGCGAAATCTTTACGTCGGTGAAACGGTCAAGTCAATGAAAGCAGCGGGAGTTGGGAGCAGTTCAACAGGATGCTTGTTGTAACATCGCCTTAACACTCACTGACCAGCAGTCAAAACGTGAAATGGCCTGTTTACAACAATTCAGGTTTCGCGAGTACCGCTGCAGTCGCCTTCGACGAATGTACCTATCGTTTGAGGAAAACAATTCAGTACATCTGGTGAGACGAATCGCCACCCGGCCAATCCTTTTCGATGGTTTTGGACCTTGAATCCAGCACGCCTCAACTCGCCGATCAGCACCTTCTCGGGAATACCGTGTCCGGGCCGGTTCTTCGGCACTCTCTCTGGAATCGTTGACCCCTTGCTTGGTTCCTCATCGAAAAGAGTTGTCCCGCGACGCTGCGCACGGGCGGTCGGCTGCAAAAAGCGGGCAGGTTTTAAGCGGATGGCGCAGTTTCAGCATCGGCCCGAAATAATGCTATGCCGCGGGGAGTGGTTGGGATCCCTTGGGTCTGCCGTTTTTTGATTTGCTCTTTTTGTCCCAGCCGCCAAGATTGATTGCGACAGCCATGCAGGCCGTGCGCAATTCATCCGCAAGAGCGCGGTCGACCATGGTACGGGCCACGACCATGCCTCCGATGGACAGGGCCGCTATGCCCTGTGCAGTGGTGCGGCGACGTCGTCCCTTGTGGACTAGACTCCGCTCCAGGACGCTCACCATCGCTTTGAACACTGTCTCGAAGGCGCGCTTTGCACTTACGCCGCTACGGGCGACGTCGGTTGGCAATGCGACCATGGGGCAGGAGTTCTCGACGTCCTCGAAATGCTGGCGCGATAGGTAGGCGCGGACGATTTGCGACCCGACGTCAGTCGATGACAGATCCACATGCACACCCTCCCAGCAGCTTTTCCAGTGCGGGTCGGTAAAGAAGCAGCCTAATACCTTGGAATACAGGTCGCTTTTGCTTTTGAAATAGCTGTAGAACCCACCGTGCGTCAGGCCCACACCGGCCATGATCTGGGTGAGAGAAACGCTCTCAAAGCCGTGGCGATTGAATAGCTTGCGTGCGCTGTCAATGATGTCTTTCTTGACGGCCGCGCGATGACCAGCAGGGTAAGGCATAGGGTCTCCTCGTTCTCCAGCGCTTTAAGTATGCCCCGAAGGGCGCTCGCCTGGCTAGGGAAAATATTATGTTGAACATATTTTCGCGGGGTGCTCTTATCCAGGGGGACGGTTAAACGCAAGAAGTCGGGAGGACGATGATGAGCGATAGAGCAAATCTGGATGCGCTGGCCAACGGGCCCACGCGGCGGCAAGCGGTCGTCGGCGTGGTGATAGCATGCGGTGGTCTGGCCCTGGGCTCAACCGAGGCTTGGGCGGGAGCCGAGGACGGGATTTCTCATACGGCGGACGCCATTCACCAGGAGGCTGCTTTCACGGCAAGCCGGAAGCGCGTCTACGAAGCGCTTACCGACGCCAAACAGTTCGACAAGGTCATACAGCTCAGTGGAGTCATGCAGTCCATGCACCTGCCGGACAAGCCCGCGGAGATCAGCCGTGAGGTGGGAGGCGCATTCACGCTCTTCGGCGGGTACATCATGGGACGACACGTCGAACTTGTGCCGAACGAGCGCATCGTGCAGGCCTGGCGAACGGGCGGCTGGGCTCCGGGCGTCTATTCGATTGCCAAGTTCGAGCTCGTGGAGCAGGGCTCCGGGACCAGGATCGTATTTGACCATACGGGCTTTCCTAAAGGCGAGGCGGAAGTCCTGGCGTCGGGATGGAAAGCGCACTATTGGGAGCCGCTCGGGAAACTCCTGGCATAGGTTCCCGCGAGGACGCGGGGATCCGAACGGGGCGGAGTACAAGGAACGATGTCCATTGCACGACCGGGAACCATAAGGTTGTCCCTAAATGTTCCGAGGACCTCTATCATGACGACGCAGGACCGTGGGCCCAGTCTTTGGGCGAAGTTGCCCATTTCGCTGCGCGCTGTCACCTCCGGCCTTCTTCTTACTCTTGCCGCCATCAACGTGTGGCCGCTGTTGCTTCTGAACCTTGGCGTCCCGCTCGCGGCGTTCACCGAGGCGATATTCCTGGGGCTTTTTCTCTGGTGGACAAGAGGAGGAGGTCCTCCACGTACAACGGGAGCCGCCCGCGCTACGGCATTTCGTCGTGGGCGGCTGTCGCCCGCACAATGGTTTTGGGGCGTTATCGCTGCGCTCTCCTTCGCCGCGACAATTCATGCGTCAATTGTTTTGCTGTTTCGCTTTGTGTCATTTCCGGTGGCGGCGTTCCGCCGCGGTTATGACATTTCTTTCATCCCCTCCCAGCCGCTGAGGTGGCTGGCGGTTGTGGTCTCGGCCACATCGGCGGGGATTTGCGAAGAGACCGGGTTTCGGGGCTACATGCAACGCCCGATCGAACAGCGCCATGGCGCGCCGGTTGCGATTCTGATTTCCTCGCTCTTCTTCATGGCTTTGCATCTCACCAAAGCCTGGGCGACGCCGGGAATGGTCCCCATCGTGTTTGGCGCCGGCGTACTGCTGGGGCTACTTGCATGGTCCTCCGGATCACTCATCCCCGGGATGATCGGTCACGTGGTGATGGACGTTGGGCTGTTCGCCTACTGGTGGACTGGTATCGCCGGAGAATTTACCGCGCGGAGGATTACCGATACGGGCGTGGATCGGCAATTCATAGTCACGTGCGCCGCGTTCGCGATCTCGTTTTTTATGGTGCTCTTTGCTATATCGAGGCTCTTGCGAGGAACCCAAGGGAGCGAACACTAAGAGGGGACGACAGGGCGCCAAGGGCATATGAAAAGATATTCTGCAGCCGTGCAGTATGCACAAGAGATGCGACTCTGCAGTTCCCGAATTCCCCTTCGCGTCGCTGGCCTGCTGGTCGCGCTGGCCTGGAGCAGCCTCGCCTTTTGCGGCGAGATTCATCAAGCGGCGCGGAATGGCGACTTGGCAAAGGTCGAGGCTCTGCTCAAGGAGAATCCTGATCTAGTCTTCGCCAAAGATAAAGGCGGCGACACGCCTTTATTCTGGGCGGTGGTAACTGACCGCAAGGACATATCGCAAGTGCTCCTAGACAACAAGGCCGACGTCAATGCCAAGAGCGATGGCATCCCGCTCTTACATATGGCGATACTTCAGGGATACACAGACGAGGTGCAGTTGCTGCTGGCCAATAAGGCCGATGTAAACTCCAGGGACAAGACTGGCGCGACGCCCTTGCAGTATGCAACGGGATTCAACCGCAAGGACATCGTGGAACTATTGCTAGCCAATAAAGCAGATGTCAATGCCAGTGACCTCGCCGGCCGGACGCCTTTGTACGTGGCGACAGCGGGGGGCTACAAGGACATCGCGGAATTGCTGCGCCAGCACGGCGGCCACGAATAAACCACTACGACAGGTCGGATTTAGCTCCTGTGGCGTCAGCATTTTTGCCTTCATCCCATCGCTCGGCATTGCCGCCGTCATGCTTGGACGCCGGCGACTTTACCGCGCGAACGATGACCGATACGGGTGCGGATCGAACTGCCCGAAGTCGCCAAGCAACTTCGTCAGTTGTGCGAAGTCTGCGTCTAGGCCGAATGCGTCTGCAACCGCTTGCTTGTAGAAAAAGAATCCGTCTGTCGTTATTTGCATGCGATGATCTTCCGCCATACGCTCGTACAGATCGCGCATGAAACTGCTAGTGCTTTCCCAACTGCGCTTGCCGAATCGTGATCATGATCGCTGGAACACCAGAGCCAACGTTTCGATCTCTGGAGTTGGTGCGGGCGGGCGACGCCGCCGAATGGTCTCGCCTGCGTGGACCGCGCGAAGCGGTGAGGAGAGCTAAAGACGGGCCAAGGTAAGATTGGTGGCGATAAATCGCATTTCGCTCATTGAGCGGTTTTGAGCGTAACGGCGATATAACGTCAATTGTGAACATCGGGCCTACAATAGGGGCGGAAAACCAATAGCTCTATGACGGAACCATCTACCGACGACACTTTTGAAAAGATCGTGGAGTGGGCATACAGCACACTGCCCGAGAAGATCAGAAGCTTGCCAGATTTCCCCGGTATTCAAGTAGTCGGCGAGCCGCCCGAGGATGTGCTGAAGGAGATACGGCAACGCAGGAACTGGCCCAAGGAATGGGAACCGGGGGGGCTGTATAGCGGTTTGCGTAGAACCGCGCCGCGACACTTTCAATCGAGAATAGCTCCCGACCTTATTTTCATTTTTCGCGGTCCGATTCTGAGACGTTCAAGGGGAAATCTGCCAGCCGAGGTGAAACAAGTCGTTTGGCATGAGGTCGCGCACTGGCTCGGACATGATGAGACGGAAGTAAGAGAACTTGGTCTTTCACGCGCCTTCGAGGACTTAGCGCGTGATCCGCTCCAAGGAGAACCGCCCCAATCAGGCGCAAGAGAGAGTCTTCCAGATAGTCCAGACGAGGTGAGCGAAGCAGAGCAACAACCGCGCTGCATAGAGTGCTACTCCCCGGATGTCGTCTGCCGCGAGGTCGAGAAGCCTGTGAACTATGTTGGATCGAACTCCTTTGATCCGATTACTGTGCACGCGAAAAGCTGCAGGTGCAATTCCTGCGGCTACGAATGGGACGACGAGGATACCTACTGAGCACTCAAGGGCCGCTCCTAAGGGAAGATGAGTGTAATGGCGATATTACAACAGTTGGTAGGGAGTGCATGGCCTTACATTCGCCACTCGTGACCTTCCGAAGGCTGGTGCGGAACACCTGTCTCATGCTCCGGGCTCATTCGCCCCCTAAAGGTACCTCGCCAAATCAAGCCACATTAGTTGTTCATCGGGGCCAGGCTCAGGCAGTTCGCATAGCCGGTCGCGGCAGTAATAGTACCTGCCGGCTCGGTGCGAACCACCCCGTCATCGGCTGCGCAGAACGACTTGGTACCCGTCACGTTCGACAACGGCCTGGCCGTGGTATAGAAATTCCAGCCCGTCAAAGCTGTGCCGCCCGGCGTCACAGCAAAGGTGTAGCCGCTCTTACCGGAACCAGCAGGCGTACCGTTCTGAGCCAGGTTGTTATCGATCAGGCAACCGCTGGCCGGCAACGGAACGCAAGGCGTCGCTGCCCCGCCCAAGGCAGCCAGCGTGGCATAGCCAAGGTTTATCGCCAACAACGCTCGCACTTCGCTAAACGCTCGTGGTAGGCTTCCCACGCAACGAGTCACCTTGGCTTGCGCGTTGGTCGTCGTCTGCTGGTCAGATGCTGCCGGACGATCTCGGAGGGGAGTGATGAAATATTTCGCCGGGGTTTGGACGAAGCAAAGGGTTCGGTTTCTGGTGCTCTGGGCGGCGCCCTTAGACATTTTGATCGGCGCTTGTGGATTCTGCCATGCACAGCAGGCAGTAACCGGGAAGAGCCAAATAAGCGTTTCCATCGACCGCTTCCAGTTGTTGACCGAGGGAAAACAGTTCTTTCTCCAGTCCATCTCAGGCGCGAAGGCGCAACGACTTCCAATTCCGCGGGACTGGCTGATTCCACCGCAAGAAGAGAAGGATGAGGAAGAAGAGCCCGTGTCTTCTTTTCGTTACGATCACCGCGTCACCTCTTTTCCCATCGGCAATGGCGAGATCGGAATCCGGCTTTCCTCCTATGACATGATGACCGAGGGGTCCCTGCAGGCGGCCACGGGTCGCGACGTATTCCTGATCTATGATCCGGCTGCGGAGAAATTGCGCCCCGGGCACGTGGATTTAGGCATCACCAAGGAACGGTTTCGGGGTCAGGGGTGCTGGTACGCGAGGATGGTGCATTTCTTGGTCTCCGACGTAAACCAGGATGGATTTGCCGACGTCGGAACCATCCAAGAAGAAATTCGCTGCCCCGAAGGCAAAAACGGTTGGGAAGGCGAATCGTATGAGCAACACCCGCTTCACTGGTACTTATACACGGCAGAGGGGTGGAAGCGTGAGGATGACGACTCGGGCTGGCCGGACCACTATGCGGAACTCCCACTGGTTGGAATCGAAAAGGGCCCAGTGGACTTTGTAGGTCAAGGTCTATGGAGAAGCCCAGATCCGTCCTTGTGGAAAAGTCCGCCGCGGTACTTGCCGACATACAGGAAAAAGTTAGTTGCGGCCGAACTTCGGCGAAAATCCAAGCCTTCGCCGAAACGGGACGGGAAATAGAGCTGAACGGAGGGTTGACCCGTTTCCTATATTGCATTCAGCAACGGGGTCAATGGGTGAAATCGCAATGTTTCGCCAACCATTGCCTGGCCTCCGTGGATTGCTGCTATTTCTGGTGGGAACTCTGCCAGACATCGTGCAAAAATTGGAGGGGAATACCTCGACCAGGTAGATGGAAGAAGGGGCGTGGCCAGTTTTTCGTCACGCGGAATGAGTACTCACGCCCATCCTCAAAGTCAGTGTAAGTGATCTTGCGTGCTCCCGAATGGTTCGCTCTCGAATCGGTAGCGTCTGGCGCAGAATTTCAGACCTGGATCGCGGCGATAGATCATGACAAACGCACCGTCCGCTTCGGAACCCGGTTGTTTTTCCGAGTCCGTCTCCCCCAAGACCCGGGCCTGGTAGATCTTGTACACTCCGTAGCGCACGCTGCCGGGGATCCTCGGTTTCAACGTCAGTCCAACCGTGGAACCCAAGATCCGGGTCCAGAATTCCCACCACGCGCCGGGCAAATTCGTAATAGTTCTTCTCCGGAGGTAGAGTCTCGCCACACGAGTAGGTATCGGAGATCGTCAGTGTTTGGAGCTGGAAGCGCGCCGTGCGGCACTATGAGTGCCACCAAAGAGAGTGCCAAAAACCCGGGTCGCCCTGTACTTGGGTAGGTGTAATTGTCGTAAACAGTTTATCGCCAACTAGGGACTCTGGAACGTAAACCCTAGGCGGTGAGAAAATGTGGGCATGAAAAGAGCGACCCTGATTATTGACCGTAAACGGGGATTTATCGCTGTTCGGCTTGCGATTGGGTGAAGGACACAAGGGATGACGCATCACGCCGCAAGCGCGACGATCAGAGAATGATCAGGGCGATCTATCAAGAGTTTAATGCGCACGTTTTCGTTTGCCCGCGTGTTCATTCCACAAGACAAGACCATTCAGCGCCAAAGAAGTCCTGAGTGAAATTGCAGGCCAATGGACAGCGAGAGTTGCGCTCACAGGCCCTTGGGATATTGTCTGCTCGGAGGCCGTACCGCGAGGTGTCTGTCCCACATGATTTTCAGCAACGAATCCAATATTTGTTTCGCGGTCGGATTCTCGGGATCACCGAGCGCCCAGAGGTCCGCTGCTCCTGCCAGAGACCACTTGAGTAATTCGACAGACTCACCGAGATCGTCGATGCTTTCTTTTGGCGCCAGCGTTTTGCAAGAATCCATCGGGAAGGCAAACTCCAGTGCCCGGTCCGGAAAGAACCGCAACGGCCAGCGCCAGCTTGGTGGCCACGACTCCCTCACCCCCGGCCTAGCCAGAACTTGAAGAAATGCCGCAAGCGCCCGTTCTGGATCGAGTGCGCTTCGTCCCCGCGTCGCCCACAGATCAGCTGCCTCGCGCAAGAGAATGAGACAGCGATTCGTTTTGTCATCCCAGACGAAATCGAAATCTGACCCGCCCACAACTTGCGCCATCAGCCTCTCCCCTCAGACGCGTTGACATTATAAAGCCACTTCATAAGGCCACTTCCGCTATGCGGATGACGCGACCGGGGTTACTTGGTTCCGGCGGAGGGTGGCGAAGCCGAACGACTGTTGCCGGACAACAAGTTTCATGAAGATCCGAATTGGTCACCCGACGGCAGCCGGCCTAACCTGCATTCTGAGAGCTATGACCTGGTTACAACAGTTATCATTGTGGCTGTATGGCGGAAACCGTCGAGATTTATATTCGGCTGCTCGATGAAGGAACCAAGTGTTCACGGCCTACGCAGGCGCTTGACTTGGGCAATGGCTTATTCAAAGTCCTCCCGACCTCTAAATACGACCCAGCGGACGAGGTCTGGGAGGTTCCGCCTGACTCCATAGTGCGCTCCGCAATCCGGCGATTCGAGGGCAAGGAATTTCTTCTGGCTGTCGCTCCATAGCCCACGGTGAGTGAAATCGCCTGATTTCGACAACCATGCATGGGACGAAGGGCTCTATTATCCGAGTAGATAACATTTGACAACCCTTCATCTCGGATGCAAAGTGTCTAGCCGGATGTCGGGGACCGTTTCGGAGCCAGTCGCCACTCCCTCTGCGAGAGGGGGAAAGCATAAAACGAGGATTAGGTTCATCAGCCTTTTGCTTCTGGCTTTGTTTCTGGCCCTAGTTTCAACCGCCCAGCAAGACCACGGGCAAGACGAATGACATGAGGAGAATCCAATGACCAAAGTATTTCAGTTCTTCGCAATCTGCACGATCACGGTTGCATTTGCAACATTGCCCGTCGCCTCTGCATAAAACTATAGGCAGGTCGATTTTCCTGGGGCAATCCTCACCGAATTAGTTGGCGGGCCCAATCCGGAGGGCACGAGCGTCGGTATCTGGCAAGACACAGGAGGTGTTTTTCATGGCTTCTCGGTGACGGCGAAGGGCGTATTCACTTCGTTCGATCCGCCGGGCTCCACATTCACAGCGCCCAGCTTCATCAGTCTGCAGGGAGTTATTGTGGGCTATTACTTGGATTCGGGTTCCATCAGCCACGGTTTCATTCTGAAGAATGGAGGATACACAACCGTTGACGCACCTGGCGCGGCCGGCACCATTCTCAGTGGCATCAACCCTTCGGGTGAAATCTCAGGAGCCACCTGTACCGACGCGGCGTGCGGCAACACTGGCAATAGCAACACTACAGAAAGTTTTGTGCTGTCCAAGAAAGGGAACTACACATTCTTCAATCCGCCCGGCGCAACCAGTAGCACAGCCAGCACAGTCAGCCCGTCCGGCGTGGTTGCCGGCGCTTACACCGATACGGTTGGTGAGTTGTTTCACGGATACCTGCTGAAGCATGGAACCTACACCACGATTGATTTTCCGGGCGCTCTGTACGGTACCTTCGTTGGAGGGGGGAACCCCGAGAACGATCTCACGGGAGCTTACAACTATACTTCGAGCTGCACGGCAGACTGCGGTCACGCTTTTCTGCTGAGTAACGGTGTGTACACGTCGTTCGACTACCCCGGCGCTACCTTCAGTGAGGGAACCGGGATAAATCCTGCCGGTGTGATCGTCGGTGTCTTTGTGGACTCCTCGGGCAGTGTTCACGGATTTGTCCGTACACCGTAGGCGATCAGAGTCGGCGTCAGCTGCTGAAATTTTCTCAATGGCCTCTCGTCAATGTACTTTTCCGCATTGGCCTGAGGCCGTTCTGGTGTCAGGTAATAAGTCCTGCCTCCGCTAACGCGGCTCTGGCCCAGCGGGCTCCGTCGTGGAATCCGTGGGGAGGTGCAGCGGCACATCGTTAGACCTGAAGGCGAACGGCGGCCGCTAACTGTTGATATATCGCCATTTCACTCATCGAGCATAACCGCCTGCTACAATCCCCCGCGAGGGGGATTCAATGACGAACCTAGGTGGTGTAGTGCAGATGTTAAAGAAAGAGCATGATCGGCTGAGCAAGGAAATGAGGGCGATTGGTGCAGCGCTGTCAGCTTTCGGAGCGGCATACGGGAAAGGGACAGCGCCTCGGGGCAGGAGGATGTCTGCCGCAGGAAGAGCCAGAATCGCGGCTGCGCAGAGAGCACGCTGGGCGAAAGTGAAGGCAAAGGCCGGAAATGCAAACGTCGTCACAATGCCTAAGAAACGAACAATGTC
>DATMQT010000070.1:0-3505 GCA_035566655.1 Candidatus Dormiibacterota bacterium
ACCGCATCTCCATTGTGGGACCGGTGACGCTCGCACCGTTCATGGACGTCGGCATCGATCCCATCGTCCGGACCACGCAGTTGCGTATCAATCCGGGCCAACTGAGCGACATTAACAACACACTATTTGGATGTCCCCAGCTCGATATCGCCCTGAACTGCCTGGGCGGGGAGAAGCTGACCTTCTCGCAGTATCTGAAGCCTGTCGCGGGCACGAACTGGACTCCGCGCATGTCCACCGGGCTGGAACTGCAGGTGATGCTGCCGGTAATCAATGCACCGTTCCGTATCTACTGGGCCTACAACCCGCTTCGCCTGGACTCGAACGCCGCGGCCCCCACTGCCATTACACGTAGTATGTTCCCGGGGGCAACGGCTCCATTCCTCTACAAAGCCGCTGGGGACTACACATATACGCAGGCGATTAACACTTATGGCGCCAATTTCACGCTGCGGGAGCCGCGCAAGACCTTCCGCTTCACGGTGGCGACGACGTTCTGACCGGCTCCGCCTACAATGCAAAACCTTTGCGGCTGAGTGCTATAATGTATCGACTTCTGCCCTGAGAACGAAGGTCGGGGTGTGCCGCCACGCATATCAGGTTCGTTGTGCGTAGCTGAAAGTCAGCTTGCGCCCCGGTTCAGCGGGATCGCCTGCTTCAAGACCCGGTCAACCTAGTGGCACGGCCCAGCGTATGCCTGGGAAGAATTGATGTAACCCAAATTTCCCGAAACAATTTCCAAGGAGTCCAAGCGATCCAATGAAAAGCAAGTTCACGCGTATTCTTCTGGCCATGGCTTTCGTAGTCTCAGTGGGTGCCTTGGCTCAAACGGGCAGTGCCGCGGCCAATCCGGCCGCCGCCCCTGCTCCCGCCGCAGCCGCCGCGCCCGCAGCCACAGGGCCCGGAACCAAGATTGGCACCATCAGCATGGAGCAGGCGATCTTCGCCACCAACGAAGGACGGCGCGATTTTGAAGCCCTCAGCAAGAAACTGGAACCGAAGCAGAATGAACTGAAGGGTCAGAACGACGAAATCGAGAGCCTCAAGAAACAACTGAACACGCAAGGCGACAAGTTGAACGAGGACGCCCGCGCCAATCTCGTGAAGCAGATCGAGACCAAGCAGAAATCTCTCGACCGCCAACTGCAGGATGCCCGCGAAGATGCACAGAATCAGCAGAACGAAATCGCGCAGCGCATCCTCCAGAAACTGGGGCCCGTGCTCATCAAGTACGCGACCGACAATGGCTTCGGTATGATCGTCGATACCTCCCAACCCTGGCCGCAAAGCCCTGTGGTATGGTGGGGCGAATCTGTCGATGTGACCAAGCCGGTGGTGGACGTGTATAACTCGCAATCGGGCGTCGCGCCTCCGCCTTCGACCGGGGCCGCCAAGCCCGCCGGTGCTGCCAGGCCGGCAGGTACGGGAACCAAGCCCACGACCCCGCCCGTGAAGTCTACGGAGCCGCCAAAGTAAATTTAGCTGCGACACCGAGTGTGTCGCAAATGTTCCCCGAGGCCGCGCTAACCGCGCGGCCTTTTCTTTGTGCGAGAGAAGCCACGAACATCGGACCCGGTGTCCTTATAGCTAAGCAATTAGCGCTTTGGAGGACACCATGTTCGCTGACAGTCTGCTTGAAAATCACTGGACCAACCATGGTCGCCAAGGCTGGACGACGCTGGCATCGTTTGCGCTGCAAACGATGGGGATCGCGATCCTGCTGATGCTGCCGCTGATCTACACTGAGGGACTTCCAAAACTGCATTTGATTTCGATGAGTGCGCCTTTGCCTCCGCCAGGCCCGCCCCCTGTGGGATCACACCGTCCCGCCACAGGTCTTCACCAAAGCAACATTTTTGATGGAATCGTGGTGGCCCCACCAACCATTCCAATTGGCGTGAAGCCGGTAATCGATGACTCGCCGCCGAATGAAGGAACTCCGTGTGCGATCTGCGTTCCTGGGGGCGTTGGTCCAATGTCGAATGCCAATGCGATTCCCGGAGGTCTCGGAACCACGGCTACCATCGTGCCGCCCCCGCCGAAGCCGGTGGCACGTCCGCCGCGAATTTCTCACATGATGGAGGGCAATCTGATCTACAAAGTCCAACCCGTATATCCGCCGCTCGCCAGGTCCGCTCGCATCCAGGGATCCGTACTTCTGCGGGCCATCATCAGCCGCAGCGGGACGATCGAAAATTTGAATGTGATCAGCGGACATCCCATGCTGGTGGGCGCTGCAATCAATGCTGTGCGGCAGTGGCGCTATCGACCGTACATTCTGAATGACGAACCAGTTGAAGTCGAAACGCAAGTCACCGTGAATTTTTCTCTATCGGGCGGTTAGGAGATGTGTTGGTCAGCTACTGAGATCACAACGGGCCGCATCAAGTAGGACACGGGGAAACGGCGTCTCCGAAGTTGCCAGCCGATATAATCGCGAGACCGTGAGTTCAGCGACACTCGATGTAGCTCCCCGGCAATCGGTGCGGCCCACCTGGGCGGAGATTTCGCTCAGCGCGTTGCGGGAAAACTTCCGCGCGGTCCAGAGTCACGTGGGTCCACGCGTGACGGTATGCGCGGTGATCAAGGCGGACGCCTACGGACATGGCGCCACCCCGTGCGCCTTGTCGCTCGAGTCCGCAGGGGCCAAGTGGCTGGGGGTGACAACCACCGATGAAGGTATGCCGTTGCGCTCGGCCGGAGTGCGCAGCCGCATTCTGTTGATGACCGGATTCTGGCGTGGCGAAGAGGATGAGGTAGTCCGCCAGAACCTGACCGCCACCGTATGGGAACCCTGGCATGTGGAGGTGCTGAGCGACGCTGCCCAGCGACTGGGGGCGGCGCCGCAGCCGATTCACCTGAAGATCGACAGTGGAATGGGGCGTCTCGGGGTGACGCTTGCCGAACTTCCTTCGATGTGCCGCGTGATCCAGCGCGCTTCGCACATCGTGCTGGAGGGAGTGTCCACCCATTTCGCATCCTCGGAAGTCACGGACGCCCCCGAGACCCAGCTGCAGATCGAAAATTTCGAGCGAGCCCTGCGTATCGTTAAAGACGCGGGCTTTTCTCCTGCGCTGTGCCACATGGACAATACCGGCGGAATTCTTGCTCGTCACGACAGCTGGAGAGACATGGTACGTCCCGGTATTGCGCTTTACGGGTACACGCTACCGCTGCGCAGCATGAAAGCGTCTGCTGATAACCGGCCTACGATTCGTGTTCGACCGGCTCTCTCCTGGAGAACGCGCATCATCTCAATTCGCCAATTCGCGGCCGGGCAACCGGTCGGCTACGGCGGCACCTACAAAACCACCGCACCCTCCCGCATTGCCGTGCTGCCAGTGGGCTACGCCGATGGCTACCGCCGCGCGCTCTCCAATCGAGGACGGGTGATCATTCGGAATGGTTACGCGCCTATCGTGGGCGCAGTCTCCATGGACTTGACCCTGGTCGATGTCTCGAAAATTCCGGGTGCCGCGGAAGGCGATGATGCCATGCTGATCGG
>DATMQT010000071.1:0-127048 GCA_035566655.1 Candidatus Dormiibacterota bacterium
GCGCCGACCTGACTTCCGGCTCCGACGACTCCGAGGAGAATCTATAACCTCGCCATGCCGGCGCCATCCCAGCATCCCGAAGGTCCGCGAGAAAAGTTCCTCCGCGAACCAGGCTTACGGGTGGTGGCCATCGGCGGCGGCACCGGCCTCTCTACTCTGCTCAAAGGACTCAAGCGCTTCGCTCTCACGCTGGCGGAGATGTCCGCAGCCCCGCCCGGTTTGCCCATCATTCGCGACCTCTGCGCCGTAGTCACGGTCAGCGACGACGGCGGTTCCAGCGGACGCCTGCGCAAAGAACTCAACATGCTTCCTCCCGGCGACATCCGCAACTGCATCGTCGCCCTCAGCGAGGATGAGGCTCTGCTGTCGCAACTCTTCCGCCATCGTTTTGAAAAAGGCTCGGGTCTCGAGGGTCACAGCTTTGGCAATCTTTTTCTGGCGGCGCTGACCGACATCACGCACGACTTCTCGGAAGCCGTACGGCTCTCTTCCGAAATTCTGGTCACGCGCGGCCACATTCATCCCGCCACCACTTCCAACATTGAACTCGAAGCCCTCATGGAAGACGGCTCTCGGGTCCGCGGAGAAACCAAGATCACCGCCAGCAAAGGCCGCATTCAGGAGCTCTTCCTCGTTCCTCCTGACGTCAACCCTCTGCCGCAGACGCTCGATGCCATTGCTCGCGCAGATATCATCAGCATCGGCCCCGGCTCTCTGTTCACCAGCCTCATCCCTAACCTGCTGGTGCACGGCATCGCCGATGCCATCGTCAAGTCACCGGCCACGAAGGTTTACATCTGCAACCTGATGACGCAGGCCAACGAAAGCCTGGGCCTGACGGCCGCCGATCATATCCGCGCGCTCAGCCGCCACGCCCACCAGCAGATCTTCGATTACGCCCTGATCAACCGCACGCCGGTTTCTGATGCACTCAAGGCAAAGTACGCCCTAGAAGGCGCCTGCCAGATCATCAACGATCTCGACGCCATCGAAGCCCTGGGCGTGATCCCGGTCCTTGGCGATTACCTGGATGAAGGCGACGTCGCTCGTCACAACACGGCCGCGGTCGCCAGCGACCTGGTGCAACTCACAGCGCAAGCCGGGGCTAGCGAGCGCAAGGGCCGGTCTGTTCGAGAGCCTTAACTCACACCCCCTTCACTTCTTACTTTCCCCAGCCTGTCCCACTCGCTAGAATGTTCAGATATGAAACCGGTAAGGATGTCAGCAAGCATAAAGGCTCAGGCAATTGCATCCCTGCTATTGATGTTCGTGCTTCTCCCCGTTACCTCCGCGCAAAAGGACAAAGACAACGAACCCACCGCCGTCCTGACTTTTTTAATCCTGAAAGAAGACAACGGCAAACCCGTGCGCAACGCTGCCGTAATCATGCACCCCGTAAACAACCACGGCAGGCAAGAAAGGGGCGGTCTTGAACTCAAGACCGACGGCGACGGCAAGGCGAGCTTTGACGGCATTCCCTACGGCAAACTGCGTGTCCAGGTGCTGGCGCCCGGTTTCCAGACTTTTGGCGAGGACTACGAGGTGAATCAAGGGAGGATGGATTTCACCGTCAAGCTCAAGCGCCCGCAAGGCCAATACTCGATCTATGACACCCCGCCGGCGGAAAAAAAGGACGACAAGAAGGACAAAGCACCGCCCCCTGACCCCAACGCGAAGCCGCAGTAGCCCTCGCGCCCAGGGTGCTGCGGATTCAAATTTACTGGAAGGCGAGTCTCGCCCGCGAGTAGAATCTTGCGATGCCCTACTTACTCAAGACCGAGCCTACTGTCTATTCCTTCGGCGATCTCCAGCGCGACCAGACCACCGTCTGGGACGGCGTCACCAATCCGGTCGCGCTCAGAAACCTGCGCAGCATGAAGCCGGGCGAGCAGCTAGTCATCTATCACACAGGAGATGAGAAAAGCGCGGTGGGGACCGCGACCGTAGTCTCGGTCGACGCCAGCGATCCCAGGAACCCCCAGATCAAAATAAAAGTCGGCAAGCCGCTGGCCAAGCCCGTGACGCTAGCCGAGGTGAAGGCGAACAAACTTTTCGCCGATTCCCCTCTGGTACGCCAGGGCCGGCTCAGCGTCGTACCCTTGAGCGAAGCTCAACACAAGTTTGTCACCGGCGGTTGAAGCATTGAAAGCCCTCAGTGCGCCTTCGCGTCCCGCCGGATCAACACGTGATCCACAAAAAATCCCAGGCCGATCGCCAGGGGAATGATGCCAAAAGTCGCCGCGATCATCGCATCCGGTTCCACTCGCCCGATCAGGACGAAGGTCGCGATATAGCCGAGCGCCCCCGCCACCAGCAGAATTCCCGAGCGCCGCGACCGCGCCGCCTCCGAGAGTTCCGCCTGCATCGGCACGTCTACGCCCCGCGCAATCGCCGCCAACCGTTCCTCACTGCGCAACCTGCGCACCCGGAAGAAGGTGTACATCGCCGCCATCGGAATCCCAAGAGACATTACCACCGCCGCCAGTCCTACAAAGTTGCTGTCCATAGTGCCTCCTCAGCTTTCGTCTTTCATTCATCCGGCGCCGGTTCGATCGCCGCGCCGGGTCACTCATGCTCACGAACATAGTTACGAACGTCCGCAAGAAAAGTTCCCTGGAGTCGCTGTTTACCCGCGCAGGCGCATCCCCAGGGGATGGGATAACCAGATTCGTCTTCCTCGATTCCTTCAAAACAAAAAACCTCCGCGGTCAGCGCGGAGGTTTGTGGGGCCGCTCGGACGGAGCTTGAGACTACTCGTCGCCTTCGCACTCATCATCATTGCAGAAAGGCGGCGTAAGCCCGGTATAGTCGCCGATTCGTTTGGCGTCGTAGGGCGAGTTAAGTCCGCCATCGGCGACGCTCTGGGTGTCGTAACTGAGGTCGCCCAGTTTGCCGAAAGTGCGAACGATCTGCTTGCCGTGGTTCACCTCGATGACTCGGTGGTTATATTGGTCGCTGATCAGAGTGTGGCCGTTCTTCAATCGTACGGCGCGCGTGGGCGATGGGCCAGTACCTCTTGACAGGTTGCAGGCAGAACCCTTGCACGTGAAGTATTCCCACACGACGTTGCTGTCTGGGTCAATCTCCACGATGCGGTTGTGATTAGAGTCCGTGATAAGCGTGTTGCCATTCTCCAGCCGGCTGGCAAAAGCGACACCACTCACCGGATTGGGGTTGTTTGGGTCACCACTCCCGTATTGCCAGACAATCTGGCCACCGCGCGTGACCTCGAGGGCGCGGTTGTTGTTTTCGTCGCACATAAGAATGTTACCGTTCGCCAAAAGCTCGGCGCAGTTCGGGTTGTTGAGCTGATTAGGGCCGTTGCCGGAGACGCCAGTGGTGCCATATTGCCAGACGATTTGCTTGGCTGGAGTGACCTCGATGACGCGCTCGTTGGCCTGATCTGTGATGAGCACATCGGAGTTGGGAAGCCATGTGTTCTGTACTGGAACGTTGAGCTCATTGAAACCACTACCCGTGACGCCAAACTGCCCGTATTGCCAAACAATGTTTCCCGACTGGTCAACCAACAGCACGCGGTTGTCGGGGCAGCCGGTGGGATTGGTGCAGTTCGGCGCTTCCGGCTGGCCGCCGGGCGTGCCCGTGCCGGCCATCAGCGTCAGGTCGCCGACACGCTGCGCATCGTTGACGCCGATAACCGACGCCGCCGAGAAGTCTGCCGGACCCAAACCGAATTGCCAGACGATGTTGCCGCTGCGGTCGACTTCTATCACACGATTGTTGAACTGATCGGCAATCAGAAAGTTACCGGACTTGTTAAACTTTTTTTCCTGAGCGTGAGTAGAAAGGGCGCAAACTGCGACCAGCGCTACCACGGTGATATAAGCCTTAATCTTGACCAATAGTTTCATGAAGATCCTCCTGGAAGTAGAAGTCATGGACGAGGTAGAACGGCCGGGGAGGCAACCGCAACCCGCGCGACCATTAGTGTGGGATCGGTAGGGGGTAGGGTTGTCAGGGAATTGTCAGGAAATTGTCAAATCCGCGTCACCGTGGCGGCTGGCGCCGCCCTCGCGCCAAATTGCCTCGCACTTAGCGAATCAATTGCCGCAGCTCCCGTCGCAGGATCTTTCCCGAGGCCGTCTTGGGGACGACCTCCACGAAATGCACTTCCCTCGGCTGTTTGTAGTGGGTCAGCCGGTCGGCGACGAACCCGCACAGCTCATCTTCCATCTTCTTGCCATTTACAAATCCCTCGCGCAGCACAATAAAAGCCACCGGAATCTCCCCAGCCGCCGCATCCGGACGCCCCACCACTCCGCACTCCCGCACCGCGGGATGTTCCAGCAGCACCGCCTCCACCTCCGCCGGCGCCACGGGGAATCCTTTGTACTTGATCATTTCCTTCCGCCGGTCCACCACCCGGTAAAAGCCCTCGCTATCGCGCGTGACAATGTCACCTGACCAATACCATCCGTCGCGCAGCACGGCCGCCGTCGCATCAGGCTCGTTCCAGTAGCCCAACATGAATTGCGGCCCGCGCATCACCAGTTCTCCCGCCTCACCCTCGGGAACCTCGGCCGTCGCACCCGCGGAGATCTCCACATCCGCTTGCCCAATCACCCGGCACTCCGTCTGCGCCAGCGGATGCCCGATCGAATCCGGCCAGTACAACTCCGGCTCCAGATAGCCCACATGCGTCACCGGCGAAGCCTCGGTCATGCCATAGCCCTGGCATACCAGAATGCCCGTGAGTGCCGTAAATCTGCGGGGCAGATCCGGCGCGAGCGGCGCTGCCCCGGATTTAGCCCAATACACTTGATGATCCTTCGGGAACTGCCCCGCCTCTGCCGCCAGGCAGAGCGCATTCATCGCCGGAGGCACCAGCGGAATCATGGTGATGGCCTCGTCCACAAGCAATTGAGTAAATTGCGGAACGCCAAAGCGCGGCATCAGCACCAGCGTCGCCCCCAGCATCAACGCCGGGTTTAGCATCACATTTAAGCCGTAGATGTGATACAGCGGCAGGAAGCAAAGAATGTTATCGCCCGAGTTCAGCGGAGTCGCACGCGGCCCCAGAAACTGAAACACATTCGCGATCAGGTTGTGATGCGAAAGCATAACGCCCTTAGGCAGCCCAGTCGTGCCACTCGAATAAGGCAGCGCCGCCAAAGTTTTCTCCGACGGCTGATCAGGCCGCGGCAGCTTCGCGCTCACCGGCTTCAGCAGATCAGAAAACGGTTCGACGCCGCTTCCCTGCTCCCGCGTGCAAAACACTCGCCGCAAATTCGGCAGCCCCGCCAGATTGATCCCAGAAATATTTGGTCCGTCGGTGATCAAAAACGCCGCACCAGAATTCCCCAACTGATGCCGCACTTCCCGTTCCCGATACGTGGGATTCAGCAGCGTCGGAATCCCCCCAGCCAAAGTCGCCGCATGATAAGCCACACCGAACTCCCAGCAATTGCAAAGAAAGATGGCAACCACTTCCCCCGGCTTCAACCCAGCTGTAACCAGCCCGCGCGCCAGCGCCTCAACTGTCTCCCCATACTCCGCGTAAGTCATCCGCCGTCCGCACGAAGTATCCACCAGCGCCGTCTTCTTGGCATGCAGCCTGCAGGACGCCAGCACCGCATCGTGTACAAAAACGTTGCTGGGATCAGCGAACAGCTGTGTGCGCAGCATAGCGGGGATGATTGTAGCGGAAAGCGCTGGCACTGGGCTGTCAAACGATGGCACTGACGGCACTACCTGGAATCACTTGCGCAATCGCGCGGACTTTGCAACAGTTACTCAGGACAGACTGGCCGTTCGTTTCTGCAATGGAGCGCATTTTGCAACCCGACATAACGCAAGGGGCCACGCTGCGAGGCGGCGAGTACGGTTGGAGCGTGTCCTCGTTCCCCAATGCTCTAGCAAGGGCAGAAGTCCACGGCTACGCGTGCTTGGGCGGCCAATTTCAATTCCGTCTGGACGACGGCACCTGTGAGATGTACTGGCTCAGCGCCGATCCCAAGGAGCGGGCGCAGGCGGAATCCTGGACTGACTACTCTCATCGATCCTGTTCAGAGGTTCTCCACCGGTTTGAAGAACTGGCCTCTGCTACGGACTTTGGGAAGGAGACATCGAGCTGGCCATCGCTCAAAATCAACCCGGCCGAGCACCTGGTGTTTGTTGCGTATTTCGTCACCGAAACCGAGCTGTCTGAACTTACTGAAAAGCTTACTTGATAAGCCGGACGAGGAAGCAGGGGCGGCCCCGAATCCGCCCCTCGCCTTGCGTCATCCCGCGTTCGGAAGCGGCACCCGTGCCCGCGCCGCAAATCGCTCCGACCACCGAATCCTCCCGGTCGCCTGCATCACAACGAACAAAGTAATGATGGCAATCACCGTAATCGCCAGGCCGGTAAATCCCTTCCAGAAAAACGCATACGAGAACAGCACCAGGTAAATCAACTGCGCGGTACCCGCCTCCAGCGCCGCAAACCGCAGTCCCACCACCAGCCGCAGATAACTCACCACCAGGCCCACCGAAACCACAGACGACAGAACCATAGCCGCGTGAATCGAAATGTGATCCACCGAATAAGCCAGCAGCAGATGGAAGGCGAAGAAAGCAGTCGCCAGGAAAAAGTAGTTCATCGGATGCATGTCGATGTTGCGCAGCGTAGTGATGATGAACATCAGAAAGAAGAAGAAAAACAACGACACCGGCGCCGCGTAGCTGATTTCTCCCGCCAGCGGCCCCGGCTGCAACTTCTGCGGCATGGTCATGCCGATCTGGAACCCTGACACCAGGTTCGAATATTGCCAGGTCAATTGCCAGCCGGCGGGGATAAGCTCCTTCGCTGTAGGCGAAAGCGTATCGTCGGCAAAGTCGATGTCCCGGAAATTGGTCTGCATCGTGAGGATGAAATCACGCGTCTGTGCGACGCCGTCGCCTAACTGGTAACGCCAGCAATCCAGCCCCTGCGAGCGATACGCAACGCGCAACCTGCCGGTTTCTCCCGGACCCACCGTCGCCCGCCCCACCGTCCCCTGATCATCGGTGGCGAGTGCAACCGTCTGGTCGTTTATCTTCATCTGCAGGCCGTCGTAAATCGCTTTCTCCGCCGGAAACTTCAACCGGAAATCCACCGTCTGCACCTGCGTTGTATTGTTGCGGAAGGTATAGTCTCCAGCGAAGTCCACCGCATACGTGCTGTACCACAGCAATCCCTTCTGCCGCGGCGTGAGATGAAGGTTCACGTGAATCCGGCTGGCTTCCACCGGCAGCGCGACCTGCCGCTGCACGGTCCCGCTGTGAACCACAACCTTGCCATTCTCGACTGTGGTCGAACTCACTACGCTGTCGACAGTGTAGGTCGCTACAGGCGGCGACTGCTGTTGCGACGTGCCCCAGGTGGATGACACGCGGCCCTGCAATTGCTCGTTGCTGCCGTAGGTGCGGGAGGAAATAGTTGAACCCAGAATCACCCACGCAATTGAAGTGCATACAAAGATAAACGCCAATGCCAGAATTTGTCTCAGCAAGATATTTCCTCCTCAAGTGATAGATCGCACTTGTTGGGTTGCAAGGAGGTTGCCGCCGCGGATGCGCTGAGGGCACGCTAGTTAGAGCGATTCGGCCAGGACGACCGTGTCAGGAGGAACACGTGTGTGTCACAGAGTAGACAGCTCAGAGAGGTAGGCGAAAGGCGCTAGCTCGCCAGCTTCCTCAGAAACTCTCGCTCATCCATCCTGTACTTGAAGGCCTTGCGTCCATCGATGA
This sequence comes from Candidatus Dormiibacterota bacterium, assembly GCA_035566655.1. Lineage (GTDB taxonomy): Bacteria > Acidobacteriota > Terriglobia > Terriglobales > Acidobacteriaceae > Sulfotelmatobacter. The sequence goes on from DATMQT010000071.1 coordinate 7,732, forward strand.
ACACCACCGGTACTTCGTCGTTGAACTGCCGCCGCAGTTCGCTGTCGCTATCTACATCCACTTCGTGCCAGGTGAAACCACCGCGGCGCGAGAGCTTCGTCAAACTCTCCTTGACCAACTCGCAAAGGTGACAGCCCTTGCGCGAATAAATCACCACTTGGCGGGACTCCAGCACGACGGAATTGTAGCCCTTCCTGCACTGCCGATTCCACTGCATACTTCGTGTAGCTTCATGTCCTTCGTGGTCAACGATCTTCGCTTAACGATCTTCGCCAAATCCACCGGGGACACAATTCGCGGTAAAATTCCGCATGCACCAAGACCCCACCAAACCCCTGCGCGGTAAAGCCTGCCTCATCACCGGCGCCTCCAAGCGTCTCGGACGCGCCTCCGCCCTTGCCCTAGCCCAAGCCGGCGCCGATGTCGCCATCACCTTCCGCAACTCCGCCCGCGAGGCCCAGCAAACCGTCATCGACCTCTCCAGCTTTGGCGGACGCGCTTTCGCCCTGCATTGCGACGTCGCCAACGAGGCCAGCGTCAAGTCCATGATGAAAGAGGCCGGACGCGAACTCGGCCGCATCGATATCCTGGTCAACAACGCCGGCAACTACAACACCGCCGACTTCGAACGCCTAACCGTGCGCCAGTGGGATGACATCTTCGCCTCCAACACCCGCGGCCCTTTCCTGGTCTCGCGCGAAGCCCTCAAATGGATGCGCCGCAAGCGCACCGGATCAGTCTCAAAAAAGATCGAAGCCAAAATCATTCACATGGGCTCCCTCGGCGGCCTGCGCCCCTGGCCCACGCACGCCCACTACTGTTCCTCGAAAGCCGCCCTGCACATGCTGACCAAGGTCATGGCCAAAGCCCTCGCCCCCGAAATCGCCGTCAACGCAGTCGCGCCCGGCATGATCGATCTCGGCGAAAAGGCGGCCGCTGCCTTCATGCGGCGCATGGCGAAACAAACTCCCATGCAACGCAATGGAAGGGGCGACGAAGTCGCCGCGGCAGTCCTGTTCTTCGCCACCGCCCCGCAATTTATTACCGGCCAGATCTTGGCAGTGGATGGCGGCCTCGGCCTCTAGCCGGCGCGCGGAAATGGGTGGAGCAGCGCTTTCAGCGCTGCGTTAGAAGCCTTGCTATCGAAGCCGCAAGACCTCTTTTGCCCGGCCCCGGCTCAAGGTATAGTGGGGACGAATGAAGAAATCCAACGCACCGTCGTCGAAAGCCAGCACGGCGCCCCGAGTCGCCGTCGCCATCCTGGCCGCCGGCAAAGGCACGCGGCTCAAATCTCAGCTTCCTAAAGTGCTGCATGAGGTCGGCGGCAAACCCCTGTTAGCGCATCTCATCGCCGCGGCCACAAGCGTAGTTCCGGCAGCCGACGTCTTCGCCATCATCGGCCACGAAGCTGGCCGCGTCCGCAGCACGGTCGCCCACACTGGGATAACTTTTGTCCTACAGCACGAACAGCGCGGCACTGGCCATGCTCTAATGGTCGCCCGTGAGGCGATCTCCCCCTACGACCAAGTCATAGTTCTCTACGGCGACGCCCCACAGATCACGCCCCAAACCATCGCCCGCCTGCTCAATTTCCACCTCGACCAACAAGCCGCGATGACCCTGCTCAGCGCCGACCTCGACCATCCCACCGGCTATGGCCGCGTGATCCGAAAGAATCCTCGCAGCGCCGAAGTCCAGGCCATTGTCGAAGAGAAATCCGCCACTCCCGCACAAAAGAAGATTCACGAGATCAACGCCGGCTTCTACGTCTTCGCCGTGCCGCAATTGTTTTCGAACATTGAAAGACTCTCCACCGCAAACCCCCACGGCGAGTACTACCTAACAGACATGGCCGAGGTCCTCCGCAAGGCCAGGGAACGCGTCGTCGTCTATAAAACGGAAACCCCGGTTGAAGTTCTAGGCGCCAACACTCGCGCCGACCTCGCCGTAATTGACTATCAGATCCGCATGCGCAAGTGCCAGCAACTCATGGACGATGGAGTAACCATCTTTTATCCCACGACCTGTGTCATCGATGACGACGTCAAAATAGCTCCTGACACGGTGATCGAGCCTTTCGTCCAGATTCTCGGCAAATCGCGAATCGGCACAGGCTGCCGTATTCGCTCCTACTCCGTTATCAGCGATTCCGAAATCGGCGACGGCGTCCTCATTCGTCCCGGCTGCATTCTCGACGAAGCCCGCATCGGCCCCAGCGCCGTCCTCGGCCCCTATTCCCATCTCCGCCCCGGCAGCGACATCGGAGAAGCCGCGCACGTCGGCAACTTTGTCGAGACCAAGAAAATCAAGCTGGGCAAGGGATCGAAGGCCAACCACTTAACGTATCTGGGCGACGCCGAAATCGGCGCCGGCGTAAACATCGGCGCCGGAACCATCACCTGCAACTACGACGGCGTAGCCAAGCACCAAACCCTGATCGGAGACGGCGCCTTCATCGGCAGCGACAGCACTCTGGTCGCCCCTGTGCGCGTGGGCAAAGGCGCATACGTCGGCGCAGCATCATGCATCATCGAAGATGTCCCCGAAGACGCACTAGCCATCGGCCGCTCCCGCCAGATCGTCAAAGAAGGCTGGGCCCGTCAAAAACGCGCCAGCCGAAAGCCAAAGTAGACTCACCACGGAGACACGGAGAAGAATGTTTCCTGAAAAACAAAAGCACCAAGACCCGGTTTCCTCCGTGTCTCAGTGCCTCCGTGGTAGATTTGTTTTGTCGCCCTAGTGCGAAACCGCAGCAAACAACTCCGAATGCATCAACGACTGAAACTGCTGGTCGCTGGCCTTGAAGTGGAACTGCACATTCGAGCCGTCTGAGTCGACACTAGTATTCTCCATGGCGACTTTCTCCGCGCCGCTGGCGCTCATCTTCTTATAAAGCAGACCCGCCTTCACCAACGAAGACAGCGTGGCCGCGCTTATGGAATCGGAAGCAACCACCGTGAGATCAAAGTTCACGCCGCTGTTAAAGCTCATGGTGTAGCGCGACCCGAGCAACCGTTTCTTGATGGTGTCGTAGTCGCCGATCTTCGAGGCATCGCCCAAAGCCGAGCGCATCACGTTCTGCGTGCCCTGTTGGTCCAGGATGCTCCACACCGGCCCCGAATCCACCTCCGACATCATGTCGCTCATGGTCGAGTTCGTATCCATACTCAGGATCTCGCCATCCCGCGTAGCCAGAGCAATCTTCACCGCCGACATTTCCCCGAACAGCAGCGTGCTGTCATCCAGAAAACACATTACCATCCCGCCATCCATGGGATAAATATTCGAGGTGTGATACTTCGTCGGCTTAATCTTTCGCAGCGCCATCTTCTTCAATACGGCCTTCATGGCAAACGGTCCCGCTGCCACCCCAACCTGCCTGGTCCCGCCCTTCGCCGTACGGAACGCCGCAAACGCCAGGCTGTCCACATCCTTGTCAGGATTGATCCCAACACCTTTCAGCGCTTCCTCGAACTGCTTGAGGTTATCGGGCATCAACTGCGCCTTCAGTTGCATCGCCGTCGGCGAATCTTTCAGCGCCCGGTAATCCACGGAAAACAACTGCTGCAAATCCACGGGAATCACCGCGCGCGCCGACGAATTCAGCGGCATGGCATTCGCGATGCCCGCCAAAAGCCCAACCAGCATCACAGAAACTAAACAAGCCTTCACAGTTTTCATAACGGCCTCAGTCCTCACAAAGGTTCTCTAGAATACTCTGAATACTAATGAACGGGATTCCGCCTGTACCTTGCACATTAGATGCGTAACCTGATCTTCCCGTTACCCAGATAGCTTCATTCTAAGCCAGCCCACCAATTCCCTGCTTGAACAAAGGTGCTAGCCCCGTGACCAATTTGGAACCGGCGTCACCATCGCCACCACAATTGCACTGGCAAACATAAGTAAAAGGTGTAAGATGCACCTGTCTGCTACTAAACACCCGCTCCCACGCAGCTCGCTTCTGGGCGCCAAGAAATCAGGGAAATATTGAAAATCCTCCTGTACAACCCCGACAACGGGGTCACGCGGAACTTTATGCCTCACCTCTGGATGTTTCTGCTACAGTCTCTAACCCCTCCCGGCCACGAAGTTGTACTCATCGATGGCAACGCTCAACCGATGGACGAAGCCGGCATCGCCACCTACGTCCGCGAACAAAAGATTGATCTAGTCGGAATCGGCGCCATGACCCGCATGATCGCCAAGGCTTACCGCATGGCAGACGCAGTTCGCGCCGCCGGCGTGCCCGTAGTCATGGGCGGCCCTCACGTCACGGAAATGGCCGACGAAGCCCTCGGCCGCGATGGCGGTCCCCGCCACGCCGACGCCGTCGCTCTCGGCGAGGCCGATGACACCTGGCCACGCATTGTCGATGACGCCGCGCGCGGCCAGTTGCTAGATGTCTACGCCCCGGTAGATGCCGCAGGCAAAGAACTCAAACCTTCCCTCAAGCAGTATCCCGTAATTCCCTGGGACACCATCGATCTTCGCCAGTTTAATCTGGTGCCCAAGTCGGCCAAGAAGTGGCTGCAAAAACTCGGCGAGGGCTGGGGAACATTCCGCATCGTTCCCGTCGAGTCCGGACGCGGTTGTCCTTACGGCTGCGAGTTCTGCACCGTCACCGGATTCTTCGGCGACTCCATCCGCTTCCGCACCAACGAAAGCGTAGTCAACGAACTCCTGCTGCTCAAGGCCCGCGCGAAAAAAGAGCGCGGCCAGATTGCCGTCTTCTTTATCGACGACAATTTCGCCATCAACATCAAGCGTACCAAGTCCCTGCTGCGCGACATCATCACTGCCGGTGCGCAAGTCAACTGGGTCGCCCAGATCAGCGCCAACCTCCTGCGTGATCAGGAACTCGTAGACCTCATCGCCGCTTCCGGCGGCAAGTGGGTCTTCATCGGCATGGAGTCCATCGATCCCGTCAACTTGAAAGACGTCAACAAAGGCTTCAACAAGCCCGAGGAATACGCCGCCGTGCTGCAACGCCTGGCGCAGCGTAACGTCTATGCCATCACATCTTTCATCTTCGGCATGGACAACGACACAGTAGGCGCGGCCGAACGCACCCTCGAGCAAGTTCGCACCTGGCCACCAGGCTTGCCGATTTTCGGCCTGCTCACACCCTTGCCCGGCACTCCGCTGCTGAAGCGTCTCGAAGTTGCCGGACGCCTAACCCGTCCCAAGCACTGGCAGGAGTTCATCCCCTTCGCCATGGCCCACACTCCCCTCAAAATGACCATCGCCGAAGCCCACGCCGAAGTGAAGTACGGTTGGGCCAATGCCTACGGCCCTCAGGCCATCGCGCAAGCTGTTGATTCGCTCTCCGACCAGCCGCTCGGCTACCGCATCAACATCTTCATCGCGCGCCTCTGCTTCCGCGGAATCTATTTCCCCATGCTCGGCCGCTTTGCCTGGTGGAAAGTGATCTCGGAGAATCGCGGAACAATCTTCAAACTGAGCAGAGAAGGTTTCCAAGCGTGGTGGGACTCTCGTACCAGACCTGAGCCCGCCCCAGCGGCAATCTCAGGAGACTAGACAGCACAGCCAGCGCAACGTGCCCTATCGTAGAGACATAGCTTGCTACGTCTCTCTCTGCGGCGGTCCCGGCGCTGCCAGCCCCTCAATCATTATCCGGATCAGTAGGCGGCCGCTTGTCATTCAGAAAGTACTCCGCCCCAAGCGGCGCGGCAAGGGTCTGGAATTGAAGCGGCGTCTGGCTAAAGTTGAAGCAATCGGAAAGATCGTCGGCGGAGGCGTCCGCATAGCCCAGCGACGGCAGATTAAAAGTCTCCTCGGTAAACTTCAGGATGCTGCCAAAATCGTGCGTCACCTTCGAGACGTAGCCCGGCTTCGCGTAGGGAGAGATCACAATCATCGGCACCCGGAATCCGTACTCGTAGGAATTAAGAATCGGCGGCGACACGTGGTCGTACCATCCTCCCCAATCGTCCCACGTAAGTATGATCGCCGTGTTCGACCAGTAGGCGCTGCCGCCGATGGCGTTCACAACGGAAGCCACCCACGATGGCCCCGAACCGTCGTTGCTCAGCGCGTGGTCAGACTCCGCGCCGGTGGGAATCACCCAGCTCACTTGCGGCAGTTGATTGTTCGCGATGTCCGTGAGCACCTGCGCCTGATTCAGCACCACCTTCGGATTCGTCCCCGTCCAGTCCGCCCCCGTGCAGGTGGAGACGCCACTCACCGTCTGTGGCATGCAGATGTGTTGAATGGCGTTGGGCCCAGTCCAAAGCGACCCCGCCGAAGGCGTGTAATACCGCCACGAGATATTCGCCGTATCCAAAACATCAAGCAGCGTGTTGTGGTCCGGACAAGGAGGCTGCAGCTTCGTCGTCTCGTTGCCCGAGGGGTCGATCAGATAAACGTACTCCGCCGCCGGCGCCGTGCAGCCTGTGTTGCCCCCTGCGAACGGGATGCCCTGCGCATTCTCAGCCACAAAGAGTGTGCTGCGCGTCGACGGCGCCGACGTCCCTGAAATAATGAACTGATGCGCCGGAAAACTCGGCCCCTGGTTGGTTTGGAACATGTGGTCGGCAAACGTGTACTGCTGCGCCATCTGGAAATAAGGCTGCACGTCCGCCGGATTCACATACATGAATTGCGGATTCACCGGCGCGCAATTCGTGACTCCAGTGCTACAACTCACGCTTATCAGGTCCGCCCCATCCATCGCACATACACCGGTGGACGAGTTCAAGTCGCACATCTGGGTGAAGGCCTTGTGCGCGTGGCTCAGATCGTAGTTGTCCGGATTGCTGCCGTTCGTGCCCAGATCAATCTGACTCAGCCGAACTACCTGATGCTGCGAATTCATTCCCGAGCTGACGATGTCGTACTGCCCAGCATTGGTTCCGCAGCCCGGCACCCCGCCATTGGCCGCACACAGCCCCTGAAACAAATTATCCGGCGTCCGGTTCTCCTGGAAAATAATCACCACATGCTGGATCTTCGCGGCGGGCGGTGGAACGGTGAATTTGGGACTGCCGCTGCCGCATCCGTTCAGGCTAAGCAGAAATCCAGCGGCACAAAGCAGCAGGATCGAGATGGATAACCAAGCCGAGCGGCTCATGATGGGATGTCCTCGTGCGAAGCGGCGCAGTTTTCCCAACCTTCAAAAACGAACCCCGCCGCGGAAGTTTCCACTCGGCAAGAGCGAAATAATTCTGTCGTAGACACGTAGCTTGCTACGTCTTCTTTCCCTGCGCACGGTCGAACTCGTCAGCCTTTGATGCTCTCCACTCTCTTCCGCACCCCCGCCACAAACCCCTGATCCTTCAGCGACCCCAGATTGATCTCCACGTTAGCCAGCGCCCCAGTAATCGCCGCCCGCGCCAGAGCCTGCGCCGTAGTCAAGTCTGACTTCATATTAGGATTACTGATCGCAAACAAGCTCTCCGTGATCCGCACGACTTCCTGCGCCTTCTCCGCCACCCCGAGCGGAACTCCAGTAGCCAGCTTCAAACTGGCATCAATCACCGCATCGCCGTTCGCAGGATCAGTCTTCGCTGCCTTGTAAGCCTTCATCACCGCATCGTAAGCGTCCGCGTCCGCATCCACAGCAGCCTTCAACTCCTCCCGCAACGGCCCCAGCTTCGCAATCGCAGCGCTCAGTTGCGCCTCATATTGCAGATAAGCCTTCTTCCCCCGCGACATCGAAGCCACCATCACCGCCAACCCCGCAGCCATCGCCCCCGCCGCAGCCGCCGCGCTCCCGCCGCCGGGTGTAGCCGTAGGCGCAGCCAACTGTTCAATAAACGGCTCGACCCCGGCTCGCAATCCCCCAACCGCCACCTTCCCGCTCATCACCGCCGTCAGCCGGTTCTCCAAAATCAAAGATGAATCAAAATTCTCCATCTGCAAAAACCACTCCGCAGTCGCCTCCAGCGCCTTCTTCGGAATCAGTCCCACAATCTCGCTCGACACCGGCACCACTCCATACCGTGCCGCCTCGCGCTTCACCATTTCAAACACGCGATGCACCGGAGTCTGCTCAAAATCCGTAAGATTCATCGAAACCTGTGCCAGCCCGCGCACCAGAAATCCCGCACCCTTCACGAACCGCATCCCGCCATTCGAAAACCGCACCGCCTTCGCCACTTTCTTCGCGATCTCTACATCCGGAGTGTTCAAGAACACGTTATAAGCAATCAGAAACTTCCGCGCCCCCACCACCGTAGCACCCGCCGTCGGATGCACCCGCGCCTCGCCAAAATCCGGCTTCCGCGCCGCGTTCGTAGCAATCTCCGCCCGTATCCCTTCAAACTGACCCCGTCTGATGTTCTCCAGATTCTGCCGCTCCGGCGTCGCCGCCGCCGCTTCGTACAAATAAACCGGAATCTGATACCGCTTCCAAATCTCCGCTCCCACATGCCGCGCCATCGCTACACAATCTTCAATCGTCACGCCATCAATCGGAATAAACGGCACCACATCCGCCGCCCCCATCCGCGGATGCACCCCTTTATGCACATTCAGATCAATTAGCTCCGCAGCCTTCCCCACGCCACGAATCGCCGCCTCCTGAATCGCCTCCCGCTCCCCCACCAAAGTGATCACACTACGGTTGTGATCGGAATCGCTTTCGCGGTCCAGCAGGTAAACTCCATCCACCTTCATTGCCGCAACAATGGCGTCAACCTTAGCCTTGTTGCGCCCCTCCGAAAAATTCGGTACGCACTCGACCAGCGTAGACATAGGTGAGAAGCATATCCGGGACGCACGAATCCAGGCAAGCGCCCAAGGATTTCCTTAGTGAACCTTAGTGCCCTTAGTGGTCAACGCCTTTGCACTTTCGCTTTGGCAATCCCCGCAACTAAGATTAGAATGGCCGCATTTGGCGCGCACATAGTCAATGGCAGATCTGATCAAGACGCCCCCTGCGGCAGCTCCTGCGGACCCTGCCGCGGATGCCCTGGCCGGCACAACGGTCGGCCGCTTCGCCATCTCCAAGCGCCTCGGCGCCGGCGGCATGGGACAGGTCTACGGCGCGGAAGACACCACGCTCAAGCGTTTTGTCGCCATCAAACGCATGGCGCCCCAGGCCAACTCCTCTGACGCCGACCGAAAACGCCTGCTCAAAGAAGCCCAGCGCGCCTCCGCTCTGAATCACCCCAACCTCGGCGCCATCTACGACGTGGTCGAACACGCCGGCGAACTCTGGCTGGTCATGGAGTACATCGAAGGCGAGACCCTGCGCCGCCGCCTCAAGCAACCGATCTCTCGCGAGGAATTTTTCACCATCGCAACCCAGTGCTGCGAGGGACTCCAGGCCGCCCACGAGAAAGGGATCATCCACGGCGACATCAAACCCGAAAACATCATGCTCACCCCCGGCAACCGGGTGAAGATCCTGGACTTCGGCGTCGCCCGCCGCGCCTGGAGCGCCGCCAGTCCCGATGACGCCACCAAAAGCATGCAGACCATGACTGCCACCGGCGGCACTCCCGCCTACATGGCCCCCGAAGTCCTCCTCCAGCAGCGCGACGACGGACGTTCCGACCTGTTCTCCATCGGTCTCGTCTTCTATGAAATGCTCGGCGGTGACCAGCCTTTCCAAAGCGACAGCCTCGCCACCACCGTGGCCCGCATCGTCCACGTAGAGCCGCCCCCGCTCAAAAACGTTCCCGGCCCCCTCGCTGGTGTAGTCTCCCGTGCCATCGCCAAGAATCCGGACGCGCGCTACGCCAACGCCGCCGCGCTCCTGGAAGACTTGCGCCGCGTGCAGGAAGGCGGAAAGCCGAAGCGCGCACCGTTGGCGGGCGCCTACCAGCAGTATCGCGCTCTCGCCGCACTGGCGATTGTCTTAGTCGTTGTAGCCGGACTTCTCGCCTACCGTCCCGTACGCCAGTTGTTCCGCTCTTCCACCGCCATCAACGCTGCCCCATCCTCGGCCGGAGGATTACCCCAAACCAAGATCCTGGCCGTTCTTCCCTTCACCGCAGCCGCCAATGCTGATCCCAAGATTGCAGCCTTGGGCGACGGCTTGGTGGAAAGCATCGCCGCCAAACTCGGCAAGCTCACCGAGGACCGCGCCTTCGAAGTTGTTCCGCCCGGCAACCTGCAGGAAAAGAAAATCTCCACCCTTCCTGACGCCGCTCGTATGTTCGGCGCCAACCTCGGCCTCGCACTTACTATCGAGCCTCAGTCCCCTGAGATCATCAAAGTCACCTATTCGGTGCTCAGCACGCAAACCGGCAAGCCAGTTGGCTCCGGCTCCCTCACGGTTCCCACCACAGACGCTTTCTCTGTGGAACAGGTAATCGCCGACGGTGCAGTCAAATCCCTCCAACTACAGCTGCGCCCGGAAGAAGAAGCCGCCCTGAAATATCATGGCACCGATAAGGCTGAGGCCTACGAGTACTACCTGCAAGCCCAGGGCTACCTGCTCGATCACAGCAAGGCCGAGAACCTCGATAACGCTGCCTTGATGGCCCGCGCAGCGCTTAAGCTCGATCCCAACTTCGGCATGGCCAAGGCCGTTCTCGGCGAAAGCAATTGGCTCAAGTATTCCGACACTAAGCAGAAGCAATGGATCGCACCGGCGCAGAGCGATTGCAATGACGCCGTCAGGCTCGGCAACGCCGGCGCGGCCGGCCACGTCTGCCTCGGCCTCATCGGCGATGGCACCGGTCACGCCCCCGAAGCCGCCGCTGAATTTCAGTTGGCTCTTGGTCTCGAACCCACCAACGAAGACGCCGCCATCGGCCTGGCCCTGGCCTACGAACACGAAGGCAAGATCACCGAAGCCGAGAAGGCCTACCAACTAGCCATCCAGGCCCATCCCAACAGCCGCTACAGCTACAACATGTTCGGCACCTTCTACAAACGGCGCGATGAGTACGAAAAGGCGCTGCAAATGTACGCCAGGGTAATCCAGATCGCCCCCGAATGGTATGGAACCTATGTGAACGTTGGCTCCATTTACGATGAAATCGGGCAGTTCGAGAAGGCAATCGATCCCCTGCAAAAATCCATCGCAATCCGGCCCAGCTATCCCGGATACGTCAACTTGGGGGCAACGTACTTTGGTTTGAGGAGGTTTGACGACGCAGCCAAAGCCTACCAGGAGGCTATCAAGCTGGACCCCCAGCAGCAGGTCACTTGGGGCAATTTAGGCGCAGCCCTCTATTACGGCGGCAAGAAAGATGAGTCGATGGTGCCGAATCGCAAGGCTGCCGAACTCGCTCTGGAGGAATTAAAGGTCAATCCTCGTGATGCGGATTTGCTCAGCACCGTGGCGGGTTATTATTCCATGCTTGGGGATCGCAAGAAGGCTCTCCTATATCTGGGTCAGGCACTGCAGCACGGGCATAACGATAAAGGGATACTGATCGACGCCGCGGGGGTGTATAACCAGTTGGGCGACACCGGCCTGGCCATCGAATGGCTAGGCAAGGCTGTACAGGCTGGCTACACAAAAGATAAGATTCTGAGCGATCCTGAGTTCGCCAACCTGGCCAGCAATCCGAGTTTCCAGCAGTTGATGAAGTCTAAGTAACTCCCCGGCAAGATTCCGTTGGGGAAGGGCCCAGGGTACAGCCGCTAAAAGCGCTCCGCACGCGAATAGGACTTTCGTCCCGGCCGGAAAACAAGAAACTAAAAACTTAGGAGAGGAAAAGTATGGCAAAAAGCAAAAGCGGCAAAGGCAAGAGCAGCAAGGGCAAGAGCACTAAACGCAAGAGCACTAAGCGCAAGACCACTAAGGGCAAGACCACTAGGGGCAAGAGCACCAAGGGCAAGAGCATTAAAAGCAAGAGCATTAAAAGCAAGGGTATTAAAACCAGGAGCAGTCAAGTCAAGAGAGGGCAGAATACACCGCCACCCCCAATCAATGTCGGTATCTGCACCGATATCGCCGACGCTCTTATGGGACAGCAAGTCAACTTCACCGGCGTCCCCGGACCCTGCACCATCAGTAAGGGCAATACGACGTGGCCGTTCAACTGGGGGCCGGATATTCATATCCCCAACCCTGCGAATCCCGTTATCCTCATAGCGCACGGACTGAACACAAGTCCCGGTCAGAACGTCTACGAGTACGTCGTGAGTTGCTGTACGCCGCAGCAAGCCACCAAGACTGTGACCGTCACCGGCTAACCTCACGACTTCACCCGAGGCGCACGGTTTCCAATCAAAGCAGGGCCAGCCACGCTCTGGGTGCCCCATTTCTCGCGTCTTTTGCGAGAAGTGGGGCCTTTGCTTTTGAATCCAATCAAGGCTTCCTGCGCGGACGCCGCAAAGCGCCGACCACCAGTTCCGAACCGCCAGGACTTGTTTTCTCCGGGTCTCCGTGCCGGAGCCTGCCCTGAGCGAAGCCGAAGGGTGGTGGCTCCGCTCTCCATGGAGACCCTACTTCCTCCAAAATCTCCCCACCCCCACTCGGACCTGCACCGTATTAATCCCCGGATTCGGCACCGCCAGCCCCGCATTCGAAATATGCAAATACTGCAACTCCACACTCCAGTTATATTTCGCCCCCAGCACATGCGTCCCCAAAGCCGCCGCCGAAGTAAAGTTCACCGCATTCGTACCCGTCGGGACATTGTGACTGCTGAACAGAGTCCCCCCACTTAACTCAAAATAAGGAGACAGCCTCCCTCGCCGCTCAAAATTCCACTTCAGCCCCAGCGGATTGAATCCCACCCCATAAGCCGTATTCGCCGGCTGAAAAATCAAATAAGCCGGCTCCGCATCCACCGCATACTCAAACCGTCCCCGCAAAATCCCCGGCAGATGCGCCCCGGTAATCACCCACCCATACCGCAGCCCCATATCAAAGATCCCAGTCCGCGAAGTCCCCCCCGCCACCGAATGCCCCCCCCCAGCCCAAACCTGCACCTCGTGCCCACCCTCTTCGGGACCAAGCTCCGCCTGCCCAAACCCTAAACCAGCGGCTAGAATGACTAAGGAGAAAACAGCGAAGGAAAAAGCGAGAAAACCCTTGCGCCAGCCATGCGTTCGCGTCATGGTCTATGAGGTTGCCCCACCCGCGCGCTTTTTGCAAGGCTGAACGTGGGCCGTCGAGCCCGAGGAAGTGTCAAAAAAAGGGAGCTCCGCGCCGCGAAGCTCCCCCCAGCGTGGCAGGGGATGAGACCCTCCCCAGAAGGCCCGTCGACTAACCCTGCCACCGTTTCAGCAGACGCCGTCCCAACGCCGTAAACCTCAATCCGCCTGTCCCGACCAATCCCGTACCCAGCAGGATCAGCGATCCCGGCTCAGGAACGGTGCTGCTGCCGGTGGACAACGTAATCGAATCGCTCGCGCCAAGGCAGCTAGGGCTTTCCACGTCGCTACAGATTTTGGCGTTGACAAACTGGCCGTTCGTCAGCGCCAGCGAAAGGGTGATCGCCTTACTGCTCTCGGTGAACGATCCAAGAACAGGCAATCCCTGCGCCGAGAGCGGAATCCCATCTGTGTCGGACACAAAACTCACAGTCGCCACGCCCCCTACATTGGTGAACGTGACAATATCACTCAACAGCGTATGGTTGGCATCGTCATAAATCAGCACCATGCCCTGCGCCTGCGCCGTGAAACTGAGACCGGTAAGGGTGCTGGTCAGCGATATCTCCGGGGTCTGCTCCGGGATCGTGCAGGTGATCGGTGTCTTGCCTAAGTTAAGGGTTGTGCACGAATCCGCCCAACCCAGGTTGGACATCACAAGAACGGCAACCAGCCCCGCTACTAAGGCGAGGGGGCGCCGCAAGGTGGACGCTTTGCTGGCCACAATTTGACGCAGAGTGGCTTGCATACGGAATGACTCCTTATTCTGGACTGGCAAAGGAAGGTTTCCCGAAGCGGCGGGCTCATCCCAAGCTTGATGGTTTTTACCCCGAACCAAACCGCCTTTCCATCAGGCAGTTCCCCTACCGGCGCCGCTGGTTTCCTGTACTCGGCGCCAGGCTGCGAACCTTCGGCCCTCGGGAAGGGCGCGGGGTCCGGAAGGCCCTGATTCGGAAGACACGAACTCGGAAGACCCGAACTGGGGGGGCACTCAGGAAGGGCACGACTTCAGTCGTGCCGTTAGAAGTGATAAAAGAATCCGGGCTTCAGCCCCTGAAGTAACACCAAGTCGGGCACACCACCGGTCCGGCGCATTTGACCTGGCTGTGATGTTGGGAAAACGACGCCGCCCCAGACGGCGCTCTCAAAAATTGCCCGCCCCTGCTGAAGCCACTTTCGCGAAGCAGCCTTTACGGGCATACACGCGCAGTTTGTGGCCGTCTTTTTCCACCTGGATATCGATCGCATGGTATTGCCCATCGCGTTTGAAGGCTGCGGGTTTGTAGGAGATCAGATAGCGGCTGCGAATGACCTGCTCCAGTTTGACGAGACCGCTATCCAGACGGCGCACCGACCCCGGCGAGAAATCAGTTCCGCCGGTAAGTTCGGCCAAGGTAGTCAAAGCGTGTTCGCCCACCAAACGATCATTCTCAGGACTAGCGATGGCTTCCCGTGTGCTCACGGCGTAGATCGCCACTTCGCCGCGTTGTGCGCGGCTGATCGCTTGTTGCAGCGTGCCGCTGCTGGAATTATCCTCGCCGTCGCTGATCACCACTAGCACTCTGGCCACCGGCTGCGCTTCTCGGCGGTGCGCCAGCTTATCGGCAGCGAAGGCCACGGCATCCCACAGGGCAGTCCCTCCGGAAGGCACCAGTTGCCCCACTGCGTGGGAAATCAGCTTCTGGTCGTCGGTGAAATCCTGCACCAGCAGAACCGAGTTGGCGAAGCCGATCACGAAAGCTAGATCATCCGGCCCGGTCACCACCTTCTCCATGAATTTGGTGGCTGCTTCCTGCTCGAACTTGAATCGCTCCTTCACGGATGCGCTGGTGTCGATGACCAGACCGAGTCGCAACGGCAACTCAGACTCGCTGCGGAATCCCGTAACCGCCGCGGGACGGTCACCCTTGTCACGCAGCTCAACGTCTTTACCAGTAAGGTCGGTCCTTGACTTCCCGTGATCTGTGGCCGCAAAGAATACCGCCACCTCGTCCGTCGACGCATGCAAGGTAAAACCGGCGTAGTTGGCGGACGAAACACCGGGACGCGGTACCCCGGACCAGAAACCGGGGACACCCGGACGTTCCCCATTATTCTTTCTGCACGAACCTGAAACTGACCACCAGCCCCTTGACAACCCCTCCCTTCCCTCCTTATAATTAGCACTCGATAGGCGAGACTGCTAACAGCACTCCCTAACCCTTAACAATTCATAGGCTTACGAACGTCAACCTTAACGATCCAACCTTGAAAGGAGTCACACCCATGGCAAAATTCAGCCCACTCCACGACCGCATTCTGGTCCGTCGAGTCGAAGAAGCATCCACCACCCGGGGCGGCATCATCATCCCCGATAGCGCCAAAGACAAGCCGCAGGAAGGCGAAGTCATCTCCACCGGCAAAGGCCGCACCAACGACGAAGGCAAAACCTTCCCCTTGGCCGTCAAAGAAGGCGACCGCATCCTGTTCGGCAAGTATTCCGGCACCGAGATCAAGATCGACGGCGAAGACTTCATCATCATGAAAGAAGAAGAAGTCCTCGGCGTCCTAACCGGAGCCTCGAACAGCACTACATCGAGCAAGAAGGAAACCGCAGGCGCACGCCGCTAAGAGTCGTAGAAGCGTAGCGTGCGACGTAGCAGAATCATCGGGCCAAAGGTTTCCTTAGTGAACCTTCGTGCCCTTAGTGGTTAAAGATCTAATCATCTGAAGGAGAAAAGCAAATGGCAAAACAAATCGTACACGGAGAAGAGTCCCGCCAGGCAATCCTGCGCGGCGTCAACCTTCTAGCCGACGCAGTCAAAGTCACCCTCGGCCCCAAAGGCCGCAACGTAGTAATCGAAAAGAAATTCGGTTCGCCAACCATCACCAAAGACGGCGTAACCGTAGCCAAAGAAATCGAACTAAAGGACGGCCTCGAAAACATGGGCGCTCAAATGGTTCGCGAAGTAGCCAGCAAAACCTCCGACGTAGCCGGCGACGGCACCACCACCGCAACAGTCCTTGCCCAAGCAATCTACCGCGAAGGCGTAAAGACGGTTGCCGCCGGAGCCAACCCAATGGCCATGAAGCGCGGCATCGAGAAAGCCGTAGCCCTGGTCTGCGGAGCCTTCGACAAGAAAACCGGCGAGCGAGCCAAAGGCGAACTAGACAAGTTCTCCAAGCCCGTCTCCGGCGAGATGATAGCCCAAGTCGGCACAATTTCGGCGAACAATGATGACACTATTGGACACATTATTGCCGAAGCTATGAAGAAGGTCGGCAAGGATGGTGTCATCACCGTTGAAGAGTCGAAGACGCTCGAGACGCAGTTGGAGGTGGTCGAAGGCATGCAGTTCGACCGCGGATATCTCTCTCCGTACTTCGTTACTGATCCTGAGCGGATGGAAGTTGCTCTTGAGAATGCTTACATTCTGATCAACGAGAAGAAGATCAGCTCCATGAAGGATCTTCTGCCCTTGCTGGAGCAGATTGCCAAGAGCGGCAAGCCGTTGCTCATCATCGCCGAAGATGTTGAGGGCGAGGCGCTCGCTACGCTCGTCGTCAACAAGCTGCGTGGGACGCTGCAAGTCGCGGCCGTTAAGGCTCCCGGCTTCGGCGATCGCCGCAAGGCTATGTTGCAGGATATCGCGATCCTCACGGGTGGCAAGGCCATCACGGAAGATCTCGGCATCAAGCTGGAGAACGTGCAGATCAGCGATCTCGGCCAGGTCAAAAAGCTCACCATCGACAAGGACAACACCACGCTGGTCGAAGGCAAGGGCAAGCACTCGGAGATCGAAGGCCGCGTGAAAGAAATTCGCAGCCAGATCGACAAGACCACCAGCGACTACGACCGCGAGAAGTTGCAGGAGCGGTTGGCCAAGCTGGTCGGGGGCGTAGCCGTAATCAAAGTCGGCGCCGCAACCGAGACCGAAATGAAAGAGAAGAAAGCCCGCGTCGAAGACGCCATGCATGCAACTCGCGCAGCCGTGGAAGAAGGCATTGTCCCCGGCGGCGGAGTGGCACTGGCACGTTGCGTCGCGGCTCTCGACAAGCTGAAGCTCGAAGGCGATGAGCAGATCGGTGTCAACATCGTGAAGCGCGCCCTGCAAGAGCCCATGCGTCAGATCGTCGAGAACGCCGGCGAAGAAGGCGCAGTCGTCCTCGGCAAGGTGCTCGACAACAAGGACAGCAACTACGGCTTCAACGCCCTGACCAACGAGTATGAAGACCTGGTCAAGGCAGGCGTGCTCGATCCCACGAAGGTGGTGCGCACCGCACTCACCAACGCCGGCTCGATCGCGTCGTTGATGCTCACCACCGAAGCGCTCGTGGCGGAGATTCCCGAAAAGAAGGAAGCTCCCATGGGCGGCGGCGGACACGGCGGCGGCGGCATGGAAGGCATGTACTAAGAGGCAGCTGTCAGCTATCAGCTTTCAGCCGTCACTAAAGTCAAAGGCCCTGCTCGGGAGAGTGGGGCCTTTTTTTGTTTACCATTGTGTCGGAGGCTTACCTTTTGGCAGAATGATCCGCCATGGAGATCACGTACGAACTATCCCAGAAAGACTTCACGGAGTCGTTCGCGGCTCACCGGAATCGACGCCCTGTAATGAGGTGGATCCGGTGGACTATTGCCTGGATCTTAATCGTAGCGTCCGCTCTTGTTCTTTTCGGCTCGATACGTACTGGGAACACAAAAACTCTTCTGCCATTTTTCCTCGTTGTCGCGATGTGGTTTGTAATTTTGGCAGGAGGACCGTTGTGGTGGAGCGCCCGCAGGCAATTCCTGAAGCAGCCAGGAGCTCGCGGCCCGCGGACCGTGCTTTTTGATGACATAGGCGCGCACTGGCGCTGGAATGGCGGTTCGAGCGATGTCGAGTGGAAAAATTATGTTCGCTCGGTCGAGGGCAAGAACCACATTCTTGTTTACACTTCGCCGGCTTGTTTCAATATCGTCCCGAAGCGGGCACTCGACAAAGAAGAGTTGATTAGAGTTCTGGCCCTGCTGAAACAGCGTATTCCCGCGGGACGCTAGCGGGCTAAGCCAAGTTCTAGTCTTAAGGCTCTTTACGGCACGAGTGAAACTCGTGCCCTTCCCGAGCTTAGCGGGCCGTCGCGTTCGCGGTTCTGCGTGGGTCGTTCACGTTTTACCTCAGCGGCTGAAGCCGTGGTTCCCTTTTTGCGGGCTGATACGGCACGAGTCAACTCGTGCCCTTCCCGAGCTTGGCGGGCCTTCGGGTTCGCGCTTCGGCATGGGCTGTTCTCGGCTTGCCTCAGCGGCTGAAGTCGGGTTCCCTTTTTCTGGCTTTTACGGCACGAGTTAACTTGTGCCCTTCCCGAGCCTATGGTTTCTAACTTTGGCGACACTTGCCACGACCACGCTCGGGAAGGGCACGACTTTCAGTCGTGCCGTAAGGGCGTTATACGTCACGCGGCTTTAGCCGCTGAGGGCCAGCTGTCTAGTTTGAATCCTGGGTACGCTGAGCAGTAGCGATACTCTGAAGCGCATTCGACTAGGCCGCGCTTCACGGGATTCTCGTGGATGTAGTTGCAATGCCCGTCAAAATCTACGGCGTCGCGGATGCGGTGATCTGTGAATCCGCGCTGCCATACTTCGCCCTTTCTTCCTAGTTCGCCTCCCATCGCGTGGGAGTAGCCGCCTTTGATGAATTGGATTGAGCGCTCTAGCGTGACGCCGGGCGCTGCGGTCAGCAACAGGTGTGCGTGTTCGGGCATGAGGACGAAAGCGTGCAGTTCGAATCGTCCCTGGCGGCGATAGCTGTAGAGAGTTTTCAGGAACAATCGTGCGTAGGATTCAACGACGAAGAGCCTGCGTCGTTGCCATGTTGAGAAGGTCACGAAATATGTTCCGTGCGGTTTGAGATCGCGAGTCGGCTTCAAGAGCACACCTCAGCGGCTGAAGCCGCTCTCTTACGCAGACTAATACGGCCCGACTGAAGTCGGGCCCTTCCCGAGCCCATTTTCTGACGGCGGTGTGCCGCTTTGGGAAAGGCTTTTACGGCACGGGTGGAACTCGTGCCCTTCCCGGACTTTTTCACGGGCAATCCAGCGACTAAAAAGATTTCCACAGGTTTATTTTCTGCAATGTTCAGATAACCTTGCTTCCCAATTTGGGAGGGGGATACTGGAAGTAGGTGCGGGATTTGCCGCAGTGGCGGCGAAAACCAAGGTCCCTCACTTCGTTCGGGATGACAACGTTGAGGCTCGGGATGACAACGTTGGAGTTGGGATGACAAACCTTGGAATAGGTCGGAGAGGACATGGGTGACTGGTGATGAGTGTGTTGATTGGGGATTTGATGGCGGTGGCGGATGAGGGGTATCGATCTGGCGGGGGGAGGAGGTCGAGGAGGCGCGGGGCGGGCGAGAAGTCTGCCAAGAGCAGTGGTGAGGATAGGGATCCCTCAGGCCGCAAAGAACGCGGCCTTCGGGATGACAAGAATTTAAGAGGACGCGGCCTTGGGGATGACAAACATTTGGTAGGTGGTGCGGCTCCGGAGCAGACGATCATTCGGCCATCGCTTCGGATCGAGAGGGGGCTTCCGCCTAAGCGGATGGGGGAGCTTTCGGAGCTGGATTTTTTGCGGAAAGCTATGGGGATGGGGATGATTGTTTCGAAGCCCTGGGGAGACAGCTACCGGTACGATTTTATTTGCGACGTGAATCAGAAGTTGTGGAGGGTGCAGGTGAGGTCGACGGAGTATCGGTTTGGGGCTAGGGGATATGCGGTGCATGCGTCGGTTTATGTGGGGCGGAAGATTGTTGGGCTTACGCCGAAAGACATTGATGTGCTGATTGGGTACATTGTGTCGCGGGATATCTGGTATGTGGTGCCGGTTCGGGCGTTCACTCCGCGGAAGAATTTGTGGTTTTATCCGGATGGGAGCAAGAAGGGAGCTATGTTCGAGAAGTATCGGGAGGCTTGGGGCATTATGACGGGGAAATGAGGGAGGGCGAACTCAAAACCAATCCGGAAAGATCAGCTCGACTAAACCAGGAACCCAGTAGGAATAAAACTGGTCATCGCAGATTTTGTATTTGCCGTACTTCTTTCGGGCATAGCGGCCCCAGTCGGGACGGGTGCCGTCGAGGTCGGTGAATCCGTATTCGCGGCCGAGGCCCCAGGAACTGAAGACGCGTCCGGTCTTGCTTTTTATTTTGGGATCTGCGGCCAGCGCCACCACTGCGCGGCCGATGTATCTCGGCGATTCGGAGACCATGAAGTCTGCGGGAGCGTCGTTCTGGTCGGGGCTGTTTTCGTTGATACTGCGCTTCCCTGCTTGCTTCCAGTTGGCTTCGGTGACTCCGAAATGCTCGAGCACTCTTTCCGAGCGCAGGAAGCCGGGAGTCAGGGCCACGGAAACTACGTCGCGTTTGCGCAACTCGCGGGCCATGGCGAAGGCCAGGCGGATTACGGAAATCTTCACCAAGTCATAGAAGAGGTTGCCGCGGTAGTAGAAAGCGTCGCCATCGGTGATTTCGAAAATAATTCCGCGGCCGCGGCCGAGCATCAACGGCACGGCGTAGTGCGAAGTGATGATGTGCGAATGGATGGCCTGCTTCAGCATGGCGAGACCGTTGTCGAGGTTGGTGGTCCAGAATGGCTTGCCGAATTCGGTGAGCGCGTCGCCGCCCCAGACATCGTTGACTAGAATGTCGAGTCCCTTGTGGCGGCGTTTGATTTTGGCAAACAACTTTTTCACTTGCGCTGGATCAGTGTGGTCCACTCTGACGGCAATGCCGTGGCCGCCGGCTGCGGTGACCAGTTCCGCGGTCTCTTCGATGGTTTCGGGACGGGCCGAACTGGGCCTTGAAAGCTTTCTTGAGCTGCGGCCGGTGCAGTAAACTGTCGCACCTGCCTCGCCCAGTGCGACGGCAATGCCGCGTCCGGCGCCGCGCGTGGCGCCGGCAACCAGGGCGATCTTGCCTTGCAATACTTTCTTGGGATGTTTCTTTCGAGCCACCAACATTCCTGTTCACCGCAGCAAAGCATATCAGGACGGGGAACAATTCGCTGACAAGCCGTCATTCCGCAGCATCATTTATGATCTAGTTACGAGACCTGCGCCGACCTTATGACGTTCTTATTCCGCGCCTCCGGTATTCGCTCTTTCGTCTTGCTGTTTGCCGTCACTCTACTTGGAGGCGCGGCGGCGCAGACCACGCCGGGAGCGACTAAAGAGGAGGCGCAGACGCCGGCGGTGCGCGCCATTGGCCGCCGGTTGCAGGAAAAAGGTGTACCGAACTTTGGCGAGGTCACTCCCACGCTTTACCGCGGAGGCCTGCTGAACGATGCTGGCCTTAAGGCTTTGGCTAAGATGGGAGTGAAGATCGTGGTGGATACTCATGCCCATGATACCGCTGAAGAAAAGAAGGCGCAGTCGCTGGGAATGGAGTATGTGGCGATTCCGTGGCACTGTCCGTGGCCGCATGACGAAGTGTTCGCAACTTTTCTCAAGCTGTTGCGTGAGAACAAAGGCAAGAAAGTTTTTGTGCATTGCCGGTTGGGCGATGACCGCACCGGCATGATGGTTGCTGCTTACCGCATGGCTGAAGAAGGATGGACTGCCGACGAGGCCATGACCGAGATGAAGTCTTTTGGGTTCTCGAGGGCGCATCACTTCCTCTGTCCTGGGCTGGCGGACTATGAAAAAGAATTTCCTGAGCGATTGAAGAGTAGTGCGGCTTTTCAAGGATTGAAATCGAAATAGAATCAACGCGCGGACAAATTAAAAGCCCGGCCTGATCGGGGCCGGGCTTGTTATTTGGGTTGCCGAAAAACTAGGCAGCCGCGGATCTCTTGGAGCGACCCTCTGTCGTGATGGGCTGTGCTACTTTGCGCACGAGGAAGGGTTGCAGGTTCGGCTCAGATCCGGCCCACTCCAGACTCACAATGGAGTGTCCAGGCTGGCACGTAACGAAGTAGCGCTCTCCGGTAGGGCTGGTTACTTCAAATTTGCCGGTCTCGCCCTGTAGAGCCTCGGCAACGTCGTAGGTTGAAATGCTGTCATTCAGTTTCATGGGGATTCCTCCATTTCAGTTACAGAATTGTTGTGGATTATCCCCTTCCTAGGGAGGAGCGTTACTTTCATGATAGTACGGTAGCGCACAGAGTCAAGGCTGCGGGCTGATTTTTCTTGTCGGATTCACATTAGGGAATTTACCGGAGGAGCGGCAGCGCGCACGGCAGCAAAAAAAAGTGGCGCACCGAAGTGCGCCACTGAGTGAAATCAGTTTTCCTCGTGCTACGGCTGGAACAGGATGAGGGTCAACTGGTTGGAATCGGTTTCAATCCCCACGGTGGTTCCGTTCGGATCCACCTGGTAGAAATTGAACTTGTCGGTGTTGGTGAAGCCGCTGTCGGCATCCAGCCCGGTGACGAAGCTGGTGAAGATGCCGCTGTTGGCGGACGTAGTGTAGCTGCCCGACACTGTCGCATTTGTAGCGGTGGCGGTTGTCGGGGTTGGAAGGCCTGCGGTGAAGTGGTTAATGTCGGCGAATCCGGAGAAGGTGTCTCCGACTCCGGTGGCCGCGGACACGCCCACGGCGCCGAACGGGCCAAATTCATTGAAATCCCAACCCCAGGCAACCGTCGCGTAATTCCCGGTGAAATTGGCATCCGAGAATGGAGGGCTGATTTGGCCGCCAAGGTTTGAGCCCAAGTTGTCCAGGGTATCCATGGTGACGCCCACTACTTGGCCGTTGCCATTGAGGTAGAGTTGCACGGTGTTGCTATTCGCGAAGGCATCGGTAAGGGTGAAAGTGACCCGGCCCGTCGAATCAACGGTGTAAGACGGAGCGGTGACTGCATCAGGACTTGCAGGTTCCGACCCGGACAGATCGTTGAAGTCCAAGAACCCGGTCACCGTGCCCAAACTGGTGAAGGTGACGGCAGACACGGCTTGCAGGGCGCCATTGGCATCGAAGCCCGTCCCCACAAATCCGTAGGTGCCAGTTGAGATGGATGCGCTGCTAAACGTTCCCGTGAAGGCTCCCTGGCTGTAGGCGATACCGCCGGTGGTTCCAAAATAAGAGTCGGCGGTTTCCACCAGGTACATGCGGCTGGAATCGGCGATGTAGCCGACCCAACTGATCTGCGGGAAGTCTGTCGTATCGGTTGGAGTGATGGAGAAAACAACCCGGCCGAACGCATCCGGAGCCGAAACCGTACCGGTGCTGGCCTGGAGGGTTTCGCCCTGGAACAGCGTGCCGGAACTGTTGTCGTTAGCATCGAAAATGCTTCCTGATCCTGAAATGGTGCCCGCGCCATCGACGTTGATGATGCCGCCCATATTCAGGATGTTGAGGTTGCCAGTGGCGCTCTCTTCGCCCCCATCAAAGCCGGAGACCTGGAAGGCGTATCCGAGAGACGGTGTAGCGGCCGCGGCCGTTGGGTCTTGCAGCCGCATTTCCCCGGTAGCTGACCCTGAAGCGTCGAACTCGGCGATTACGGCGCGGTTGGGATTGCTCGGACGCAGTGTGGCATTGATGGTTTCAACGCCGCCCACGCCCACAACGCTATCGGTTGAGGTGCAGGTCGACCCCAAGCAGGTGGTGAGAACGATCTGCAGGTTGCCGTCGGCGGTAACAGAGATGCTGCTGCCGGTCGGATTGATCAGGTCCTGCCCTCCAAGAGTTTGGCTGTTGGAGTAGTTGTTGGAGTCGACGTAATCCTGCTCGCCGCCGGTGATCACGCCTCCGGAGACCGTGAACACGCCATTGACAAAGAAGAAGCTGTAATCGTCGATGTCGATGCCGCTCAGAATGAACGCATAGTTGCCATTGCCCAGGGTTGCGACCACGGCGTTGTTAGTCAGGCTGAAATTGGCCGAAGTCAACGCGCCCGACGAGGCTGTGACAGTGAACGCGCCAGAGGTAGCGTTTGCTGTGAGCGTTTGCGTGGTGGTGGCCACGCCGTTCACGTCTGTCAACTCGGTGTCTGTGTTTGTCCCACCCGAGAACCCGGCTGTCGCGCCGGTCGCTCCGGTGTTCGCCGTGAACGTCACCGAGATGCCCGCGGTTGCTACGGGATTGCCATCGCCGTCCGTAACCTGCGCTGCCAGCGGGCTGGCGAATGCCGCGCTAACGGTTGCACTTTGGTTATTTCCACTTGAAACCGCGAGGGCGGCCACGGCTCCGGCCGTATTGGTAAGGGCGAATGTGGCTGGCGTCGTCGCGCCCGTGGTGGTTGCCGTCACGTTATAGGTGCCGGCGGCCGTACCCGCCGTAAACACCGATGAGGTAGCCACGCCGGCCACGGCGGTATCCGTTTCCGTGTTCGTTCCCGTCGAGGCGAACGTGCCGTTGGTCGCTGCCGGAGCCGTGAACGTTACGCTCGGAGCGCCGGACGCCGTGCCGTTTGTCGTTACCGTTGCTACCAGGGGATTGGCGAAGGCCACACCTACGACCGCCATCTGGCCGGTGCCGCCCGTCGCCGTGATCGCTATGGTCGGAGGTGGCGTCGTGTGGCTGGAACTGCTGCAGGCCACCAGAAATGCAATCATGCCCAGGCCAATGAAGAGAAGGATCGATTTACGTAACGTCATCGCGCACCTCCACTCACTTCAACCGGAGATTTCGTTTCGCCTCTGGATCGCGCGCGGCGTCCTGTGGGCATAGGCGCGAGCAATCCGTGTTCGCTGCGCACCGTGATAGTGCGGTTGCCAACGGTCAACTCCCGAGCCAGCAAATAGCTCTTTCCGTGCTGTGAACTCATTGCGCCAACGATGCGAACGGGCGCTCCTTCTTGCAGAGCCTCTCTGTTTGCTTTGCTGAGGAACGGGCCAACGTGCGCGTCGACCACTCCCTCGGGTCCCATGACCATCAGGTGCATTCCGGCGGGACTGCCCTTGGTGTGCTTGATCACCACCGTCTGGATGGTGCCGTTTACTGTGATTTCATGCGCTGCGTCGTAAACCGGGCCGATACCACTTCCGGTGCGGGCTTCCGATGCCGGTTGGGCGCCGAGTGGAACAGCCAGGATCGCAAAAATCAGGGCGCACAGCCCCGCGATCAGTAGTGTGGTTTGGGTAAATCGAAAACGTCTCATGAGATCTCTCCTTGGAGATAGTTTGTGCTTGTAGTTTGTGGAACGGATACCACGCGATTTTGCACGAAGAAACGGCGCCGAGGTCTGAACAAAAGCCTCCACTTCCGGATGGGAAATCCCCCTGGGAAAACAGGGGGCAGGGGACGCTGGCGATTATCTTCCTGTTGCTGTCGCGGGTCAATCCTTAAATCTGTGGAAATGTTTGATTTCCTGGTTCGCCAAAGCCCCGTTGCTACTCGCATCGGTTGGTCAGGCATAGTAACCTTCTAGTTCTGCTTTAGCAAGGGACATCACAAGACATTTCGGGACATTTCAGGACATTGCGGACCATTCGATTGCTGGCGGCAACTTTCCCAGCGAGGGTAGTGAATCAGAATCCGGCGCGCTAGACTTCGTCGCTCTCCTTCAATCTCGCGATCACGCCAAAATCTTCGAGCGTGGTGGTGTCACCTTTTACTTCGCCGCTGCTGGCGAGTTCACGCAGGAGGCGGCGCATGATCTTGCCGCTGCGCGTTTTGGGCAACGTATCGGTGAAGCGGATGTCGTCGGGCTTGGCCAGCGCGCCGATTTCTTTCGCTACCCACTTGCGCAATTCCTCTTTCAATTCGGGGGTTGGCTTTCTTCCCTGCTCGAGGGTGACGAAGGCGGAGATGGCTTGGCCTTTCAGATCATCAGGGCGGCCGACCACCGCTGCTTCGGCGACCGCTTCGTGCGCGACAAGAGCTGACTCGACCTCCATGGTGCTGAGACGATGGCCGCTGACGTTGAGGACGTCGTCGACGCGGCCCATGATCCAGAAATATCCGTCTTTGTCTCTGCGCGCGCCGTCGCCGGTGAAATACATGCCGGGAATTTGCGACCAGTAATTCTTCACGTAGCGGTCGGGATCGCCGTACACCGTGCGCAACATCCCCGGCCACGGGCGCTTGATGACGAGAAATCCTCCGGAGCCCAGCGGAACCGGCTTCCCGTCCATGGTGACGATGTCGGCAGCAACGCCGGGAAACGGCTTAGTAGCCGAGCCGGGCTTGGTGGCGACAGCGCCGGGGATGGGCGCGATCATGATGTGACCCGTCTCGGTCTGCCACCATGTGTCAGTAATGGGGCAGCGGTTGCCGCCGATTACTTCGCGGTACCACATCCAGGCTTCGGGATTGATGGGCTCGCCTACGGTGCCGAGAAGGCGGAGGCTGGTCATGTCATGCTTCTTCGGCCATTCGTCGCCCCACTTGAGGAAGGTGCGAATGGCGGTGGGCGCGGTGTAGAAGATGTTTACTTTGTGGCGCTCGATGATGGACCAGAAGCGGTCGGGCTCGGGATGGTTGGGAGCGCCTTCGTACATGAGGCTGGTGGCGCCGTTTTGCAGGGGGCCGTAGACGATGTAGCTGTGGCCGGTGACCCATCCGATGTCGGCGGTACACCAGTAGGTGTCTTCTTCTTTGAGGTCGAAGATCCATTTCATGGTGAGGTAGGTGCCAACGGAATATCCGCCGGTGGTGTGGACTACGCCTTTGGGCTTTCCCGTCGTGCCGGAGGTGTAGAGGATATAAAGAGGATGTTCGGCGTCCAGGGGGTCGGCAGGGCAGATGTCGGAGGCCCTGGCCATGAGGTCGTGCCACCAGTGGTCACGGCCCGGAGTGGTGTTGATGGCGGTGCCGGTGCGCTTGTAGATGACTACGTTCTTGACGCCGGGACACGACTTGAGAGCTTCTTCGACTGCCGGAAAAAGTTTTACTTCGGCGCCGCGGCGGTAGGAGCCATCTTGGGTGATTACGGCGGTGGCGTTGCAATCGTGGATGCGGTCGATGAGGGCGTTGGAGGAGAATCCGCCGAAGATTACCGTGTGCGGGGCTCCGATGCGGGCGCAGGCCAGCATGGCGATGGGCAGTTCGGGAGTCATGCCCATGTAGATGGCGATGCGGTCGCCTTTTTTTATCCCAAGGCCTTTCATGACGTTCGCGAATTTTTGCACTTCACGATGGAGTTGCTGGTAGGTGTAAGTGCGAATTTCGCCGGGTTCGCTCTCCCAGATGATGGCGGCTTTATTCTTGCGCGCGGTGTGGACGTGACGGTCGAGGCAGTTGTAGGAGAGATTCATCCGGCCGCCGACAAACCACTTGGCCCAGGGGAGATTCCATTCGAGGACTTTGTCCCACTTCTTGAACCAGTGCAGTTCGCTGGCGATGCGGCCCCAGAACTTGTCGGGATCGTCCATGGATTCTCTGTAGAGCGTCTCGTACTCTTCGAGGCTCTGGATGTGAGCGTGCTGGCTAAATTCGGCGGGAGGCGGGAAGCTGCGCTGCTCTTGCAGAATGGAATCGATGCTGCTGGCCTGGAGATCGGCTAGAGCTTTGGTGGACATGGATGGAAGCCTCGTCGTTGGTCGTTAGTCGCTGGTCGTTAGTCGTTGGCTTGAAGCGCTTGAGTACGGCGACATTTTACTACTACTGGTCGAGGAAGCGGTTGCGGTCTGCCTCATTGGGCAGAGTGCAGACTTCGGAGCGGCCGAAGATGCGGTAGCGGTGGCGGGCTACGGAGTTGTAGGCCGGGTCGCGGAGGAATCTGGGAAGAAGTTGGAGGAAGGAGGCGGTTGGGCGCCATGGGCCTCCTAGTTGCTTGAGGACGAAGGCCGCGGCGTCGGAGCGGGAGAGCAGAGATTCGTTAGGGAGGTCGTGGTTGAGGACGATGTAGACGGTGTCGAGGGCGGTGGGGTTGGCGCCGTGGCGGGCTAGGATGCGGGAGGCGATGGGGCTTTGCAGCGGGGCGAAACGGAAGACGGCATTGCTATCGCGGCGGAGAATGAATTGGACGAAGCGGTTGCAGAGTCCGCAGACGCCGTCGTAGAGGAGGATGGGCGGGGGCATTGGATATGGAAGACTTTAGCAGCTCGGGGGTGAAGAGGCAGGCCGGCTTACATTTTCATGGGAAAAACTTATCCCAGTGGTGAGAGCCATTTCTTGCTTGGCCCGTCTAAGCAGAGCTGTTACCTGAGGAGGATCAACATGCGACGTCTGAACATGAAACGAGTGTTTTTGTTTGTGCTTCCGCTTTTGGTGGCCGGAGCGATCGGAGCGTCGGCACAGAGTTCGTACACTCCTGATTCAACGGACCACACCGCCCCCAGCTATGACATGAAGGGGCAGGCTCTGGTTGATCTGCAAGCGGTGCAGAAGAAGTTTGTGGACCTGGCTAATGCTGTTCCTGCTGATAAATTGACCTGGCGTCCTTCGCCGGATTCGCGCTCTTTCGCGGAAGTGTTTCTGCACGTGGCGGGCGAGCGCTATGGGATTCTGGGGCTCATGGGGACTACGCCTCCAGTTGGATTCGACGGGAAGACGTTTGAGAAATCAACGACGGATAGAGCGCGGATCGTGGAGGAATTGAACAAGTCGTGGGAGTTTGCACAGAAGGCGATCAATGGCATGAGCAATGCCGATTTCGCGAAACTGCTGCCGAAGCTTGGCCCCCAGGCAAACGCCGGGGACGTGGTTTACATCCTGGTTGCCGATGCGCACGAGCATTTAGGGCAAGCTGTGGCTTACGCGCGCGAAAACGGGATCGTGCCGCCGTGGACGGTGGAGGCGAAGAAGGCTGCCGAAAAGAAAGCGGCGGAGAAGTAGTACGGCTCTGATCGTGGTTCCGTTTTACGAGCCTAGGCGGAGGAGTTCGGAGCGCAGGCGTGGGTGACGCTGGGTTTGGTGGAGGTAGTGCATTTCGTTGGGGCCGGATTTGGCGCGAATGATTTTGATTAGTTGATTTTTTTCGTTGGGGGTCCAGCACGGGAGGTTGGGGATTAGAGCCAGGACTAAGGACCAGTTTTCGAGGGCTTGGCTTTGGGCCGGAGTCCACAGGGCGGGATTGATTCTTAAAGCTTGGGTTACTTGAGCCACCGAGGCTTTGCGGATTTGTTGGCTGTCGCTTTCGAATTCGCGGGCCATCCGGCCGTTGATGTGCAAGCCCAGGGTGCGGGTGGAGAAAGTGTCCCAGGGGCCACGAGCCTGGGGAGAATTGTTGATTGATGATTTCTGATTGTTGATTGAAGGTCCGCTCTCGGCGGAGGGCTGGCACTCGTAGAACATGGGAGCTTGGGCGAGGCGCTTTAGGGTGCCGGGCGGGGTGCGGTATTTTGGGTTGGCGGCGATTCTCTTTTCTTCCCTTTCACACAACTTTTGCAGATCGGGTCGTCCGGGGCGGAAGCCTAGTTTGCGATAGAACCAGAAGGCTCCGGAGTCGATGGCTTCGTCGTTGTCCTGTCCGATCTGGTAGGGGTAGATGGAGAGACAGGTGGCGGAGGTGAGTGCGTCGAGGCAGCGCAGGGTCTGGGCATAGATCCAGGCGGCTTCTCCGTGACGGTAGGTGTAGAAAACATTGAAGCCGATTTCGAGCCACTCGCAGAGGCCGATGGCTTCGAAGTAGTGGATGGGGACGCCGTTTTTCAGAGTGTAGCCGCAGACGTAGGCGCGGAGGGGGAGACGGCGAGGGGCGGGCAGTCCCCAGAGATGAATGACGACGCCGCGGCCGAGATTTGCTCGGACCACGGTGCGGGGATCACCGAGAGTGGTGCCGTAGAGTTCGCGGTAGCGGACGAACATGACTTCGCGGACGGCATCGAGGACGGACTCTCCGGCAGCGGTGGAGAGCTTTTCGAGTTTCGGTGCTGGCTGGGATAGTTCGCGGGAGAGATTGACTTCGCTGCGCCGGATCAGCGGGGCGTGGTGGAAAAAGAAACGGCGGGGGCGAGTCCAGTTGCGGGTGCGGGAGAGCTTTAGGTTTTCTAGTTTCCAGCGAACGGGGAGACGGAGGGAGTCGTAGAGTTCGGCTTGCTGCGGGGCGGAGAGCGGGAGTTGCGCGAAGCGCTTGAGAAACCAGGGGAGCGCGTTTTGGCGGCCGCGGGCGGCGTCAAGCCAACGCTGCCAGGGGATGTTGGCTTCCGCGTCGGCGTCTTCTTCTAAGAGCGGAATGAAGCGGGGCCAGGTATCGACGCGGGAGCGCTCCGCTTGGTAATCGTCCCAGTAGTCGTTCCAGGCGATTTCTACATTTCTGGGGATGCGGCGGGCTAGCCATTGGGCTACATCGAAGGAGAGAATGTCTTGCATGGTGGTGCCGGCGATGCCGGACGTGTCGAAGTCGTCGAACTGGGACATGTCGGCATTTGCGGCGCGGAGTTTCTCGATCCGGCGGTGGAAGGTGTTGAGAAGATTTTCTACGTGCGGGATTTGGGAAGGGGCGTGGGGGAAAGCGCGGAGGAAGAGCAGGGATTCGTGGAAGCGGATTAGCTGGTGAGGGTCGGTGAGTTGGAGTTTTGAGAGTTGGGAGAGGAGTATGGCGATTCGGGCGGCGTGGCCTGTCTCGAAGTTGTTCCTGGCGGTTTCGAGTTGGGTTAGGAGTTGGCTGGAATCGTGGGGAGTGAGCGGCATGGGTGGCGAGATAGTGTAACGCAGGTCGACGAATCGGGTTTGCTAACTAACGTACTGTTGTAGTCTCTCCGCCAAAGTGGGATGCTGGAGCCATGAAGAACCGTTGGCCGGCAAAACTTGGGTTATCCCTAGGATCCGTGGCCGCTTTAGTGTGCGCATTAGGCTGCGGCGGCGCTAACAGCGCCCAGTCAGGCATGACGGGGCTAAGCTTCTTGAATTCCAGCAACCCGGCAACGAATCCCTGGCCACAATCCGTTGCGGTGGCGGACTTCAACGGAGACGGAAAGCTGGACTTGGCTGTCCCGGTGTATAGCATATTTACCTCGTTCGGCGACGTGAACATACTGCTCGGCAACGGCGATGGGACATTCACGGCTGGGCCGGCGTTCCCGCTAACGGGGCAAAACGTGAATAACGCGGTGGTGGCGGATTTCAATGGCGATGGCAAGCCAGACCTCGCCATTTCGATGCCTGACGCGAACGAAGTTCAGGTGCTGCTGGGCAATGGTGACGGCACGTTCACGCCAATGCCGGCTATATCGGCCGTCGGGGCTTTTGTTATTGCAATGGGCGACTTCAATGGAGACGGTAAGGCAGACCTGGTCGTGGTGAACGGTGGCCCCGGTACGCTGACGATCCTGTTGGGCAATGGCGACGGGACGTTTACGCAGGGGGCGACGATTACGACCCCGGTTAGCGGTCCGGGCGGTGTGGCGCTCGCACCCGTGTCTGTCACTTTGGGAGACTTCAACAAGGACGGCATCCCCGACCTTGCCGTTGTGAACTGCCCCAGATTTGATCAAGGAGCAACTGGTTCGGTGACAATTCTGTTAGGAAACGGCGACGGAACCTTCACGGCGAAAGCCGAGAGTCCGGCCACGAGAGGGCAGCCCCTGTTCATCGCCGCCGGGGACTTCAACGGGGATGGCATTCCTGACTTGGCGGTAACGAACATGAACCACGGCGCCCCTGAGCTGGGGTCGGTGACGGTGCTGCTCGGCAAGGGGGACGGAACCTTTACTGCAACGGCGGTGAGTCCGGTGCCGGGTTCGATTCCCTCTTCCGTTGTGGTCGCGGACTTCAACGGAGATGGCAAGGCGGACCTGGCCATTGCAAATGCTGGCAGCAATACCGTAGCCGTTCTACTGGGGAACGGAGATGGAAGCTTCGCTGTGCCCCTGAGTCCAGCAACCGGCACAACTCCTAATTACGCGGCAGTGGGGGATTTCAATGGAGACGGCATTCCTGATCTGGCCGTGGCGAACAACGTTTCCAATTCGGTGACCATTCTTCTCACTCAGCATACTCAGACCACGGCGACCATGGTGAGCGGCAAAGCCCACTAGGCTCCCTGGCCTTTCGAGGACCTCTAACGCCAGCCGGCCCTAGCCTAACTTCTCGAATCACACGTAGCCTTTTTTCTTCCAGACAATCCAATCTGCGCGGACGGCTTCGAGCATGGCTTCGGAGGCGCGGTGCAGCCACTTTGGTTTTTGTTTGGCGAGGTGGCGGAGGATGAATTTGTGGGCGGATGGGGTGCCGAGATGGACGTTGGCGGTTTCCCATCCCATGGCGTGGAGAAGGCGGAGTTCGGTGCCGGGGGCGCGGAGCGACGCGAGTTCGATGCGGGAGCAGTGGGGGCCGAGGCGGCGGACGATCCAGCGTCCGCGCAACTGGACGAAGGGATCGGGACAACGGACGGCGCGGTTGACGGCTGTCTGGTAGAGGATTTCCGCGGGGCCGTCGTTGTTTTTCGAGTCAAGGCTTTGAGCCCAGTGCGAGGCCGACGGAACCAGCGCCTTGGCTTCGCGGGCGATTTGACCGCCGTGCCAATCGGCAATGGCTACGTAGCGGGCGTGGCCCAGGCTGCCGAGTCCGGCGACGCGGTGGGCGAGGCGATATGCGATTCCGGGAGCAGGCATTAAATGCTCAAGTGCATCTATGGCGCTGACGGGGCATTGGGTTTTAAGGGTGGGGAGCGCGTCCATTTTCTGCCAGAAGTGGATGGGATCGCGGAGTTCGCCTTCGGCAATGAGGCGGAGCCACTTGTGGTTTTCCTCGAGGACGAAGGCCTGGCCCTTTTCGCGAATGCCTTCCTGATAGCCTTCGAGAATGGCGTTGCAGATGTCCTCGCGTTTGATGGGGAGACGTCCAGCTTCGGCGGCGAGGTGGGCGCTGACAGCGAGCCGCACTAAGTCAATGGTGTAGGCCATGGGCCAGGCTTCGTCGAAATCGTTGACGCCCCAGATGAGGCGGCCTTCGATGTCTCGCCAGGTGCCGAAATTCTCGATGTGGAGATCGCCGACGGCTAGCACCTTTGAGGCGTTGGCGAGGTCGGGACAGACTTGCGGCCAGAGTTGTGCCCAGCGGTAGTAGGTGGCGCGGAAGAACATGAAGACGTCCGCCTTCATGTTGGAGTGTTTGAGGCGGAGGTCTTTCTGGTCGATGCTAGTGCGCTGCGCCAGCCAGCTTTCGAACTGGCGGGTGGCTTTGACTACGTTCATGCGGGCAAAGATAGCGGCCGTGAGATGGGAAGTCAAAGGCTTTCACCACGGAGGACACGGGAAACACGGGGTAAAACTTAAAGATGACCCGGACACGAATCTCAGAGTGTCAGCTCTGCCACAGTGTCCTCCCGGAGCCACGTTCCCGTTACATAGACCTCAGCTAACTCTTTTGTATTCAACTTCATGAGGTTTGGTGCTCGTCCTGCCCTATAGGTGTGCATACCGGGGGCGAGCTTGAAACCAACGAGCGAAACTTCGACAAGCAGGCGGCCAGCGTACTGGATGGTTTCAGTTGTTTTTCTGGCAATGACGCTTCCCTGCTGGGCGCAGAGTTCTTCGTCCCTGAATGCTTCGAATGTTTCAGTGCCGCAACGTCCGCGGCGGGTGGTGCTGGTTAGCATTGCGGACCGGCGGTTGGCCGTGATCGAGGACGGGAATGTGCTGGCCTATTTTCCGGTGGCGGTGGGAGCGGCGGTGAGTCCTAGTCCTACGGGCGAGTTTGAAATTGTGAACCGGGTGACGAATCCGGCTTATTACCACGATGGCGTGGTGATGGAGGCAGGCGAGAACAGTCCGGTGGGCACGCGCTGGATCGGGCTGAACTTGAAGGGCTTCGGAATTCATGGGACGAATGCGCCGCGGTCGATTGGGCGGGCGGCGTCGCATGGATGCATCCGGTTGAGGAATCGAGATGTCGAGCGGCTGTTCGCGATGTTGCGGGTGGGTGATTTGGTTGAGATTCGCGGGGAGCGGGATGAGGAAGTTGCAGCGGTGTTTGGCGGGGAGCGCGTGGCTGCTGTTTCGGCGGAAGCTGCGGGACAGTAGAAGTGCCTAGTACCTGGTACTAGTCCCAGTGCGTGGCCCGGCTCAGAGTTCGAAATCAGACGGTCGTTCTTCAGGAGGGCTTTATGCAGATGGTGATCACTTTCATGGCGGTGGTGGCGGGCCTGATTTTTTCGGTGGCGGTGGCGTTGCTGGCGGAGGAATTTATTTTCGGGCAGGTTTTCCGGCTGTTCTTTACACAACAACCAGTCCAACAACCAGTCCGGCAGATGGTCCGACCGATGGTTTCGCAGACCGTGCCAATGAGAATCGGGCAGAAGCGCTGAGGCGCAATCAAGGAGAACGACGATGCTGGCGTTGAAGTACTTGCTGATTACGGGCGGCGTGGCGATGATGATCGCCGCCGTGGGCATTCTCACCTACGATCTGTATCGCGAAATGTTGTACCGGCGGGCGCTGGAGACGCCGGGAGGGGCAGTGGGCGCGGCTCCGGTAGTGGTGCGGTGGCGGACTTCGCTGGCGCTGGGAATGTTGGCGTTGGGACCGTTGCTGGTGGCTTTCAGCATTGTGGTGGTGCCGAGCGGGATGGCCGGCGTGCGGGTGAGTGAGATGAGCGGGACGGTGCCGGGGACGCTGTATCCGGGGGCGCATATGGTGATGCCGCTGATGGAAGCTGTGGCGCTGTTCGATACGCGGGATCAAGTGTTTAACACGAGGGATTCGGAAATTGCGAAGCCCTCCGCCGGTGGTCTTCCCCCGAAGCCGCAGCTTCTCGATGTGCAGGCCAAGGAAGGCTTGACGCTGGGATTAGCGATTACCGTGCGGTACCGGCTGGACGCCAAGAGGCTGGATTACATCCAGGGGAATTTGCCGCGTCCCGTGGAGGAGGAAATCGTGCCGCCGACGGTGGCTAGCGTTTGGCGGGAGATTGTTCCGAACTACACGGTGCGCGAGGTTTTTTCGGCGAAGCGCGAGGAAGTGCGCCAGCGGGCAGCGGGGCTGATCACGCAGAAGCTGGCGGCGGATGGGATCGTGGTAAAGGAAGTGATGCTGCGCGACATACAGTTGCCTCCGGAATATGCGAAGGGGCTGGAAGCGCTGCTGCTGAAGGAGCAGGAGAACGACCGCATGGGCGTGGAGACGGAGTTGAAAGGCAAGCAGGTGCGGATTGCTGAACTGGAAGCCGAGGCTGCTAAGGTGCAGCAGGTTAAGCAGGCCGAGGGTGAAGCGCAAGTGCACGTGCTCGAGGCCAAGGGCGAGGCGGACGCGATGCAGTACACGCTTCCTCTGAAGGAAAAGCAAATCCAGCAGAGCCGACTGGAAGCGCAGGCCCGCAAGGAAGCGACCATCCAGAATGCGGAAGCGCAGGCGCAGGCCAAGGAGATCGACAGCAAGGCCGAGGGCGAACGCCTGAAATTGCTGGCCGACGCGGAGGCGCAGGCCAAAGTGGTCGACAGCAAAGCTGAGGGCGAGCGGAGGAAGTTGCTGGCGGACGCGGAGGCGGAGCGCATCCGGGTGACGTCGGTGGCGGACGCAGAACGGCTGCAGAGTGAGGCGGCGATATTGAAGGGGAATCCGCTGTTGATTAACAAGATCGTGGCGGAGCGCCTCTCGGACAAGCTACAGATCATGATGGTGCCGGCGGACGGAAAATTCTTTTTCGCCAACGACGTGCTGCGCGGCATGAACCTGGCGAGCCAAGCGGAACAACAAAGATAGTGGTCAGTGTCCAGTGGTCAGTGGC
Source organism: Candidatus Dormiibacterota bacterium (assembly GCA_035566655.1). GTDB lineage: Bacteria > Acidobacteriota > Terriglobia > Terriglobales > Acidobacteriaceae > Sulfotelmatobacter. The sequence goes on from DATMQT010000071.1 coordinate 43,260, forward strand.
CAGAATTCTTTTGTGTCCACTGGCCACCGGTCCACTTCTTCAGTCGCCGATCTGTCGGCTTCCTTTCAAACACCCGGCGGTTTATCCCACATACTTAGACAGCATTAGCGTGACCCAACCAACTCGCGCGCTCCACGAACGGGTTTCCTTGTCGGCGAAGTTGAAGGGTGAGATATGATGCAAACGATTCCGTGGCATCCTATAGAACCTGGTTGGGATGGAACTGGTCCGGGTGGGAAAAGAAAGCCAATGACGTTTCGCCGCAAACTTCTGGCTGTGTTCGCGCTGACCGTTTGCCTGTCGGTGGGGGCCGTGGCATTCCTGGTGTCGGCGGTAACGCGGCGAGCATTCGATCGCAGTGAGGATGAACGAACGGCGGCGCTGGTGACGCAGTTTCGCCGCGAGTTCAACCGGCAGGGCGAGGCTGTGGCGCGGCGGGTGGAGTCGATTGCCGCGTCGGAAGCCGCGAGCCGCATGGCGATGGCATTGAACCGTGCGCCGGCGGACCCTGGTCCGTATTTTGAGTTGGCGAAAGCTACTGCGGAGAATAGTCAACTCGATTTTCTGGAATTCGTGGAAGGTGGTGGAACCATCATTTCTTCGGCGCAGTGGCCGGCGAAGTTTGGATATCCGGAAGGAGCGATTGCCAGTTTTCCTGCAGCGGTTGATCAGGGAGCGTTTCTGAAGCAGGAAGACCTGCAAGACGGAACGGCTCTGGGATTGTTTGCGGTGCGGGCGACGCGGGTGGGAGAGCATCCGGTTTATGTGATTGGCGGGCGGCGGTTGGACAAGACTTTCCTTTCCGGAATCGATCTGCCGGCGGGCATGCGGGCTTTGCTCTATCAAAATCGGGGGGATCGATTCTCGGCGGATTTTCTGGTGGACCCTTCTGCGTCTGCTACAGAGAACCCGCGGCCGGCGGACAAGCTGCAACCCCTGGTTGATGCAGTGGGGCAGTCCAAAGAGGAAATGACTGGCACGGTGCAGTGGTCAGGGGATCGGGCGGAGGATGAGGTGTTTCATGCGATTCCACTGCAAGGCGCGGGGGCGGGGAAAGATCGTCCGCTGCTGGCGATTCTGCTGATCGGGAACTCGCGACGGACTTATGTGGAGTTGATGCGGCACATCCGGTCGGCGGCCTTGCTGGTGGGCGGTGGTGGGATTCTGCTGGCGATTCTCTTGAGCAGTTGGGCGGCGGCGCGAGTGACGCGGCCAGTCGAGCAACTGGCGCACGCCGCGCAGGAAGTCGCGGCAGGAAATTGGAATGCGCGCGTAGACGTGAACGGTGGAGATGAACTTGGGCAACTGGCCGATTCTTTTAACCGCATGACCGCGGAATTGCTTGGTCAGCAAGAGCGGCTGGTGCAGGCGGAGCGAGTGGCGGCGTGGCGGGAACTGGCACGGCGACTGGCGCATGAATTGAAGAATCCATTGTTTCCGCTGCAGCTTACGGTGGAGAACTTGGTGCGGGCGCGGCAGCAGAATCCGGAACAGTTTGAGGAAGTGTTCCGCGAGAGTTCAAGAACGTTGCTGGCGGAGATCGCTAATCTGAAGGGGATTATCGGACGATTCAGCGAGTTCTCGAAAATGCCGCAACCACAGTTGCAGAGGGTGCAGGTGAACGAAGTGATCCGGGGCGTGATGCAGCTTTGTCAGGCGCAACTGGATGCGCCGGAACGTGCGAAGATCAGTTGTGAGCTACAACTGGATCCGCATCTGGAGCCGGTGGCGGCGGACGCGGAGTTGTTGCATCGGGCGATTTCAAATCTGGTGCTGAATGCGATGGACGCGATGCCGCAAGGCGGAACATTGACGCTGCGAACACGAAATGACGGCGGGAAGGTGCTGATCGAGGTTGCGGATTCGGGATCGGGATTGACGCCAGAGGAGTGTGAACGGATATTCACTCCTTATTATACGAGCAAGCAGCATGGCACCGGCCTGGGTCTGGCCATCGTGCAATCGGTGGTAAGCGATCATGGGGGGAGAATCCGGGTCCAGAGTGAACCGGGGCGAGGGACGACATTTGTGATTGAGTTGCCGCGGGGATTGGATCCCGCGAACGACGCTGGTTGAGGTACCTTAACGGGAGTTACGTTAAAGATCTGGGAGGATGTTTGCCAACGAAAGCACATTTGCTGATTGTGGACGACGAAGCGAACACGCTGGCATCGTTGTCGCGCGCGTTCCGGCTGGCTGGGCATGAGGCCACGGTGTGCGACAACGCGGGCAAGGCGCTGGAGTTGGCCAAAGCGCAGAACTTCGACCTGATTCTTTCCGATGTGGTGATGCCTGGAAAAGGCGGACTGGCGCTGCTGGAAGAATTGAAAGGGCAGGGAGTGACGGCTCCGGTTGTGATGATGTCGGGGCAGGCGGACATAGAGAAGGCGGTGCGGGCCACGCGGCTGGGCGCGCTGGATTTTCTGGAGAAGCCGATCTCGACGGAGAAGCTTTTGTTGACCGTAGAGAATGCGCTGAAGTTGCAGCGGTTGGAAAGCGAGAACCGGCAACTCAAGCAGCGACTGGGCAAACATGAGATTGTGTGGCAGGGTGCGGCTATGCAGCGCGTGATGGCACAGGTCGAGCGCGTGGCGGCTAGTGAAACGCGGGTTTGTATCCTGGGAGAAACAGGCACGGGCAAAGAATTGATGGCACGGACGATCCATGAACGCAGCTCGCGCGCTGGTGGAGTGTTCGTAACGTTGAACTGTGCGGCGGTTCCGGCAGAGCTGATCGAGTCAGAACTTTTCGGCCATGAGAAGGGGTCGTTCACCGGGGCCGCCGGACGGCATATTGGAAAATTCGAGCAGGCGGATCATGGCACGATTTTTCTGGATGAGATTGGTGACATGCCGCTGGCCATGCAGGCCAAGCTGCTGCGGGTGCTGGAAGAGGGCGAAGTGGAGCGCATCGGTGGCGATAAGCCGGTGAGCGTGGATGTGCGGGTGGTGGTGGCCACGCATCGCGACCTGGAAGCTCGGGTGCGGGAGGAGAAATTCCGTTCGGATCTGTTTCACCGGATTTATGTATATCCGCTGGTGCTACCGCCTTTGCGGGACCGGCGGGAGGACATTCCGTTGCTGGTCGGGCATTTTGCGGCGCAGGTGAGCGCGCAGAATGGATGGAAGACGATTCCGTTTTCTCCGGAAGCGCTGGCGGCGCTGCAGTCGCATACGTGGCCGGGAAATGTTCGCGAGTTGCGCAACATGGTGGAGCGGCTGATGCTCCTGGCCACTGACGGTCAGGTTGATCTCGCGACGGTGGAGATGGCCATGCCTAAAGGTGGGGTGGGCGTTGCAGTCTCTTCTGTGTTTTCCTCGGGAGCGCTGGCCGGCCGCGTGGACGCTTTTGAACGGGAGGTGATCCTGGCGGAATTGAAGCGCAGCAATTCCAACGTGAGCCTGGCGGCGAAGTCGCTCGGATTGGAGCGCAGTCATCTTTATAAGAAGGCGGAGCAGTTGGGGATCGATCTGCGTGCGATGCGGCGGGAACAGGAGCCGACGCAGGGTTGATCTCGACGTATATTCAAGCATTCAGGAGATTGCGTTGATCAGAACGGCTCGTCGCTGGATGGTCTGGGTCCTCTTTTTTGTCACACCACTCCTCTTTATTTCAGCCGACGTTTTTGCCAGCGATCTGCCCTCTCCACCCGCATATGGCGTCCGTATGGTCCAGGCATGGATTCCAATGAAAGACGGGGTGCGACTTGCGGCAACGCTCTATATGCCGGATGGAGCGAAGGCGGGGGAGAAGTTCCCTGCCCTGCTGGAGTATTTGCCTTATCGCAAAGACGATGGCACCGCGGCTGGAGATTATCCCAAGCACGCATATTTTGCGCGGCGCGGGTATGTGAGCGTGCGGGTGGATATTCGAGGATTTGGTACGAGTGAGGGAGTGCCGCCAGAGCGGGAATACTCCGAGCAGGAGCAGGTGGATGGTGAGCAGGTAATTGCGTGGCTGGCGCATCAGCCGTGGTCGAACGGGAACGTGGGGATGTTCGGCATCTCGTGGGGCGGGTTCACCGCGTTGCAGATGGCGATGCGTCATGCGCCGGGGTTGAAGGCAATTCTGGCAACATGCGCGACGGCGGAATTGTTTCACGACGACGTGCACTATGTGGATGGTGTCGTGCACATCGATGAGTTCGAACTGAACATGGATATGGCAGAGGGCTGGACGGGAGCTCCGGACTATACGCTCGACGAAAAAGTTCTCGGGCCGCGATTTGAGACGCCTCCCTGGTCGCTGCTTTATTTGAAGCATCAGCGTGATGGGCCGTTCTGGCGCGAGCGGGTGCGTCCGTTGAAGGAAATTACAATTCCGAGTTTTCTGATTGGCGGCTTGCTCGACGGATACCGCGACAACGTGCCGGACACGCTGATGCAGGCAAGTGGACAGGTAAAGGCGATCGTGGGGCCGTGGAACCATACGTTTCCCTACGATGCCGTGCCGGGCCCGCAGATTGAATGGCGTAATGAAGCCGTGCGCTGGTTCGATCATTGGCTGAAGGGCCGCGATACGGGCGTGGAGCACGACCCGCGGCTGGTCATTTATATGCAGCACTGGCATCCTCCCGATCCGAATCTGGAAAATGTGCCGGGCGAGTGGAGACGAGAAGATGTGTGGCCGCCGAAGAGCGCGAAGCCGTCAACTTTGTTTCTGCAAGCGAATCACACGTTGGCTGAAGCTGTGGGGCAGACGGCTGCACATCAGCTCAAGTATGTGCCTTCGATTGGCGTGGAGGCGGGGTTCTGGTGGGGCGAGTTACTGAGTGATCCGCGGCCGGTGGACGCTTTCAGTCTGGTGTACGATTCCGCGCCTTTACAGGATGACATGGCGATTCTCGGACGTCCGCATGCGTTGCTCCGAGCCTCGGCCACGGCGCCGCTTGCCGACTGGATCGCGCGGCTTTCGGACGTGGCGCCGGATGGAACCGTCACACAAATTACTGGAGCAGGCATTAACGGCGCGCAACGGGATTCACTGAGCGAACCTCGCGATCTGGAGCCCGGTAAAATCTATCCGCTCGACATTGAGATGCATTTGACTTCGTGGGTATTTCCCCAAGGCCATCGAATTCGGGTCGCAATTTCGAATGCGCTGTGGCCGATGATGTTGCCTACACCTTACTCGATGACGACTTCCTTAGAGCTCGGCGGAAGCGATGGCTCCCGGATTGTGTTGCCGGTTGTTCCTGAACATGGGGTTGCTCCGCCCGCATTTTCGCCTCCTGAGCCTTCTGAACAGCGATCCGACATCAAGAGCGAAGGGTTTCCCTGGCCGGGCGAGTGGACAGTCGAGCGTGACGAAGCTCGCCATAAGACGACCGTACACTGGAACGGAAAAGAGTCGTCTACGTATCCGTGGGGAACGGAAGCGGACTACGAACATCTGACGTATGACGCCGACGACGCGCATCCGGAGACTTGCTCGGTGCGGGGCGAGGCGGAAAGCGTATTTGCGCTGAAGGGGCGGACGCTGACCTGGCGCGGACATTTGCTGGTCACGACCGATCAGAAGAATTTTTATTACAAGTACACGCGTGAATTGCTGAAGGACGGGGCGATTATTAAATCGAAGACCTGGCAGGAGGCGATTGCCCGAGACCATCAGTAGAGTTTCGGCCTAATCGGCTGCGGCCGAAGAGTGCGCCAAGCCGCGCTTGAGGTCGGCGGCGAGCAGCCGGTGAAATAATTGTTCTCCGGCTTCGCGGCGCACGGAGAGGCGTCCGGCGCGATAAGCGCGAGATTTCAGGCCACGCTGCACATCTTCGCAGATGCCAAGATCTTCCTCCTGGACCCGATTGCCCACGCTCACCGACTGTTCGTTATATTCGCGGGCGGCCTCGCTGGTGTCTCCGAAGTAGAAATCGAAAATCACGTGGCAGTGATCCACGTCGACGGGGATCACGAGATTTGTGTCCATGTATCCGGCATAGCAGTTGATCATTAAATTGGGATGTTGCCAGAAATACCAGGCGCGGTCGCCCTTGCGCGCAGCTCCGGTAGCGGCATCTTCGTTCGAGGCGACCATTGGGCTGGATTGCAAACAGTAGCGGTCTTCATTCTCGATAGTGTACTGCTTGTAATCAAGGACGGAATTCAGACCCTTGTGCAGGTGAGGAACGTGGTAGCCGCCGTCGAGGTAGTTGTCGACGAAAACCTTCCAGTTGCAATTGATGTTGTAGGTGCGACGGTCGAAGTAGTGCAGGTTGCCGATGCCGAGAGGTGCGACGCGGTTGACGAGACCGCCTAGAAAGTCGGTGAGCGGGGCGGCGTGGTCGTCGAGGTTGATGAAGACGAAACACTCCCAGGTTTCGACGCGGATGGGGACAAGGCCGTTCTGTGCGCGGTCGAAATTCTCGACACCTTCAAACTCGGGCATTCCCTTCAGGGATCCGTCGAGGCCGTAGTTCCATCCGTGGTAGGGACAGTGTAGCTGCGAGGCCTGGCCGCAGGGTTGAGTTATCACCGCCGCAGCGTGGTGGCGGCAAACATTGTAGAAGCCGCGCAAAGCGCCGTCGTTGCCGCGGACGACCACGACGGGTTCGCCGGCGACGATTGTGCTGACGAACTGCCCCGGCGCTTTCACTTGCTCAGTGCGCGCCACAAGTTGCCATGTCTTGCCGAACACGGCGAGGCGCTCAAGTTCCGCGATGCGGGCATCCACATACCAACTCGCGGGAATGGTTGAGGCTTGCGCGAGAGGGGCGCGGTCGTCGTAGCCGGAGAGGATCTGCTCGATGGAGGATTGCATGGTTGAGATTTATCTTACCGTGAAGTTCAACCGGTAGCCGTACATGGCGTGGCGCAGATTCGCTACACCGCTTTCGCCTTTGCAGTCTGGTCAACGGTGATCTTCCTCAGTTCCTGGCGACCACGAACCGGAGGCGCTGAAGGGGCGCCCACCGCACCCTGCAGTAACGCCAGGAATTGCCGAATGCGGGCTTCCTTCTTCTCCGGCATCTCGCCCTGCCTGCGAAAAAGACCGGGATCGAGTTCGGCAGTGAGCAAGGCGTCCTGAAATCGCTCAACGGTCCAGTCCAGAAGGGAAACGATCATTTCCACGTCCATGTCTCTGCGCAACTCACCGCGCTCAACGCCAAAGCGCACGAAAGCGACGGTGCCGTAGGGATCTTCAGTCGTGAGAAAGCGATTGATTTCGCGCTTCAGCACCAGATCGGTGCCGTAGTTTCCCAGCAGCGAAATGCGATACGGGATCCAGTCTTCGCGCAGGAGATGTTCAGTGCGAACCAGCCAGTAATAGAGGACGTCGAAGAATCCGGCGGCGCGCACATCGGCGGGCGCGTCCAGATATTTGGAAAAGGAGCGCACGGCGCGTTTGTAGACTTCGAAAAAGAGGCCGTCCTTGCTGCCGAAGTGCTGGAAGATAGAACCTTTGGCGATGCCTAGAGTGTCCGCGATGTCACCCACGCGGGCAGCGTGGTATCCGTGCTCAGCGAAGTGCTGCATGGCGGCGTCGATGATGCGGGAGCGCTTGGCATCGGACCGCGGGCGGGCTGCGCGCTGGCGTATGTAACGGGGAGGGGCGACGGGATTGCTGCTGATTCCGCTCATGAATGACTCCAAGTCACGAAAGCATACAAGAGACATTTGTAATTTTCAACTTCATTTTCAGTGGGCAGTGCAGTAATAATGGTTCCGCGGTGCAGGGCTGCGTGACTTTGAGTCAGACTCAGTGAAACCGAGTGCCAACTCCATCTACGACGCGATTATAGTCGGCGGCGGCCACAACGGGTTGACCGCAGCGGCGTATTTGACGCGCGCCGGTCTTTCGACGCTGGTGCTCGAGCGCCGCGAGATTGTAGGCGGATGTTGCGTGACCGAGGGGATCGCTCCCGGCTGCCGGGTTTCGACGACCTCCTACATTGCGAGCATGATGCGGCCGGAAGTGATTGCGGAGTTGCGGCTCGCCGATCATGGCTTGCGCATGGTTCCCTGTGATCCGGCGATTCAAGTTCCCTTCCCCGATGGACATGTGGTTCCGTGGTGGGTGGATCGCGAGCGAGCGAAGGCGGAGTTTGGAAAGATATCTGCGAAAGATGCGGCAAAGTTTGTTGAGATCGACGATCAACTGAAGAAGCTGACGCGCTATCTCCAGCCGTTCTTCATGGAGCCGCCGCCGGAGATCGACACCTCAACCGTAAGTGGGTGGAGCGACTTGTTTCATGTGGGCAAGCGCTTTCGCGGGATTTCCAGCGCGGAGATTGCGCAGCTCATTTCATTTCTTACTGGAAGTCTGGGGGAGTTTCTCGATCATAATTACGAATCCGAAAAGATGAAGACGATGTTTTTGGCCAACAACGTGTATGGGAAGCATGGCGGGCCTTACCAGCCGGGAACGGCGATCGGGCTGCTGTTTCATCTGTTGAGCGGCGGGGAGCAAGCCGTGCAGGGTTTCTCCGGACACGTGATGGGCGGGATGGGAGCGATCACACAGGCGCTGGCCGCGGCTGGGGAGAAGCTGGGCGTTGAGATTCGGACATCGAGCTCGGTGGCTCAGATTGAAGTCCGCAACGGGCGAGCTTACAGCGTTGTGCTCGAGGATGGAACGGAGTTTCGCGGGAGGATGATTCTTTCGAATGCCGATCCTAAGCGGACCTTCCTGAAGATGGTTGCGGCGCGGGAATTGCCGGAAGATTTTCTGTTTGCCGTGCGCGGCATCAAGATGGATGGACCATGCGCGAAAGTAAACTTTGTGCTGGCCGAGGAGCCGTGGTTTACAGGAACGTCGCCGCAGGCTTCGCCACTGGAGCGCACGTTCTACACGCTGGTTCCATCACTCGAGTTCGCGGAGCGCTGCTACGATATCGCGAAGTTTGGCGAAATTCCCGAAGAGCTGTGGGTGGATTGCGTGGTTTCATCGAATGCGGATTCATCGCTGGCGCCGCTGGGCAAGCACATCCTGACCTGCTTCGTGCAGTACGTGCCTTACAAACTGCGAGAGGGCAACTGGGATGAAAAGCGGGAACTGCTGGGGGATCGTGTGGTGAAAAAGATTGCCGAGTATGCGCCCAATGTGCCGGGCACGATTGTGGCGCGGCAGGTGCTTACGCCGCTCGATCTAGAGCGGACTTATGGATTGACCGAGGGAAATATTTTTCACGGCGATTTGCGGCTGGAGCAGCTCTTCTTTATGCGTCCCGTGCCTGGGTGGGCGCAATATCGTACGCCGATTCGCGGGCTCTATCTGTGCGGAGCGGGAGCGCATCCCGGCGGCGGCGTGACCGGCGCACCGGGGCGCAACGCGGCCATGCAGGCCCTGCGGGACTGGAAGAAGGGGCGATTCAAGGATGCGGCAGCATAAGGCCCTTAACCGCCAGGGTCGCCAAGGATTCGCGAAGGCCGCAAAGAGAGGCAAGCTCGAAATCTTCCAAGAATTCAGAGTAAGGAGCAAGCATGAAAAAGAAAAGCATTCTGGAACGACTGAAAGAAGGTCCGGTCCTGGGCGACGGCGGATATCTGCTGGAACTCGAAAAGCGTGGATGGGTGCGCGCGGGTCCGTTCACTCCCGAAGTTGTGCTGACGCATCCCGAAGCTTTGCGTGAGTTGCATGTGGAGTTTCGCGAAGCCGGATCCGAAGTGCTGCAAGCGTTGACATTCTATGCGAGCCGGGACAAGCTGGCGACGGTGGGACTCGAAGATCGGCTGCAGGATTTGAATCGAGCCGCGGTCCGCATTGCGCGTGAGGTTGCGGGCGATCGTTGTCTGGTGGCGGGGAACCTGAGTCTGACGTGGATGTACGAACCCGGCAGCGCGTCCGCCGCAGACCGGGTGCGGAGAACGTTCGACGAGCAACTGGCGGTGCAGGTTGAGGAAGGCGTGGACTTCATTATCGGCGAAACGTTTTCTTTTCTCGGAGAAGCGCTCATTGCAGTGGAGCGCGGGAAGAAGACCGGACTGCCCACGATGGTCACGATTTGTTTCGAGAACCAGGATGCGACCGCCGATGGAAAGAGCGCAGCCGACGCCGCAAAAGCATTGGTCGACGCGGGCGCCGACATTGTTGGCATGAACTGTCTGCGACCGCCCGAGCACATCCTGGGCCCAATGGAACAGATGCGTCGAGCGGTGCCGGGATATCTGGCGTGTCAGCCGGTCGCATACCGCACTCCGAAGGCAAAGCCTGATTTCACCAGCCTGCCGGAATTTCCCTACGCGTTGGATCCACTACAGCTTACGCGGAAGGAGATGGCGGACTACGCGGTCGAAGCTCGCGACATCGGCATCAACTTTATTGGGGCGTGCTGCGGAACGGTGGCAATGCACATCCGGGAGATGGCGCGGGCGCTGGGCAAGTTGCCCGAGGACTCACGTACCTGGAAGAAGGGCGGCGAGAAACCGATGTCAGCCTACGAATACTACGACCATGACAAGCAGAAGGCGGGCAGCCGCACGTAGAGTGAAGTCAGCAAAAGCAATCAATCGAGCAGGCTCTCCCGGGAGAGCCTGCTCGACTTGTTTGCAACTGGATTAGCCAGCGTTGCGGAACTGCGGCTGTTCCGCGTGCACGAGCGGAGCATCCACTAGATGTTCGCTGAGGAACCAGCCCTGCAATTCGTTGGCGCGGAGCACGTCGCTTACGACCAGATCGTTGGTGCCGGCATCGCCCAGCTTGGTGGCACGCTCTGCCAGTTCGCGGCAATGGCCGATGATGATCTGATGCGCATCCAGCAGGCGGGAAATTTGCACCGGAACTTCTTCCCTGCCCCGCGGCGGACGCTCGATGCGCGTGGTCTCAGCCACATCGGCCGCCATGGCAATGGAGACGCCGCCGAGAAGTTGTATGCGCTCGGCAATGGTGTCCACGATCTCCGATTGTTCTCCGTAGTGCTTATCAAACAAGAGGTGCAACTGATAAAAAGTTGGTCCGGCGACTTGCCAGTGCGATTTCTTGTAAAGATCGCGCAAGGTCATGGTGTCGGCTAGCAACAGGTTGAGTTGTTCCGTCATTTCCAGGCGAACCGGCTCCTCAAGTTCGAGAGGCAGCATGTGCGAAACCGTGCCGTACGCTTGAATCTCGGGGGCACGTTGGTGAAGGCGAGGCTGCGCGCTCAAGTTGCCTCGCTCGGTTGTGGGTGTTTTTGCGTTCTGATCTTTCTTGGCCATAGGTGTTCTCCTCAACTGCTTCAATGTCTTGGAATTCAGGTCACAAATCTCAGCTTTTCTTCGATGCTATGAACCAGCCCGTGGATGCGCTGGTTCGCGGGAGGGATAGGGCGGTGCCTAAAAATCGGGAACGTGCGGTCGCGCCGAGGTTTGACGCGGTTGAGAGCATTGTTTATGATCGAAGTGCGGGGTGGAGCAGTCTGGTAGCTCGTTGGGCTCATAACCCAAAGGTCGGTGGTTCAAATCCACCCCCCGCAACCAACCTCAAGCACTTTCCCTTCAATCACTTGAAGCTGTTTGCCGCGACTGTGAGAAATTGCAATCGGCACCCGTTCCGCTCCCATTCGCTGAAACCCGCTGTTTAGGCGCTATTTTCGCGCCCGACAGCACCATCTCCACAACCTTGCTGTTCGCGGCACGCTTCTGATCCGAGACCGCCTGCGTGTAAATGTTCATCGTAGTCTGGATGTTGGCATGTCGCAGCAGCTCCTTCTGCACCTTGATGTCGGTGCCCGCGCTGCGCAGCATGGTTGAGTAAGTGTGACGGAATGTGTGCCAGCCAATCTTTCCGATGCTCGCGCGTGATGCTGCAGGTTTCAGCTGGCGCTGCAGGATGGTCTCCTGCCAGCGCGGCCGGCCCGCATCGTTCGCGAAGACCCAGTCTCCCGGCGCCCTGTGGTGCTGCGCGGGTGCAGTTCCCGCAAGCGTGCCGCAAGGTCCGGATTGATGGGCAGTGGGCGAGCTGACCCCTCGGTCTTTGTTTCGCCCATCTGGCACTCCACGACGGATCTCTGGCTCAAGACCGTCATGTTCTCCCAGTCAAAGCCGCCCCACTGAAGTCCGATGATTTCACTCACCCGAAGACCGAAGCATGCCGCCGCGAGGACCATCGTGTGATACGGCTCGGCCAAATGCTCAAGGAGCAACCGGACTTCCACTGCTGTCAGAACGCGAGGAAACGAAGCCGTCTGCCGCTTTGGCGGACCAGCTCGATGGGATTGTTGGTAACCATTTCCCATCTCCTCGCGTTCTGGTACAGAAGGCCACGAGGCGCACGGATACTCATCGTTTCTCCATAAGCCGTTGTTGGCCATGTTGTACGCGATTTCATCAATGAACTCGCGCCGATATCCGGTGAACGCTTGCAGATCGGCGGGGCGTTGAAGGAAGGCTGTATTGATGAACAGGAATTTTCAGACCAGGTATCAGCTGCGATCGGAGACCTGTGGTATTCGGACGAAGCTAGCAGTCGCGAAACTCTTGCCGTGATGTCGATTGATCCGTAATTCCAGCCACAGTAGGGCACAGTCGTATCGAGATCGTTACAAGTTCGTGGATGCGGGTGACTCAGTCGGCCTCTGTCTCTAGACCGCAGGAGCCGTGCGGGAGCGGGCTCTGTGGGAGGCCACTTCAGTGCCGCCGATTTACTGCGGACTGCCTTCGGGCAGGCAGACTGATGACGCCACGGTCATGGTCGCGCGGTGAACTGATCTTCTTATCTGAGGGGTTTGCTGATCCAGTGGTCGGTGAAGGTCGAGTGCTGGATGGAAGACTCGATTTTAGGCATGTGGCAGGTTGTGCAGTTCTTCGTGCTTATCGGGCAGGCCGCGCCTGGGTGATCCGAGTCTCGGTGATCGGCGGTTGTTTTTGCGCCTGGCTGATTGACATGACATTGCAGACAGCGCGAATCGTAGGCCGCAGCATCGTGCTCCAGAGGTTGATGGGGATCGTGACAGGCAACGCAGGTGAGTCGAGCGTCGGGCTTGCTCCAACACTTGCTGTTTTCCAGGCGGTAAGGCGCAAAGCGGAGGTTCAATGCGCCAAGTCCAATGTTCGTCACCACATCTTCCCAGGTGCGGTGGCACGCGCCGCAGAAATCCACGGACTCGACCGGATCCAGGCGGCTGGGATTCATGATCAGCTGCGCGCCCTCCTCGTGCTGTCCCAAATTCGTAGCGGCTACATGACTGGCGCCCGGTCCGTGGCAGGCTTCGCAGGAGACGCCCGGCACAGCGCCATTTACATCCAATTGATTGTTGGTCACCGACGCGGTTGTGTGACAGGCAAAACACGCGCGGCTCTCTGCCGGCGGCATGCGACGTCCCGCGGCGTCTTCAAGGCTGCGGGGCGTGGCAAGAGATTGCCCCGGAGTGATATTCAAATCTTGGGAAGACGCAAAAAAAGTCAGATGGCTTTCGTAGTAACCACCGTTTTTCTCGTAGACATAAGTCTGGCCCAGGTGGCCGACGCCAAATGCCCACAGCAGGTCTGCGGAGAATCGAGCCGCGCCGTCTCTGGCCGTGACCGTTAGAACGCTTTTCCCGCCTTTGGTTACGATCTCCTCACGGTATGGACCAAGGCGAAAGGAGAGATGGTCATGCTGGTGAAGTAGCTCCGCGTCGGGGGCGCGCACGGCGGCGCGGGCCATGGCGTGTTTTTGCTGGGTCGCAACCTTGGAAGCATGACATCTCGCGCACGCTGCCGTGCCCACGTAACTATCTCGTTTGGCGTCGCCTTTGGTGGGCCACCAGCCGGGCGAGTTAAGCCGTGATGCAGTGAGCATGGACATGCTGCTGACGGGAGCAGGTGTTTGAGCTAAGGACGCAGAGGCTACAACACAGATTGCGAGCGCGGACACGACTTGGAGCGAAGTACCGAGCCGCAGAATTGACACGCCAATGGTTAACGCCGAAAAACACGCTGTGGGAAACACGGAGCACTGAGGATTCTTAGCCGCATCAGCTCGCACAGTCATATTTACGACTAAGGCCGGATTTTTGGCCGTCAAGACGGCTGCTATTGTCTCGTCAATCCCTGTTCGCGTCAATGCTGAGCGTCGATCATCCCCGTCGCGATACTCCTGCCGTCGTAGGTTGTTGACGTAACATCGCCTTATCGCTCATTGACTTCGGGTCCTGAATGAATCGTTTGAGCGCAACACTTTCTCCAGTCCATAATTACAATATGGTTCGCATGAAAATCCGGGCGCTGATGTTGCTTCCTTTCACCGTTCTCTTCGCAGCCGGGGTAGCCGTTGCCCAATCCAAGCCTGAAGAAGGTGTGTTACCCAGCCAGGCAACGCAAGCCCGCCGAGCCTCTGCCAGCCAGAAGTCCGCGAAGACGGAGCCAGTCGCATCGGCGATTCAGTTCGAGAACGTCATCGAACGATCGAAGATCAGGTTCAAACTCAAGAATAGCGTCAGTTCGCAGCGTTATACGTTTGAAACCATGGCTGGCGGAGTCGCGCTCTTCGATTACAACAACGACGGTTTGCTCGACATATTCTTTACCAACGGCGCGGCTATTCCGTCGCTGGAAAAAAGCAATGCCACCTACTCAAACCGGCTCTTCCGCAACAACGGGGACGGAACCTTCACCGATGTAACTGAAAAAGCCGGCCTGCAAGGCATCGGCTATTCCATGGGCGTCGCCGCCGGCGACTACGACAACGATGGGTTTGTCGACCTTTACGTTACCGGCGTCAACCGGAACCAGCTTTTCCATAACAATGGAGATGGGACCTTTACGGATGTGACCGAGAAGGCGGGAGTCAGTGGTATGGTCCCCAAGATTGGCAAGGCGTGGTCAGTGGCCGCCGGATGGTTCGATTACAACAACGATGGGCTGCTCGACCTTTTTGTAGTGAACTACCTCAATTACAACATCAAAACTGCAACTCATTGCGTTCAGCAAGGACTTCCGGTTTACTGCTCGCCGGTCGATTTTCTGGGGACGCCGAACATTCTCTATCGCAACAACGGCGACGGTACTTTTACCGACGTCTCGGGACAGTCCCACATTTCCCAGTACGTTGGCAAAGGAATGGGTTTAGCCTTCGCCGACTATGACAATGATGGCTTTACCGATATCTTCGTCTCCAACGATACCTTCGAGAACTATCTCTTTCATAACAACGGAGACGGAACCTTTACCAACGTCGCGTTGCTGGCCGGGGTTGCGTATAACTCGTTCGGCAAAGCCATTGCCGGGATGGGAACGGATTTCCGGGATATCGACAAGGACGGAAAGCCGGACATCTTTGAGACTGCAATGTTCGGGGAAGGTTTCCCATTGTATAAGAATCTAGGGGATGGTCATTTTCAGGATGTCACCGCCGCAACAGGGCTGAGCGCCCTGACCAGCCGGTCAACGGCCTGGGGCGTGGGGATTTTCGATTTCGACAACGACGGAAACAAGGACCTGTTCACGGCCAACTCCGACATTCTGGATAATGCCATGGAGCTAGCGCACCGGCCTTTTGCGCTTCCCAATCAAGTGTTTCGCAACAAAGGCGGCATGACCTTCGAGGATCTGAGTTCAAAGGCCGGAACCGCCTTCTCCGTTCCAGCTGCGCATCGTGGCGCGGCCTTCGGCGATCTCAACAATGACGGCAAGATCGATGTTGTCGTGACGGTTCTGAACGGACCGCCCGAGATATGGATGAACCGGTCTAATGCTCAGAATGGCGGCAACCGAAACCACTGGATCATTCTGAAACTGGTCGGCGTCAAGTCCAACCGCGACGGCCTGGGAACAAAGGTCAAGTTAACCACTTCTCTGGGCACCCAATATAACCAGGCGACAACCGCAGTCAGCTACAACTCTTCGAGCGACAAGCGCGTACACTTCGGGCTGGGTTCGGCCGGCGTCGTAGACAGCATTGAACTCACATGGCCGAGCGGCGTTAAGCAGGTTTTGAAAAACGTCAAGGCAGATCAGGTCCTTGCCGTGATGGAGAACGCCGCCCCGTGAGTTGCACTTATCTTCAATCGTGATATTGACTCTATTTTTGCGAGAGATTAGCCGACAAACGCTGCGCCAGCTCCGTTTGCCCATTACGTTGGAGAAGGTCGAGAAGGCCTTTCATGAGCTCCGCGTTGTTTCTCCCGTACGCCGCCGCCGTTTCGGCGGTCAAGTCGGCATCTGCAATTTTTCCCAGGTGGAAGTAAGAATCGGAAAGCATGTAAAGCAACTCTGGGGTCATGGTTCTGGATTTCGCCAGTTGCTCGGCCGCATCGGACCAGCGCTCCTGGTGGTACCGAACCTCGCCCATCTCGGCAATCGCCGTCTGATAGTTCGGGTCGTTCGCCAGTTCCGCCTTAAACTGATTCTCGGCCCCGCTCAGGTCGCCCAATTTCAGCGCCAATATTCCTTCATAAGTATGAGCTCCTCGAACGGTGGGCTGAATTTCCAGCGCATGATGAAGGCTGCGCAGGCCGTCTTCCTTGTCTCCCAAGCCGAGATATAACTTCCCAATGAAAACATAGGCATCCGCAAGAGTGGCGGCAGTTCCCTTGAAATGGTTCCGATACAGCTGCAACGCATCGTGTTCACGATGCTCCGCCAACATTTGAGTGGCCTGGGCCGTGATGGGGCTTTCGCTTCCTTCACTCTCGACGGAACGGACGAACGTCATTTGTTCCATCATCAACTGATGCAGTGCCGCCTCGTGGTGGGCGTCCTCCGTCCTGCCCATCCCGGCATACGCCCGTGACAGATAGTAATGCGCCAATAGCCGCGTAGGGGCGAGCCGTAACACCATTTGCAATTTATCGATGGCGGCCGGATAGTTTTTCAGTTCCAGTTCGCATTGGCCAAGCCCGAACAGTGAATCCACGTCGTTGGTCTTGAAGACAAGGATGCGTTCAAAGGCATTCCTGGCCTCTTGCCATTTAGCGAGCTTTACATCCACGTCGGCAAGCAGTTGCAACGCGGGCACATCATTGGGCTGGGATTCAACAGCGCGCGCGGCGTACTGTGCGGCCCCGTTAAGATCCATCAATTTCAAATCCGTCACCGCAATGTCAAAATCAATCCTCGGCAGCGTGGTATCGGAATGGCGCGCCTTGAGCAGCCACTTCAACCCCGTCTCGCAATCTTCCGAAACGCACAATAGTTCTCCGTACTTCTGCCACACCGATACATTGTTGGGCTCGGCCTTCAAACTCAGCCGGATTGCGGCCAGCGCCAGGTCGTTCTGCCCATTCAGGTGATAAGCCTGCGCAAGGTAATACTGTGCGTCTCCGTCACCGGGAAGAAGTTTGACGCAGCGCTCCAGCAGCTTGATGGCTTCTTCCTTTTGGCCCGCCGCCAGTTTGTAGGCGCCAGTTTTCAGCAAGACATCTGCGTCGTTCGGCGCGAGCTTCAGCGCCTCTTCATAGGCCGCCGCTGCTTCGGAGGTGCGGCCTGCTTCCTCCAGCAACATGCCCTTCAGCTTGATTGCCGGCTCAAAACCCGGATGCTGCTCAAGCAAACGGAGGACAAGGTTCATCGCCTCCTGCCTGTCACCATGCTCGTCGAGGCTGAGCGCCTGGTGGACTTGCCGCATCAGCGGGGACTCGGCAGCATGGCCCGTGTTCTGCGCCCGAACAACCGTTCCTGCAGAAGCAAGCAGCGCCGCACACAGCAGGAGTGTAGAGAGACGATTTGCAGGCCAGGCATCACGTGTCACGTGAGGCGAACCCCCGACAAAATGCAGAACAGACTGTAAAACCCCATGGACGAGCTTCGGTCGGCAACGAACAAAAGTCAACATCCCGTGAAAGGCCGCGGTCGCTATCGTTATCGTTACCAGGTCACCGAAATATTTCCTACGCCGCTAGTGGGGACGCCATAGGAATGAGACGTGCCTTCCGAGACGATGCTGCCATCAGCCAATACCTGGAAGAAAGTGAACTGAATCTGCGCACCTGCTGGTACCGATGCATTGATGAACCACGATGAGCTTGCATCAGGCACCGCCAAGAGTGGCCCGGTCGCTGAGTTTGCGCTCTGAACATCGTTTCCCAGCTCCAGGACGGTCCCAGTCAGGTAAACCGAAGCGCCCGAAGCCGATGGAACATTATTGACCGTGAAGGTCACAGGGATTTGATTCCCTGTGAGAACCGTTAATGGGAGTGTGTTGGATGTTCCTGCGCTCGCCTGCAGGCTGACGTTGTAATTCCCGGGCACCAAAGAAGGTATGACGAATGTCACGGAAGAGTCCGACCAGGACTGCACTGCTGCCGCAGTCGTTCCCACCAGAACCATGCCCGGTGACGTGCCGAAGCCATCGCCACCCAGGGTTGCGGTGAGTCCAGCCTGTGCCACCCGCGGACCCAGCGATCCCAACTCCGGAGCCGTGGCTGGAGTCGACGATTGCCACACCGAAACCGTGTTTGCTGCCAAGCTGAAGGCTGTGACGGGATTATTTCCGCCTGTGCCGGCGTTCACCTGGATGGAAAATCCGCCCATCAAGCCGTTCAGATAATCCGGGTAGGCGGCCGGCGCAAGGGCGGTGTACAGGCCAGAGATGTTATAGGGTGTGCTGGCGTTCTTGTTTACTGCAATCAATACAACGTCATTGAAGAACTGCCGCTCCATGATGTAGACGTCACTGTTGATCCAGCGCTGAAGTGAAGTGCCATACGCCAGCGCCGGATTCACCTGCCGCAGGATTCACCTGCCGCAGGTTCGCCATCTGATTGATCAGTTCGTAGGCCGTTGTGTTGGTGTCGAACGATGCCATCCAGAGCCGGTTATAAGGAACGTTGCCCCCGCTGGTGTCGTTGTGCAGATATTGTTCGTCGCCATAGAGCACCACTGGGATTCCCCGGCAGGCGAGTTGCAGCGCCAGAGCCTCATTCAGGCGGGTCTGGCTGTTGTTGACGCTCAGCATGCGCGCGAGATCGTGGCTGTCAACAAAAGTCACCAGGTCGTTGGAAGAAACGAAGTCGCTGTCTTCCTGGCTGATTGTGCTGTCGATTTCGGAGAAGTCGTTGTCGTTTGCGAACACGTCGCGCATCGCGTTGGCCAGCGGAAAATCCAGCAGAGGGATTCCACTTCGATTGGAAAACTGAACCGAGTCCGCATAGGTCGGATCGCTGGTCCCGCTTTGATTCCACTCTCCGTAGAGAAAGGTGGGTCCAGCAGTAAAGGCGGCGTTAGCCAGCGTGTACTGCCAACCCCAGGTAACGTCCTTCACCGCATCCAGACGGAAAGCGTCCGTTCCGTGCTGCATGAACTGTGTGAGCGCGCTCTTGAGGTATCCGTCAACCGGGGTGCTCTCCTGGTTCAGGTCGGCCAGGTCGACCAGAGTGTAGTACTGCAACTGGAAAGGATCGTTGAAATTTGTGATCGTCGGATTGTGATGAAAAAGGTTGTTGGGAGGCGGTGGGTCGTTCTGATAGCTGGCGAAGGGTTGGCCGTTATCGAATAGAACGCCGAACTGGCCGCCATCATTCGGATTGCTGTCGTTGGCCGCGAAATCCACAATCACGCGGACTCCGTTCTGGTGGGCTGCCGCCACCAGGTTGTCGAAGGCCGTCCAGGTATTGTTGACGTCTCCGAGGTGCTCCGAGATCTGCTGCATGTCGCGCGCCCAATAGCCGTGGTAGGGCGCGTACGCCGTGCCGCCCAGGTTGGCGACAACGTCGATGTTGTCCACCGGAGGAGAAATCCAGATAGCCGTGATCCCCATGCCCGCCAGATAAACCATCTGCTGCTGAATCCCCGCGAGATCTCCACCCCAATAAAATTGCCAGTTCGCTTTGGTGGCGTCGAACATTCCCGAGCTTTGCGGCGGGTTGTCATTGCTGGGATCGCCGTTAAAGAAACGGTCGGTCACAATCTGATAGATCACTTGCTTCTTGAAGTCCTGCGTTGGGCCGCTGACGGCGGCGCCGCTGGCGGTCAGCAGGAGCGGGGTGCTGCTGGAGAGTGTGCCGCTGGCTCCGGCAAATGTGAGGTTATAGTTTCCCCGGGCGACCGTGTTGGCGACGGTCAATGTAGCCGCCTGGCTGCTTCCGGCACTGACGGATAGTGGAAATGTGGGAGAGGTTGTGACTCCGGCAGGAAGTCCTCGCAGGCTCACATTGACCGTTCCCTGAAAGCCGTTTTCACTTTGCACGCTGAGTTCGACCGGTGTACTGGAGGAACCTTGCGACACCAGCACCGAACCTGGAGAGACTGTGAGAGTAAAGCTGGGCGGGGCCGGTGAGCCCCCAGCACCGCCACCACTCCCACAACCCGCCACCAGCAGGGCGAAGCAGCAGGTCGCCACCGCTAGTGCGGCGTGCATGGTTCTATTCTTGGTCATCTATTACATCGAACCTCTGATTCCCCGGAACGAGGCGCAGCAGCGTCATGCCCGAGTCGCTGAGCATCCCGCACTAACGCACACTGAACACGGAGAGTGTCTGGGCCGGCAGTGAGACGCGCACTTGGCCGCTTATAAGTTCGGCGGCGATATTGCCAAACACCGTCTGCAGCTGGTGGGCAGTTTCGAGCGGAGTGTTTTCGACGGGGATGTTGAGTGCGACCGTCTGCATGGCGTTGTTGTAGACCACCAGCAGCTTCTCTTCCGGTAACTCACGCAGGAAAGCGTAGTAGGTGTCGTCCCATCCGATGTGCCACTGCTTTCCGGTACGCAGCGCGACGTGGCTCTTGCGTAGCGCCAGCAGCGACTGCACGTGGGCGAATGCCTCCTGTTCTTCAGGGGTGCGTCCGTTGGTGGTGAAGGCGTTGCGCTTATCACCGGGAAAGCCTCCCGGAAAGTCACGCCGGTTGTCGGGGTCGCTGCCGCCCGGCATCGCGATTTCGTCGCCGGAATAAATTTGCGGAATCCCGCGCAAAGTCAGCAGCAGCGACAATGCGGCTTTGAGTCTTGCCGGGTTGCTGCCTTCTTCACTCACGAAGCGCCGGTCGTCGTGATTTCCGACGAACGTAACCAGCGTTTCGGGGTGCGGATAGAGTTCGTCATGGCGAAGAACATCGACGATCCTCTCCATCGGCGCGCCCTTAATGACGACGTCGCGCAGGGCGTGGCAGAGCGGAAAATCGAAAACCGTGGCGAGGCCGGAGTCGATGCCGTCGAACTGCTTTCGTCCGCCTTCGAAGAACGATGTGATGGTCGAATCGCCGTCGGCCACTTCGCCGACGTCCATGATCTGCGGATAATCGAACTGCGGGTACACATGGCGCAGCCGGTCGTGCCATCCGCTCCAGAACTGGCGCGTGGAATAGGGGAACGTGTCCAGACGGAATCCATCCAATTGCGCACTCTCCGTCCACCACATCGCATTCTGTGCCAGGTAGAGAGCGAGCGCGGGATCGTCCGGATTCAGATCGGGCAATCTGCCGGCGAACCAGCCATCGAGCGTGTTGAGATACTCGCGCGGCGAAGCGTGCGGATCGACCAGTCCGGTGAACGTATAAGCAGGCTCCAGGTGATGGGCAGGCGTGCCATGAAACCATGTGGGCGTCGGTGGATCGTTGGCCCAGGGATGGTGAGGGCCAGTGTGATTGACGACGTAATCGATCAGCACCTTCATGCCCAGCCGATGAGCATCGGCCACTAGCGCCTGGTACTCGGGCATAGTCCCCATGTGGTCGTCGAGGGCATAGAAATCGACGACGTGGTAGCCATGATAGTCGGAGTCGGTATTCTTCCAGACGGGAGTGAGCCACAGCGTGGTAACGCCGAGATCGTGCAGGTATCCCAGATGCTGTCGAATGCCGCGCAGATCGCCGCCGTGATACGCCATGGGGTTGCTGCGGTCATAGCCGCCATTCGAGCCTGCGGGCTGATCATTCGAAGGATCGCCATCGGCGAAGCGGTCGGGCATGATCAGGTAGATGACGTCGTCGCGAGAGAAGCCTCCGAAGCGGTCGCGGGCGTCCGCACGAGCCAATAGCGGAAGCGGGACCGTCGTCGATCCCGACGAAGTGATCAACTGCAAGGGTACGGTTCCTGAGGGCAGATCGGAACTGAGTTGCAGGTGGACGAAGAGATAATGTCCGTTGGCGGAAGCTTCCGTTCCGAGCGGAGTCAGACCCTTCGTCGGGCTTTCCACTCGGGCGCCGCTCAGATTTTCACCGGTGAGCAGCAGCGTGAGCGCGGGCGTGTAGTTTACCCACCAGTTGGGGGGCTCGATCTTACGAACTACTGGCTTGCCAACGACCGGAGCCTGCCCCGCTCCGGCCTCCGACTGCGCCCCTGCCGGCAGCGTGAGCACGCATACCAGCATCAGCGCCAGCGTAATGGTTCGTTTGTTCTTCATGCCGCGATCTCTACTCCGGCAGAATCAACCGAGCAACGCGGAGCAAACAAATTCAGAAAGGAGATCCGAGTATCCGCTATCCGGCCCATGAGAATCAGGAGGCGCTTAAGAACTGTTCTCAAGCGTCTCCCAGAGCTGTGGGTTAGAAGGTTATACGCAACGCGAGTTCGAGTTCACGATTCGGGGGGGCGATCCGAGCGTTGAGCAGCTGCCCGAACTGGCCGTTGCCGATGCTGGTGTTCGGGTTCTGGAACTGGGGCGTGTTGAATAGGTTGTAGACTTGGGCGCGCAACTGCGTCGTCACCCGCTCCCCAATCGTAATGTTCTTTACGAGGGATGTGTCCCAGGTACGGGTCGGCGGTCCCGGGAAGGCGTTGCGGGGGAGATTGCCAACCAGGCCGACGGGAACTGTGAACGCGCTCGCTGAACATCTGAGCCAGTACTTTGCTGGCACTGGCGGGGTCGCGGCTTGGTTGATCTGCCAGGTATCTCCAGTCGTGCATCCCCCGTGGTAATCCGGGCGGCCATTCGCTCCCCCCCCGTTTGAAATGTCCAGTGGCGTGCCGGTAGCCAGCACAATCACGTTGTTCCACTGCCAGCCGCCAATCACGTAATCCACGGCCTTCGGAACGCCCTGGGCCAGCATTTTTCCCCGTCCGAAAGGTAGCTCATAGAGGGAACTCAAGGTAAAGAGCTGGCGCTGATCCGTGTCCGAGTTGCCGCGCTCATACTGCAGCAGTGGCATTCCGTTGGGGCCGTCCAGGACGCCGCCAGATGTACCGAATGAGGAGGCGGAATTATCCAGGGTGTGCGACCAGGTGTAGGCCGCTGTCAGTTGAAGTCCGCGGCTCAGGCGGCGCGTCACTTTTGTCTGCAGAGCGTTGTAATTTCCGCTGCCGATCATCTCAGTCGCCATGATAGCGCCGACACCATTCGGGTTGAGAGCACCCCCAACCGGGAACCAGCTTGTCCCGGGAGGACAACCAGTACAACCGGTACCCAAAACCGTCTGGTTGGCGTTGAACGTAGTGGCAAGATTACTCATCTTCGTTCCAACGTAGGCCACGTCCAACACTGTCTTGTTGTCTAAGGCACGCTCAATCTGAAGGTTCCATTCTTGGATATGCGAGTTGGGGCTGTTTTTGGGGTAGTAAATCACGTTGTTGGTCGTGGTCACCGCATTCGGGACGATGCCACCAATTTTCGGCGGAAGAGGGCCCGTGGCGTCGGCGGGGTTGTTGTCTCCGAGGGGCGCTGCTCCCGTGAACGCAAATCGGTAGCCGGTCCCGCAGGTCGCCGCAGTGGGACAGGCATAATAGGTGGAACTTCCGTTAAAGTCGGGGTTGTTGGAGAGCTCGTTGCTAACGCCGCCGCGGTCTAGGTAGTAGAAGAGCCCATACCCGCCGCGGAGTACAGTCTTGCCGTCGCCGAAGATATCCCAGGCAAATCCGACGCGGGGGCCGAAGTCATGTTTCGGTGTATTGATCAGAGAGGCATTGTATCCGGCGCTGCGGGCTGCGGCTGTTCCGGCTTCAACCAGTTCTCCCGTCGCGGGATTGAAGTTGGACTGGTGGTTGCTGGCTTCCGTCGGCCAGCTGAGGATGTCATCACGCAGGCCCAGGTTCAGCGTCAGATTGCGCCTGACGCGCCAGTCGTCCTGGGCGAAGACGCCATTCTCCCAGCTGCGGGTCTGATAGTACCCGCTAAATGCGCCAACCGAGTAGGCGCCCACGAACCCGGCAACCAGTTCCGAGTCCTCATAGCCCGTAAAGGTCCCGTGGTGGGACGTCGGGGCGGGGTACGCGCCAAAGCTTCCGTCGTCGATCCAGAAGTAGCCTTTGGCGTTGTTCCCCTGGTCCCAGTTCACATCGCGATGAATGATGGTGGCGCCAAACTTGAAGGTGTGTTTTCCCTTGATCCAGCTCACCGCATCGCTGAACTGCTGGGTAGGCTCGACAATGAGATAGGGGCCGCCGTCACCAATGTAACTGATGTTGCCGAACCAGCCGCCGATGATGGGCATGCCGCCGAGCAGCGGAGAAGTGTTGGCATTTTGGATGCCAATGTTGGCCGCCGTCGGAACGCTGCCGTTAGGCTGCTGGTAGCCGGAAAGATCCCGAATCCAGCCATAGTGAAACTCGTTGAGGATCGTGGGACTGAGGATGTGGGTCCAGCCCACGGCGACCTGGCGCGGATGGGACGGGTTGGTACCGCCGCCGGAGGGCAGGTTGTGACTGGAGTCCGACAGAATTTGCGTGCCATTCAGCAAATCGGTGCCCAAGCTGTAGCGGCCGAAGACAGTGTCCTTTGAAGTGGCCACAAAGTCTATCCGAGCGTCATAGTCGTTCATAGTGATGACGTTCCGTTGTATTTGGCTGAAGTTAACGTCGTTGGTCGCAACGTTCGCACCCGCGACATTCGGGAGTGGAAACAAGTTCAGATAGCTGATCCCGGGCTGAATCTGGTTGGCAGACGGAATGATGTTGATGTTGGGGCCTGCGGACCCCGTCGTGGAATTCCCCACCCAACCAAAAGGAAGGCACGTCTGAGGATTGTAGATGTATCCGAGGCCAGAGGCAAATTGCGGCATCACGTTACCACCGGAATACAGGTTCGGGCAGACAGCAACATCCGGCGTACTCGTGGCGGTGCCGGTACCGGAGGGCGAGAGTAGTTCCGTGAAATTGCCTGTGCGCATCAGCGCCGTCGGTACTCGGGTGTTGTCAACGCCATTCGGTAGAACCTGGCGCCAACCCTGGTAATCAACAAAGGCGAACAGCTTGTTCTTCCAGATGGGGCCACCCAGCGACGCGCCGAACTGGTTGCGGCTGAGCGGTGGAAGGGAGACACAGCCTGACTCGCCAAGGAAAGTACACTGTTTATTGGCGGTGTATTGAAACACATCCGCGGCAGCGATCTTGGAACGGTTAAACCAGTACGCGGCGCCGTGTATCTTGTTGGCTCCGGAATTGGTAGCAACCTGGATGACCGCGCCTCCCGCGCGTCCAAACTCCGCCGGCGCAATGTTGGTGGTGGTCTTGAATTCTGCTATGTCTTCGATCGCCGGGATGATCACGATCGTGTTTACTAATGACTCGTTGTTGTCAATGCCGTCTATAAGATAATTGTTAGCCTGGGGTCGCAGGCCGTTTACCGCGAGTGAAGCTGAACCCGAATCGAAGTTGCGCCAAGTCTCGGCTGCCGGCCCCCCGAAGGCAATGCCGGCTGCGTTATTGTTGTAAGCACCGCGGCTGACGCCCGGGGTCATCAAGGCCAGCGACGTGAAATTGCGGCCGTTCAGCGGGAGATCCACTACCTGGCGTCCCTCGATCACTTCGCCGAGGCTTGACGTCGCCGTATCTACAATCGGAACCTCCGCGGTCACGTCCACGCTGGTGGAGGCGGAGCCAGGTTGCAGCTTCAGACTGATTTCGAGGACCTGCGAAACGTCGAGGGCAATGTCGGCGTTTTCCGTCTTAAACCCTTCCTTCTTCACCTCAACACGGTACTTTGCCACGGGCAGCGCATTGATGGAGTAATCGCCCGAACCATCAGTCGTCGTCGTTACCACCCGTCCGGTCGCCACTTCGGTCACGCTAACAGTGGCATTCGAGACGACGGCGCCGGTTGAATCGGTGATGGTTCCGAAGAGCCGGCCTGTGTCTGTCTGAGCCAAGGCCAATCCCGTCAGGCACAACACAAGAATGAGAACCAGAGAGAACTTAGTCTTCATGTTTCCTCCAGGTTTCGGGGACAGTCGGGAAGCGCTGATGTTCCAAGGCACGCCCGGTTGAAACCTCACTTTGTAATCCAAGGGGGGCCCTGGCGAAAGTTTCACTATGTTTCCCGACGGTTACTGCTGTAAAATGCCTTGGCTGCATCAGGATGCCATTCCTTGTTACGTCGGTGTTAAATGGCTGTGACACACACGTTTACCGCTGGGCGAGCGCAATTCTTCCAACACATAGATAACATTATTAAAAGTCATAGCCTTCGGGGCTCTGAATCGCTGTGCAAGCTGTTGCAATATCTCGCAAAGCAATCGATCGACCATCCCGATGCGCCCCTGAAGGAATACCAGATTGCCACCGAGGTGTATGGGCGGCACGCGGACTTTGATCCGCAATCGGACTCAACCATTCGAGTACAGGCAGGGCGTCTCCGTCTGAAGCTGGCGGAGTATTACGCCGGGGAGGGAGCGTCGGACCCTATCCTGGTTAAGATTCCGAAAGGCAGTTATCACCTCATCTTCGAGCCGAGAGGTAATGAGTCCTACCCGCAGCCTACGACCGTGCCTCAGCCCCAGGCGCCGGCCTCGAGCCCGATGGTCGAAACCGTCCCGGCGGGTTGGCGGGTTGCTGCCGCGCTGCTCATGGTGAGCCTCATCGTTTCGCTGATTGTCCTGGGGAACCTGCTGTGGGACCGGAAACAGACGCAGCCGCCGACGACGATGGCCAGCGCAACGACACGAGGCCCGGGTCCTCTGGCTTCGTTTTGGAAACCCTTTACCTTCGGAGTCGAGGAGCCGTGGGTGATCTTCAGCAATGCTGCCTTCGTCGGACGGCCGGAGACAGGCATGCGTTACTACAAGTCGCGCCAGGATTCCAAGAGCGCGGTGTACGACCATTACACCGGTGTAGGAGAGGTGTTGGCCATCCACGCACTCGATGAGGCGTTCGGCACTCTGGGACGGAGAATCCTGGTGAAGCGCGGTAGTTTGTTCACGCTCGACGACGTGAAGAGTAACAACCTGATTTTTGTCGGTTCTCCGTCGGAGAATCTTGCTTTGCTCGACATTCCCGGTACGCAGGAGTTCGTTTTTCAAAGGGTGGCATCGGGTCCGCGCCAAGGCGATCTTGCTATCGTCAACGAACATCCGAAGACGGGAGAGGCCGGCAGCTACCTTGCCAGTCCTTCGGCGGTCCCGCTGACGGAAGATTATGCGGTCATCGGACTGGTGCCGGGAATGGGGTCCGGCCGGTACGTGATGATTCTGGCGGGGACGACCACTTTTGGGACACAAGGCGTAGTGGAGTTTGTTTGCCGCAAGGAGTCGGTGGAGAAACTGCTGCATGAGATCCCCGGCTCGGGCGGCGGGCCAATCAAGCCCTTCGAAGCGCTGGTTCGGGTCAAGATCGCTCGCGGCGTACCGGTCGGAACTGAATTGGTTAGCGTGCGGGTGCAGTGAGTTGTCGCCGGCCAAGGCTCGGCGCGCCATCCTCTAAACTTCGTTCAAGACTTCGCCACAACGGCATTGCGTGGAATCGACCTGCCGGCATGCTGGAGGTCGTACAGATCCTGCACCCCTTGGGTCAAGATTGCTGCCAGGATGAAGAAGATCCCGCCCGCTACCACCGCGGCCATGCGGTTGTTGTTGAGCAGATGGCCCATGACCCAACCGAATCCGAGCGAGGCCGTGATCTCCGGAATCACGATGAAGAAGTTGAAGATTCCCATATAGACTCCGGTCTTCCCGTGAGGCAGCGATCCGGCGAGAATGGAGTAGGGCATGGAGAGCGTGCTGGCCCAGGCAATGCCGACTCCGGCCATGGACAACAACAGCAGATACTTGTTGTGAATCAGGACCACGGAGAGCAGTCCCAATCCGCCACATAGCAGGCAGAAAGTGTGCGTTGCCTTGCGTCCGTACTGCCGGGCCAGTGTGGGCAGCAGGAATGAAAATCCAAAACACACCAGCGAGTACATTCCGAAACAAACACCCGCCCACTCCACGCCCGTGGAATACTGGGGAGAATCTGTGCCGGCGGCGCCGAAGACATTGCGCGCCACGGCCACCGGAAAATAAAGCCACATGCAGAACAACCCCATCCAGGTGCATATCTGCACCCATGCCAGCTGCCGCATGGTGGGGGGCATCTCGCGGATGGACCCCAGGATTTCGCGCGCGCCCGCGCCCACGCCCCTACCTTCGGTTTTTTCCTTCTGAAACTCCACCAGATTGTCGGGCGGATATTCCTTCGTTGTGAAAACCGTCCAAAGCACAGCGGCCAGGAAGGCCGCGGCGCCAATGTAAAACGAAACGCGCACGGTGAAAGGAATCGTCGCCGCGGTCGGGATGCTCGCCAGATGAAAGACATTGGTCAGCAAGTAAGGCAGTGCTGAAGCAATTACCGCGCCCAACCCAATAAAGAGGCTCTGCATGGCAAACCCGCGCGTGCGCTGAAACTCCGGAAGCAGGTCGGCGACAAACGCACGAAAGGGTTCCATGCTGATGTTGATGGAAGCATCGAGAACCCATAGCAGACCGGCCGCCATCCAGAGGGCGGAACTACGGGGCATAAGGACTAGCGCCATCGAACTTAGAATCGCGCCCGCGAGAAAGTAAGGACGGCGCCGGCCCAACCGGCCCCAGGTGCGGTCGCTGGCGTGGCCGATGATGGGCTGCACAATCAATCCGGTCAACGGCGCGGCCAGCCAGAGAATCGGAATCTGATCGGCCCTTGCACCCAGGTATTCATAGATGGCGCTCATGTTCGCCATCTGCAATCCCCAGCCAAACTGGATGCCGAGGAAACCGAAGCTCATGTTCCAAATTTGCCAGAAGGTTCGTGGCGGCTTGTCCATGGATTTTCCTGCTGTGGCCTTTCCTGTCGCGGATTCTTCCTAGCGATCGTACAAGGTGACCAGGAATCGAAGTCTGTGACTCAACTCGGTGCTCAACGCTCCCGGACGATAACGCCATTTCCAGTTTCCGCTGATCTTGCCGGGAAGATTCATGCGCGCAGCAGAGCCCAGGCCGAGCACATCCTGCAAGGGGACAATCGCCACGTCGGCAACCGAGGCCAGGACCGCCCTGATCATCACCCAGTTGATCTCGGAATCGTCGTTGAAATTGAGATACGCGCGCGCGAATTCCCGCTCTTGGCGCACATCCTCGGGAGTGCGCGTGCTGTCGCCCGCGCCCGAACTCAACCACCAGCCCACCGTCGTGTCATTGTCGTGTCCGCCGGTGTAGGCGACCAGGTCGTGACTGTAATTATGCGGGCGGAACGATGGACCTTGGGGGTCAGTGCCGAAGGCGAATTGCAAGAGACTCATTCCCGGCAGACCGAACTGCTGTCGCAACTGCTCCACCTGCGGAGTAATAACGCCGAGGTTCTCCGCCACGATCGGAAGCCCGCCAAAGACGTTCTGCAGCACCGACAGAAGATTTTCTGCCGGCCCTTTGACCCAGCGCCCATGCGTGGCGGTCGTCTCCCTGGCCGGAACTTCCCAGTAAGATTCAAAGCCCCGGAAGTGATCGAGGCGCATCATGTCGAAAAGTGCGAGCGCGGCGCGAAAGCGCTCGATCCACCATTGGTATCCGTTGGCAGCGAGCACGTCCCAGCGATAAATAGGATTCCCCCAAAGCTGTCCTGTGGCGCTGAAATAATCCGGGGGCACTCCGGAGACCACAGTCGGGAGGCCCTGATCGTCGAGATAGAACAGATCGGGATGCGCCCAGACGTCCGCGCTGTCGTGCGCAACATAGATCGGGATGTCGCCCATGAAACGTATGCCGCACTGTTGGCAATAACTCTTGAGATGTTCCCACTGCTGGAAGAACTCGAACTGCCAATACTTGTAAGCTTTCAGTTCCAGCGCCAGTTTCCTTGACCACTCGCTCACAGCATGCGCATCTCGCCGGCGAATTTGCGCGTCCCATGATGTCCACATTGCTCCATGGTGGGAATCTTTGCAGGCCATGAAAAGCGCGTAGTCGTCGAGCCATGGACTGGCGCTTTCGCAAAAACGGTCGAAAGCCGCACGATCGGCGCGGGAACCGTCGGCAAAGAAAACCTGCGCCGCCCGGCGAAGAGCCGCCATTCGAAACGCGATCACCGGCCCATAATCGACGGAATCTTTGGGGAACGCTGACGACTGAGCCAGGTCCAGGTCCGATTTTTGGAGTAAACCACGCTCCCGCAAGCGCTCGAGACTGAGCAACATCGGGTTACCAGCAAAAGCGGAAAAGCACTGGTATGGGGAATCGCCGTATCCGGTGGGATTCAGCGGCAGCACTTGCCACAACTTCTGTCCCGCGGCGAAAAGGAAGTCGGCGAATTCGCAGGCACAGGGACCAAGGTCACCGATTCCGAAGGGGCCGGGTAACGAGGTCAAATGAAGCAGAATTCCACTGCACCGCGGGAATTTCACTCCGTAACAATACGCAGGTCGCCGGTGTCAGAGCAAGGCGTCAGGAAGATAACTCCAATTGCCTGACTTCAGTAATTCCCTTTGTGGGTAACTTCGCCGATCAGCAGTCCAAAGGGTTCAAGAGCAACTTCACTGCCTTTCACCGATGCCTCGGGGGACGCGATCAGGGTTTTCAGGGCGGCCCGTCCGAATCCCTGTGGCGAAAGGTTGAAGGTTATTTTTTGCGGACTGGCCGACATGTTCAGGGCCACCAGTACGGCTTTTCCTTTGTAGCTTCGCAGATAGGACATCACGTTGGGGTCGTCTTCGTTGAGCACGATATAGCTGCCTTCGAGCAACGCTTCATTCTTGTGCCGCAGCGCGAGAACTTTCCGGTAGAGGTTCAGAACGGAGTTGGGATCCCTCGACTCCGTCACCACATTGTGAGTCTTGTAGCTGGAAGGCACAGGGAGCCACGGCTCTTTCTTGCTGAATCCGGCGTTGGGTGCCGTGTTCCACTGCATAGGCGTGCGTTCGCCGTCGCGGCCTTTTTCTTGCGGCCATCCAGTGCGGCCGATCGGATCTTTCACGTCCTCTTTGCGGATGGGATCGTTGTTCTCCATGCCGATTTCTTCGCCGTAGTACATGATGGGTGTGCCTCGCAGGGTCAGGTAGAAGGCGCCCATCAGCTTGGCGATGGCGTCGTTGTTCCTGCGATCTCCGTAGCGGTTGTAAGACCTGACGATGTCGTGATTACTGATCACGAACACCGGCCACCCGTGCGCGGCGTCGACGGCCGCAATTTGGCGCCGGAATTCGGGTGGAGAAAGCTTGTTGACGGTGGTGAACATGAAGTCCATGGGCATCTGGAGCTCATTGCCGCCTTGGCCGTAATAGCGGTCAAGTTCGGCGGCTGTCGATGTCCAGGTTTCGCCGATGAGCACGGCGTCAGACTCGTCAGCTACTTTGCGCAACTTCCGCAGCACCTCATGGACCTCGGGGAAGTTGGTGTTGTTCTTGTTCTCCATGTTGGGGTCACCCAACTTGTTGATGCCGGGAAGTACAGGGTTGTCGTGCAGGTCGGGATCTTCAAACAGGTTGCCAACGGCGTCGAGGCGAAAACCGGAAACGCCGCGCTTGTACCACCAGCGCGTGGTATCGAGCATTTCTTTTTCGACAGCGGGGTTGCGCCAGTTCAGGTCCGGTTGTTGCGCGTAGAAGAAGTGATAATAGAACTGGCTGGTAGCGGGATCGAGCGTCCATGCCGAACCGCCGAAAATTGAGATCCAGTTGTTGGGGGGCGGGCCGGGTACTGTGCCGTCGCGCCAGATGTACCAGTCGCGATGCGGCGCGGTTCGGGAAGACTTCGAATCCAGAAACCAGGGGTGCTGGTCGGAGGTGTGATTCGGCACAAAATCGAGGATGATGCGGACATGATGTTTTCTGCCCTCAGCAACCATATTGTCGAAGTCGTTGAGATTTCCGTACATGGGGTCGATGCTCCGGTAGTCGGAAACGTCGTAACCGAAGTCTACCTGGGGCGAGGGAAAGCAGGGAGTGATCCAGATGGCGTCGACGCCAAGTTTATGCAGGTAGTTCATTTTGGAGCTGATGCCGTTGAGGTCGCCGATGCCGTTGTTGTCGCTGTCCGCAAAACTGCGCGGATAGATTTCATAAAACACCGCGTGCTGCCACCATTGATGACCTTCGGCATCGACCGGTTTGGCTTGAGCGCCCGCGAAAGTGGAACAAACCAGGGCCAGCAGCGACTGCAGGATCAAGCACGGCGAGACCAGCGATGGCAGCGACAAGCGCCAGGACATGAGTTTCTTACCAGGAGAAAACATAAACTGGCTGCGGAAAGTTAGCAAGCCGACCCGCAAATAGTCGATTCTCTCCCGCGCCCGAGTGGTTGGATTTTACTGGATTATAGGAAACAAGAACCGATTTGATGGTTCACGAACCTGGGCGAGGACCGAGATTGCGGTACGCCGATCGCGGTTTCCAAGGTGTGCGGATCAAAAGTCAACTCGCTCTCGCCGAATCTCGGGCATGTGATCGCATAGCATTCGCCTAGTCCCCTCCTCGACTCCTCCCAAGCGGCCAAATGGGTTCGCACGTGACTGCGTGCTTGCCACGCAGTCCAAAGCGAAAAGTCTCTCTGCATGGTGTGCTCGCAAAAAGGTAAATAAATGAAGATTTTCAAAGCTTCTTGTCCGTGCTTTGTGACACAACCTCTGCGTGTTGGTTAGAAAAGGGAGGCATCCATCCGTCAGATTATTTTGTCGTCGGAAAGCGCCAACTTTTCATGAGCCGACTTCTGGCCCGGAGTAAGGGCCATTTGGTATTAAACTCAACCAGAATGCGCGGCATTCCAAACGCTCGAGCCTGTCCCGTTCTGGGCTGTAAGTTTATCTTTTAGTTACCCTACCCCCCCCTCCCCCCTCGATCTTACAAAATATCTAGAATCAGCAACTTACCGACTTCGACCGGAGAAATTCCTCGCAAAATCTTCATAACAAAGATCTTATAAGTCAAAATCTCGAAAGCATGGGACTTACGGGCCGATTTTTGACCGCGAGCGTCCTTGCCGGTATTGCTGCGTCTACTTCCTCTGCCGGGACAATGATGGAACGAATCGGGGTCGAGCGCAAGGGCGGATGTCACAAGGCGGCTGTGGAAAAAGCGGCCCGCGGCATCTTCATGAGGGTAAGTGAATGGTGAACGTTCCGTCTCTCCCCGGATTTCAGTCTGTCCCCGGATTTCAAAGATGTTCCTCGCTGAGCTAAACTGGCCGTGCGTGGATACGGCATACAATCTCGAAAAAGTCTTGGACTGGTATTCAGAATATCTGCGAACCAAACGTCCTAAGAATTCCAAACGTTTCGATCGTGCTCGAAAATCGGACCTCGAAGCGGCAATCGCAGAAGCGGTTACGTTCCATCTGCTTACCTACATGCGTGTTCACCCGGAAGTCAACGAGCAGGTAGGGACTGGCGGTGCCGATTTCATCTGTTGCGCCTCGCGTACCCCATTTTCCAAACGCTTTCCCAAGAATCAGTTCGTTGTGGAGGCTACCTCGTTTGACCAAGACGCGGTTAGCACGCGTTCGCGCATCCCGAAGGTGATACCAGCGGGAATTAGTGGGGGCGCGATTGGGCTTCTTACTCAAAATATCTGTAACAAGGCGAAGCAAAAGAATAAGCAACTTAAAGGCTACGCAATGCCCCGCGTTCTCGCCATTGTCTCTAGCCATCCGGGCAGTGCGGTACTTTTCAACTCAGCGACAGCAAAGTGGGCACTTGTTTCTGAAGAGCATTTCATTCACAGGATTGGGAGTCCTGCTGCGGATCCCGAAAACTACACCGACCTTAAGAAATCGGTATTCATAAAACTTGGGCCTGATGGTGAGAGTATTGTGCCGGTCCGCAAAGAAATATCAGCAATTCTCCTCATAAGGGTTGACGGTGCTGCCAGCGAGGTATTTGGCGTCGTTCATCCCGAACCTGAATATCCTTTGAACCTTGAGTTCCTGCCCAATCTTCCGTTTGTCCGAATCGCCCAATGGCCGGTATCTGATGGGCGCATTGTCGTTGACTGGGTGATAACCCACCCACAGGGCCTCAACGTTCCTCATTATCAGCTCGTGCGGCACTATCGACCGAAACAAGCTTGACAGCCTCGACGCACCGGGCGTAAGAATGGCGACGGGAGCGGGCCTCTCACTCCAATGCTGATGATCGTGGTGTCGGTTCTGGTCTACCTTTTCGTTTGTGCGAGGGTAGGTAGATATTTTCGAGACAAGAATGCACCAATGCGGACGAGGTACATTTGCGGTGTCGTCGCATTGCTCCTCAACGTAGTGCCGACAATGTTTGTTCGGAGCTACGCATTGATGGTCTTTGGCGTAGCGTGTGGTGCCTTGGGATACGTGACAATCGTCTACCACCCGCGATGGATCGTGGGAAGCCGCTGAGGAGTTCCAAACCCCATTAAAGGACGATATTCGGCGGGTGGCCCAGGCTTCTGATCTCGGTGGCGTGACCACACAGCGGGTGCCCTGCCCTTCGCGCACTTTGCGAAGCGCGGGAGTCGCAAATGCCTGCGCAAGTGGATTGGTCGGGACGCGTGTCGTAACCGCTGAAACAGTTCAAGCAGCATCGCCACCCACCCTTGCAAAAAACGCAAGGATGGGGCACCCTCCGTGGAAATGGTACAAGCAAAGATCACATTATAGGTGGCCACGCGCCCAGCAACTCAACCAGAATGCGCGGCATTCCAAACGCGCACCCGCTCGAGGCTGGCAACGAATGGTTTCAAAGCTCCATAGAGGACTGCCTCAGCGAGCGCGCACGCGATAGATGTCACGATCACCAGCGAGTATCGCACGGCTTCGTCGCTTCGAAATGCGTATTGCGTTAATGCTCCCACGGCGGTCGGTCCGATTCCGAGCCCGATGAGGTTGATGGAAAACAAATACACAGCCGAGGCCTGTCCGCGCATGGTGGCCGGCATCATCTGCTGAATCGCGGCGGGGGCGATGCCGAACGGAGCGGCCGCCAGTGCGCATCCGGGAACCAGCCAAATCGTGGCACAAGTCGCAGAGGGCGCCAGGTACAAAAGACAGTTGACGGGCAGCCAGACTAATCCGATCAGCACACCTACGAACAAGGTCGCGTTGCCTCGACCGCGTTTGCGCAGGTAATCAGCGAACCGTCCAGCACTGACGATTCCAATGCAGCCAAAGACGGCGACGCAGGAACCGTAAATTACGCCGACGCTGCCAATGGTCCAGTGGAAGTGCCGCCGATAGAATTCCGGCACCCAGGCGGCGCTGGCGTATGAAGACAGCGCGAGCAGGCCAAAACCAATATTGTGGAGCAAGAACGTCCGCCGGTTTTCGAAGATGTATGACAATACCTGCCTCATCGGAACAGTCGACCGTCGGCTACTTCCTCGGCTAGTTCCGCGGTGTACAGCAGGTTCCCTCACTGTGAAGAGTAGTGGCGCAATTGCAATGCCGGGGAGGCCAACCAGGAAAAAGATGATCTGCCAGGGATGCACGGCTCCGAGCAGGGGAATCCGCCACATGGCCTGAGTGGATGCGTAGGCAACAACCAGTCCGCCCAGCAAGAAAGCCATGCCAGAGCCAACGTAGATGCCCATCGAGTAGACGCTGAGGGCCGTAGCCAGCCGCTCGCGAGGAAAATAATCGGTGATCAGCGAATAGGCAGCCGGGGAAAGCGCCGCTTCTCCCACGCCGACGCCCATGCGCAGCAAAAGCATGGTTTCGAACGTTTGCGCCAGTCCGCAACCGGCTGTGAACCCGCTCCACAGTACCAGGCCGGCCGCGATGATCAGCCTGCGGCTGTAAATGTCGGCCAGCCTGCCGAGAGGGATTCCGAAGAATGTATAAAACAGCGCGAAGCTGAATCCGATCAGCAAACTCATCTTGGCGTCGCCGATGTGTAAGTCGCGACGAAGCGGGCCGACCAGCAGACTGAAGATCTGCCGGTCGATGAACGAGAATGCGTACAGAAGGGTTAGGACTCCGACGACGTACCACGCGTACCGCAAAGAATGCGGGGTAGAGTTGGCGGCGGTCTGAGCAGCGACGGTTTTCGCTTCGGTTGACGTGTTAGCGGGCATTCTTTTTGTAATTTCGTTTGCTTCAGATGCGGACGGACGCGCGAAACCTCCGGTAAGACGCCGCGCGCCCGCCTATTGCTCGCTGTTAAAACAGGTCCCAAAACGTTGAGCACTGGTGACTGCTGGCAAAGTTGGACTCGACCACTGGCACCGGCGGTGTCAAAGATTGGAACTGGTCGGTCGACGCACTGTACGGAGACCAGAGCGGCTCACTAGGAGAGTTTGGGTCTCCCGTCTTCGCGAACTGCGTCCAGTAGCTGACCATCGCTCGTGAGAGGCGCCTTTGCGTGGGCGAAAGTAACTCCGGCAGTCCGAAAACATTGCCGGTCGTGAATAGGTAAGGGACCTCTGCAGAATGGTAGGCTCCCAATGGGAACGTTAACAATCCGCCAAACTCAGATTGAGACGGAGGCGCGTTCTCATCATTGAACTCATAGGTATAGGTCGGCACAAATTTCACCAGCGACTGATCCGCAACACGCGCCGGACAGCTAAAGACTCCGTCCGTACCCGAGGCGCCCAATGCCTCACCGCCGAAGGGGTAACTGGCAAATGGGTACAAAGCAAGGACGGGCGGCGCCAGGGCCGGTCCCCACAAAGTAGTAACAGCAGTATCGTACGCCGCCGAAGTCAGTATTGGATTTCCTAGGAGGTCGTAGTCCAGAGCTACGAACAATCTATATTCATCGTGATTGGTGCCCGAGATCACCGGCACTTGATTGAATTCGCCGCTGGCAAATGCTGCGCTCATCGTCTGTGTGAGCAGGGTTCCATCCACGAACGGATACAAAGGGAAAGGCTCTGCTGCGACCATGGTCGAGGCGGGCACGGCACGCAGACAGGAAGCTGTCTGGTCGGTGCATCCGACACTATCCGCAATGGCGGCGCCGGACGGCACGGCTGTGGTACCCGTCGTTTCCCCTACCGCCAGGGTAACAATGTCCGCAAAGTAGTCTTGGAATTCGACATAGGATCCGCTTTCCGATATCGCTCCACGGAACATGCCGGCTGCAAGGGGAGATGCGAGCTGGGCGTAGACGCTTTGTCCGCCTGCCGACTCTCCGAATATTGTTACTCGATCCGGATCGCCGCCAAAACTCGCGATGTTCCTGCGAACCCAACCGAGTGCGAATTGCTGATCCATCAACCCATAGTTGCCGCTGAGATGCCCTTCGGCATCTATCGCGGACTGGGCAAAGAATCCCAAATAACCCAGGCGGTAATTAATTGTGACAACAATCACCCCTTTTTTCACGAGTCGCTCGGGGTTGTAAGGGGTGCTGCTGCCGTCAATGAGTCCGCCGCCGTGAATCCAAAACATCACAGGCAGGCCGTGGTCTCTTCTATCACCCGATTCCGTATGCGGCGTGTAGACATTCAGGAACAGGCAATTCTCGCTGCCAATCCCTCCGGGTTGCGTGCACGCACTGCCGAACTGATCGGCCTGGAGGAAAAATCCGGGGAAGGATCCGAAGCGTTGCGGCGGCGTCCAGCGCAGCGCTCCCACCGGCGGAGCCGCGTACGGGATGCCGAGAAACGTATTTCCCCCATCCGACGTTGAGCCGATCACGAGACCACTTTCGGTGAAAGCAATCGGGCGGTGGGATGAGTCGTCGGCAGATGCGGTCGCTACCGAGATCAGCGTGAAGATGCAGATAGCCGCCGCTCCAAACCGCAGTCTGGAAGTAAAGCCACAATGATCGAGCCGCTTGTTCGAATTGTCGTTGTTTTTCATCTTTGATTCCTCCATCAGAAGTAGGAAGTAGAATCTGGTTAATGAACTGCCTCGAACAGACCGGCAGCACCTTGCCCGCCGCCGATGCACATGGTCACGATGCCGTAGCGCGCTTTCCGGCGCGCCATTTCATTGGCGAGCGTTCCGACCATGCGCGAACCGGTCATGCCGAACGGATGACCGATGGCGATGGACCCGCCGTTAACATTCAACTTTTCCGGATCTATTCCCAGGCGGTCGCGGCAGTAGACCACCTGCACCGCAAAAGCCTCGTTCAGTTCCCAGAGGCCGATATCATCCATCTGCAGGCCGGTGCGCTTGAGCAACTTGGGCACGGCGAAGACGGGACCGATGCCCATTTCGTCCGGATCACAACCCGCAACTTGAAATCCGCGAAACACCAGCTTGTAGGGCACACCCAGCTGATCAGCACGCTGGCGGGACATCAACAGAGTGGCCGAAGCACCGTCGGAAAGTTGCGAGGAGTTGCCGGCCGTCACGGTGCCCTCGCCGCTGTGCGGATCAAAGTGAGGCTTCAGTGCGAGCAGCCCTTCCAGTGTGGTGTCGGGCCGATTGCACTCGTCGTGGTCGCAGCAGACCTCCCGCGTTCCGACCCTCTCGCCAGTTTTCTTATCGAGAAGCGCCATCGTGACCTTCATGGGCGCGATCTCGCCCGCGAAAAAACCTTCTCGCTGAGCGCGAGCAGTGCGCTGCTGGCTCAGCAGTGCGTACTCGTCCTGTACTTCCCGGCTCACCTTGTAGCGCTTGGCGACGATTTCCGCGGTGTCACCCATGCCCATGTACAAACCCGGTAATCGTTTCTGCAGTTCCGGGTGAGGATTGCCGGCAACCGGAGTCATGCTGATACTCTCCACGCCGCCGCCAATCGCCGCGTCCACGCCCTCGCTGATGATCTGGTGCGAGGCCACAGCAATCGCCTGCAATCCCGACGAGCAAAACCGGTTTATGGTCGTGCCCGCGACCGAAGTGGGAAGGCCAGCCAGCATGGCGGAAGTGCGGGCGATGTTGTGACTCTGTGGACCGTGTGGTTGTGCACACCCTAACACAACGTCGTCTATTTCGGCCGCGTCAAGCTGCGGCACCTTGCGCAGGACGTCCTTGATGCAATGTGCTGCCAGATCTTCGGGGCGGGTTATGTTGAACGAACCGCGGAACGATTTCGCCAGCCCGGTCCGTGAGATGGCAACCACTACCGCTTCTCGCATATCTTCTCCCGCGCGGACAATCAAACGCCACGAGCGAAAATCGCAACGCATACTATATCCGTGGCGAGCGGACGCGTTACCCCCGGGAAATCAGTCTGACCCATTACGCATGTTGACGTTAGTTACTAATATCTGACATAGACTAACACAATTTGAGAACGTGATTTTCTCGATCAGGACCTACAAGTGACTCGGCTGGTGGAGCGCAGCTCTCCCGGCGTGACCAGCGACTGAGCCTGTGTGGACAGCCTGACGCGGCGCTCCTGCGGTTACAGTAAGGCCATCCAAGGGAACTACTGTTCCTAGATGCGATTTCACTTCAGTCGTCGGCAGTTGCAGATCCCAATGCCAGATCGAAGTCGTAAAGTCTACTGAATTTCAAAGAGATATCGCCAGTTTCTACGAACAACCATATTCGACCGATGCCGCGCCCCATTCCACACTTTGCTGGCGTGTGTCTATTCGTAATTCAGGCTCCGAAGTTCGTATTCATGCGCG
The DNA here is from genome assembly GCA_035566655.1 of Candidatus Dormiibacterota bacterium. Classification (GTDB taxonomy): domain Bacteria; phylum Acidobacteriota; class Terriglobia; order Terriglobales; family Acidobacteriaceae; genus Sulfotelmatobacter. The sequence continues at coordinate 82,672 of DATMQT010000071.1, forward strand.
ATGGTCTCATCCCTGTCTCCCCCGCCTTGCTTGCCAACGGGCAGCTGCTTGCCCCCAATTGGCACTGTAAGTCATCGCTCAGTGGGAGAAAAACACTATGAATCGTGCGTCAACAATGCTTGCCGTTTGCATGTTTTCGGTTGTGCTGTTGGTTGCCAATGTTTTCGCGCAAGAGACGACCGGTGGACTGCAGGGAACCGTAAAAGACCCGAGCGGTGCAGTGGTTGCTAATGCGACAGTGGAACTGACCAGCAGCTCGCTCGTAGGGAAAAAGAACCTTACGACCGACAGCAGCGGCTACTATCGCTTTGCCAACCTCCCACCCGGCACATACGCGATCACTGTGAAGGCGGCGACGTTCTCCGAGCTGAAGCGCGAAGGTATCGTCATCGAAATAGGCCACCTTCCCACCCTAGATCTGATCCTGTCAGTGGGAGCGGCAGGCACCGTGGTTGAAGTGACTGGTGCAGCTCCGGTGATTGACGTCACCACAAATACGAACCAGACGAACCTCACCGCTGAAACGCTTAATGACACTCCGCACGGTTACAGCTTCCAATCCGTTATTCAGTATGCGCCGATGGCCCGCAACGAGCCTCTGGCCGGTGGGAATAGCGGCTTGGGGACGTCCGGTGTTGGTGGCGCCCCGCCGGGCAGCACCGGCAACGGCTTGTCCGTTGGTTTCTCCGTCGGCGGCGGCGCCGATTCGGAGAACAGCTTCCTCGTGGAAGGCCAGGACACGGAGAACATCTCCGGCGGCGCTTCCAGCGCCAACGTTCCCTTCCAGTTCATTCAGGAAGTCCAGATTAAGAGTTCGGGCATCGAAGCCGAGCACGGCGGCGCGCTTGGGGGCGTGGTCAACGTCGTCATGAAGAAGGGCGGCAACGCCTATCATGGCTCCCTGTTCGCCACCTATGAATCCGACCCCTTGGACGGTTCTCAAAACGGCACCTTGCGTTACGATCCGGTGCCGACTTCCTTCACTCCTGACGATGATTCACAGACCTACATACCAAAGAGAGATCACCTCCGGATCGTTCAGCCCGGCTTTACCGTTGGCGGGCCGATCATGAAGGACCGGCTCTGGTTCTTCCTGGGTTTTGCGCCCCAGTACACTGACAGGGGTCGAACGGTGAACTTCGCTCCCTCCGCGATTGCGGCGAATCAATCCCTTGGGAATCAAGTCTTCAATCAGGACAACCAAGCGTACTTCGCTACTGCCCGTCTTGACGCCACTTTGACACAGAAAATCCGTGTCTTCGGCTCGTGGCTTTACCAGTACACTCGTGAGTCCGGTGATACCTTACCCAATCAGGATTCAGTAAACCATCTCCTGAATACAACGATCAACAGTCCTATAACACAGTACGCATACGGCCTCGGCTATTCGGCGCCGAACGCGACTTACAACGTCGGTGCCGACATCACCCTGACTCCGAAGATCGTCGCCACCACCCGCTTTGGCTACTTCTTTCAGAATTATCACGACTTTGGCTGGCCTACCTCGGGTGTAGAACTTATTTATGTTAGCGGTGGCCAAGGTGCTTGTGATAACTCGTCTGCCGCCCCGTCTCCTGCTTGTCCGACCGGAGGCAATCCCCTGCCAGCCGGTAGTAGTCTGCAGTCCAGTCCTGGTGGCGCGTCGACTGCTCCCTACGATGGGACTTACACTTTGGTCAACGCTAGTAAGCACTACCAGTTCGACGAAGACGTGGCGTTCTTCAAGAGCGGCTGGGGGGGAACCCACAACTTCAAAGTTGGTTACCAGCTCAACCATCTGTCCAACGTGATTAATCAGGACGGCAACTTGCCGTTGGGACTCATGTACGCTGGCCGGGGGGTCAGTTACGCGCCAGGCACAAACTTTGGCGGCGGGAACTGCGGGGCTCTGATTGCGGAATGGGGGGCCTGCGCCGGGCAGTACGGTTACGTGAAGGTGGCAGACTTCGCGACCGTCCTTAAAACACCCTCCGGCGCGGTGGTACCCGCCAGCGACTGGAACCACGCCTTATTCGTGCAGGATGCCTGGACTGTCGGGCACGGGCTAACTCTCAACCTCGGCCTCCGTATCGAGAAAGAGAACCTGCCTGCTCCTCCTGGGATAGGGGTTAACATTAACTCCATCAATTTCTCGTGGAGCCAGAAAGTTGAGCCTCGGGTGGGAGCGGCCTGGGGATCGCGGAACGGCAAGATGAAAGTCTTTGGCAGCTACGGCGTCACCAACGACGTCATGAAGCTGTTGCTCGCCCAGAGCTCGTGGGGCGCGCAGGGATTTGAGACTTGCGCCTATCCGATTGGTCCAGATGGGACGTCCACCGGGTTCAGCAACTCTGATGTCAGTCTGGTTTACAACGCGGCCGGCCGCGCTTGCCCGACTGGTGTGAACAACGTGCCAGCCCTCTTCGCTGGTGGCGTAACCCCGGGAGCTCTGAAGGACGCTACGACTGGCATTTCGCTGGTCGAAAACGTCAACTTCCGCCCGGAGGAGCCGGTGGCGCATGGCGTGAACCCTTACCGCCAGCACGAGTACGTCGCCGGCGTGGACTATCAGATAGCCAAGGACTGGGCTTTCGAAGCGCGTTATGATCGCCGCCGCCTCGACCACGTAATTGAAGACGCTTCTTTGGCTGATCGGGCCGCTTTCGAAATCTATACCATCGTCAATCCTGGTCAAGGTGTTAATACGACCTTCAACGGTTATGCGAACTACTTGACCTCGCTTGGTGATGCATATGGCCCCGGGACGGCCGCGTTTAACGGCAACCCCAACGCCCAGTTCGGCACTTGCACCGGGTGCCCAAACAACCCCATGGCCATCCGTAACTATGACGGCTTGGAATTGCGGCTCACCAAGGCTACGAGCAAGGGGTGGGCGGGAATGTTCAGCTACACTTGGAGTCGGCTGTGGGGTAACTACACCGGTCTGACCACCACCGACCAGATCGATGGTGGCGTGACCGGACGCAACTCGCCCGACACGACCCGTGCGTTCGACGAGCCGTTCTACTACTTTAGCGCCAATGGCAGGTCAAACGACGGGCCCCTTCCAACCGATCGCCCGAACACGTTCAAGGCCAACGCGTTCTACACGCTACCCTGGAAGGGCCAAAGCAACATCACAACCTTCGGCCTCTTTCAGGTTGCCTACCAGGGCAGCCCGATGAGTGCGTACACCGACTTGGGCTTGGGGGGACCGGCTCCTGTCGAAGCTACGTACATCTTCGGCCGCGGCAACTGGGTTAACGCTGCTGCTGACGCGACCGGGGCCATCACGCTCGGCACCCCCTACGCGCGCCGCACACCGTGGTACACCCAGACCGATTTCAACCTTGCACATGCCATCAAGGTCAACAAGAACAACGAGCACCAAGTGCTCAGCTTTAACGCAACTTTCACCAACCTGCTCAACCAGCACGCTGTCACCTCATTCTGGGGGGGATTCAACTCGAATTATTTCGGTTCGCAGTTGCAACCGGGCCCAGTTAGCATTTTCAGTGGTGCGCCTTGGTACCAGCAAGTTGAGACCGGGTACAACCCGCAGCAGTGGATCAACGGGAACGCCGGTCTCGGGGTTCCGGCGGTGACATTGAACTCGCACTACGGCTCGCCAAACCTTTGGCAGCTATCACGGAACATCCGCCTGGGGGTGCAATTCGCCTTCTAGTCGGAGCTGTTGAGCTGGCCCTAAAGGGAGCCGGAATCCGGCTCCCTTTTTGGGAACGCACTGCTACGTCAAAGGCTCTGCTTCATACGCTTGATGAATGCCGCCATGTCCACAGCTCTTGGTCGGAGTCCCCGCCGGGAAGGATGGATCTTCGATTTCAAGGCTCTAAATTTGGAACGCGACCAATAACGAGCCGTTCCAGATTCCGGGAATTACTCGGTCGTCAGAATCAATGTGAACTGAAACTGTACCTAACTACAAGCGATCTCGCAATTGCGTCCAGGTACCCAAGACCTACAAGATTCCGTTGAGCACAGTTCGCGTGTCCTGCCATGGGCGGGCTCGGCACTTCCTGCTACCCTAGATGCCAGGGGTGAACCGCATCTTGGGCTGTAGCCCGAGGCACCTACGGCTCCTCGCTATTCCGGGAACGGCGCCTTCTGAATCCGATCGCAGAAATTCACGGAATGAAACTCCGGCACATAGCGCTCACGAATGTCACGCATGAATGAAGCAGACGCTCCCCGCGGATGCCTGCGCAAGACGCCTGCGCAGGTCTTCACGAATGCATCTTGGAACTTCAGTCTGGGGAACTGTTTCACGATCTCTGCGACCTCGCTCTTCTTGATCTCTGAGAAATCTGGTTCGATTACCTCAGCTCCCGCCCCATCGCACACCAGGGCAATCTCTGCCTGCTTAAATTGCCCCATGGGAGAAGCGTGCATGGCAATGCCGTCCCATACGAGCCCTATCTTTTCCTTTGCATAAGTGTGCTCTTCCAGAAAGTGCTTAGCGGCTTCCGCTCCTTGAATCTCGAAGGGCAGGTCTCCCTCGAAGCGCCGTCAACCCCAAGTCATGCAGAATGCAGGCGAGGCTTCGTCGAACTTCCGTCCTCATGCCCGCCCCACCAGGGAGCCAAAGAAAAATGTCCGCACCGCGTGGTTAAAGAGATATGGGGGAGACAGTGTGCGGCTGAGTTCGGTCGCCTGTCTGGCAATCTCCGAATTGACCAGCCGCACGCCGGCTACGACTGATGGTAAGGGTTCGGACTCAGACCGGGTTGCCGCAACGTTCTGCACGTTGCAGGAACCCACGGCAACTGCGCTCCCACCCTCTATGCTCAAACCGATAGATAAAGCCCCAATCCCACACATCAATTCTCGTCTATTCATGGTGATGCCTTCTGTTTTGCCAACCCGTCCGCCGAATCCGGCGCGATTTTTCACTGCTTGTTGGAACCCTTCGACTCAGCAGTCTTCTTCGGTTTCAATGCTTCCTTCACTGGCTCAGGCAGGGCATTCATGCGCTTGATGAATGCGGCCATCGTCCAAAGCTTTTGGTCGGAATCCCATTTGCCGTTAACAAACATCCCTGTCCGGCGGATGCCGTGTTTGGCGACCCAGAAAACCTGTGCTTCCGAATACTCCGTTCCAGCCCTGGGAAACTGCGGAATCGGCGGGTACAACGAATCGTCTGTTTCGTTCTGCGCCTGCCCCAGCATTCCGTGGCATCCTCCGCACTGACCGAGGTACATCTTGCCTCCGGCGATGAGATTTTCATCGCTGGGTTGCACTGGGTTGGGGACTTCCGGCGCGTGCCGTCTCACCGAAGCGTGGACCGCGGTGGACATGAGGTAACTTTCCAGACGCGATCCAGGTTGATCGGCTCGAACCTCGGCCAAGCCCAACCTCAAGTACGCGAACGTGCCAACTGCAAGGGCCACGAGCGTGGCTAACACACCCAGTAGAAAGTTCTTCATCGATTTATTCTCCCTCCGGCGCCCGGAGCTTACTTAGAGCGGGCAAGCATGCACGCCTCCTTTTCGAATCGCGCCTCTCCGTTTACTACTTCGCGTGGTTCTCGTATGAAAACTTGGTTCGTCCGGAGATTAGTTAACGACTGCAGTCGGTTCGGCTCATTTTTTATTGGGTTCTTTGAGTTTCGCTAGCATGTCCTTAGCATTTTGATCGCTAGCATCCCACGCTAAAGCTTTTTGGTAGTATTGCTCCGCTTCTTTCAAATTCCCAGACTTCATGTACGCTTCCGCGAGGCTGTCCCATACATTGCCGGATTGCGGAAATTGCTCCGCGTTCAGCCGAAGGACCTGGATCGCTCCTGCCGGATCTTTCTTCATTACTTCGTAGCCAAAATTATTTAGCGAGTTTTCCCCGAAATCGTACGGCCCCCGCCCGAAGTACTTTTGCTTAAGATCGCCGTAGTAATCGAGGGCCGCTTCAAGCCCATTCTTCCGATACTGTTCTGCGAGTTCTTCCTCGAGCGTCGTAGGTCTCGGCCGGCCACGATGGCACGTCTGGCACCACATGTTGACACGCTGATCGCCGCTCGGCTGAATGTTCTTCAGGTGATCATTGATATCTCCCAGCATTCGGTACATTTCGCGAGCGCGATTCTTATTCGGATTATCGTCCGAGGCGAAATCGTACGTGCCAAGTGGTTTGCCCTCTTCTCCCTTGTGGCAGTACGAGCAGCGAACGCCGAGCGCTCGCGTAAAGCCAATCATCACAGGTTGCAGCCGGGAGCCTGGCCAGTCCTTCGGCAAGACCTGCAGGTTTTTGGGCTTTTCAGGCCACGACCAGCTTTCCTGTACTTGGGCCGGAGTAGCGCACAGAATTGTGAGTAAGAGGATGCTTGAGAGTCTCCCCAAAATCTTACTTGACATTGATTTTCCTTTCGGAACAACTGTGCCGCAGAAGCAAAGGGAAAGCGATCTGCAAAGTCCACATCGGCGGTCAGCCTGGTGACGGATGCGAATCCGTGGTGACTTCTTGGTCTTGTGGCGATGAATTCCCGAAGACTTCATCGCGTTGCCGATGGCCAATCCATTGCCAGGTCCGCACGTCTTTTTCATTCACTCCGTCCTTGACTTCTCCATAGCTTATGAGACGTCTCAGCACAACCACGACAGAATTAGTCGGTTTCTTCTGCCGTGCGAACACTGAGGGGTTCCTTTCTTGAATGCAGCTGCACAACTGACGAGTTGTCAGAGGCTCAGAAGACTCCATCAGTGTCTTGCGGCACACAGTTGTGAGCCCCTCATCGGAACGAGCCGTCCCGCGAGAAGATCCTTTGGAGATCAATTCCTGCAGTTCCTTATCAATTACATGGATCCCGAAAACATCCGCGAGACCAGCGATCATGTGTTTGATCACTCCGATTCGCTTCACAATCGCAGCACGCTCTAGCAGAAGAAATCGAAGTTCGCTGTGTACCCGTCCCATGACATGCCCGATGTCCTCAGGAACGGAGTCCTGCGGAGAAACGTCTTGAATCAAAGGTCGGGGGTGAGTGAATGCGCCATCCAACTCTGGAAATGGTTGCCGCATCAACATGTCTCCAAAAGGCGAATTATGCGCTCGCCCGCGAATATGAACACAACCGTTGGGATGAGCTCTCGTCAATCCGGGGCGACTAGAAGCCTAATCGTGATGAATCAATGGGGCGACCAACGGGGACGATGCGCTGACTGAATTCGTCCTTGAGGTAACGCGATTTTCGAGCACCGGGTTTTGGCGGTGGCATCATCGCCGTAGAAATCGCTTGCGGTCTCCAAACACATGGATCTGGGACGAATTACCGCCGGGCGGGGACGAATACACAAGCCTTAGGACTGATTTTGGAACTCTTCAAAGCCACAACGTGATTCAATACCACCTGGGGTGCGAAGTGATTCCTGGCTCAGGGGGGAAGGAACTGTTGGCGAGTTCAGGGAATCGCGAAGTTCGTATGGCCGGCCAGCCTGCCTGGTTGATATGGGTGGCCAGCTTTGGCGTGTGGATGTTTGTCGCTCTCGTCGGCACGGGTACGATCTACGAGTTGTATCGCTCGACAGGCGGGTCCCCAAGTTTCTTGACCGTTCTGGGAATGGAGTGCGGGCAGATTCTCACATACTTCCCCCTAACACCCTTCGTCTTCGCCTTCGCTATCCGCTACCCAGTTCAACGAGACAATTGGTTGCGGCGTTCCCTATTGCATCTCGCGGGAGGCCTCATTTTCACGGTTGCGCACATCTCCCTTCGGGCCCTGACTCCATATGCGTACTGGGACGCGCAGGCTCATAGTTGGGCCTCCGCCGTTTGGGACTCGCAAGCCCACGGGTTCCGGATTCAGTGGCACATTTTCCCGCAACTATTCTTGGGGAATGTCGTCGATGATATTACGGGGACTTATTTACCGATTGTTCTGATCGCACATGCCGTGGCTTATTACCGCCGGTTCCGGGAAAGAGAGCTGCGCGCGTTGCAGCTTGAAACACAACTGGCCCAAGCCCATCTGCAAACCCTGAAAAGCCAATTACAGCCCCATTTCCTGTTTAACACTCTTCATTCGATCTCCGCGTTGATGCTGACCGACGTCCCCGCCGCGGACAAGATGATGACCCGTCTCAGCGATTTGCTGCGGATGACCTTGGAGGACAGCGAGACCCATGCGACCACTCTGAGCCGCGAACTCGAGTTTGTGAACGGTTATCTCGGCATCGAACACATAAGGTTCGAAGAGCGCCTCAACGTTGTTCTTGACATCGCTCCTGACACACTCGATGCGGAGGTTCCTCACTTGCTGCTGCAGCCTCTGGTGGAGAATGCGGTGCGGCATGGCATTTCGCGACTCTCTTCGGGAGGAGAGATCCGGATCACCGCCAGGCACGATGAGAAGAGTCTCAATCTGCGGGTACGGGACAACGGCCCTGGACTCCGTAACCGAGACGATTTCCCGGCAAAAGTGGGATTAGGATTGAAGGCAACGCGAGAAAGACTCGAAACCCTGTTTGGAAACGCGCAGGCCTTCGAGGTGTATTCGCCAGACGAGGGCGGAGTGGAGGTTCGAGTGAGGATTCCATTCCACCTGCACCAATTGTCATCCCGATATGCCATCGTCTCCGACGAATCGAAAATGCGATTGTGAGTGGCAAGCAGAGGTCCGAATGTTGCGTACCATCATCGCCGATGACGAGCGCTTGGCTCGCAAGAAGTTGCGGATCCTGTTGAGTTCCGAGCCGGGGATCGAGATTGTTGCGGAATGTTCCGATGGCAAGGAGACGTTAACGGCTTTGGGAGCTAGAAAGCCCGATCTGTTGTTGCTCGACGTACAAATGCCGGACATGGACGGTTTTGGAGTCTTGCGGGCTATCCCACCGGACGAAATGCCAGTCGTTATCTTCACGACGGCATACGATCAGTACGCTGTCAAGGCCTTTGAGACTCATGCCTTGGACTACCTGCTGAAACCATTTGACCGCGATCGTCTTCATAGCGCGATCAACAGAGCTCGCGTGGAGTTTCTTAGGTCACGCGACCGCGAAACCACCTCCCGCATCCTCGACTTCCTGACCCAAAACAAGCCGGAGCCCCAGGTTGACAGGCGATTGGCATTCAAAAGTGGCGGTCGTGTGGTCTTTCTGGATCTGGACGAGATTGACTGGTTGTCAGCCGCCGCGAACTACGTGACACTGAGAGTAGGAGCGGAATCTTATTTGCTGCGGGAAGGAATCGGCCATATTTCCGAAAGACTCGATCCCAAGAAGTTCGTCCGCATTCACCGCTCGACGATTGTGAACGTCAAAAAAATAAAACAAGTGGAACCGGTGAACAGTGGGGAATTCATTGTTGTTCTCAAAGATGGCAAGGAATTATCCTGCAGCCGTGGCTATCGTGCGGGCCTGCAACAGTTGATCGACAAGAATCTGTGAAATGTCCCGGCAGCATCAGAGCGTAAGATCATGCAGTCGTTTCGAGCCCGGCAGGTGTTGCGCTACTCTCTTGAGAATCCTTGGTATTGCGCGGAGACAGAGCGACTTCCAGCGCGGAGCCCGTCGGCGGTGGAGATCGAGGATTCGCTCAGCGAGCCCGCAACGCAGCTCACGGAAGGGAGCTGACCCATTTCGCAACGGCCGCGTCGGCCATTGGGCCGCCGGGCCAACGAACTGCCGGTTCGTACCATTCATTGTTCTGTCGCACGCGGTTTCTGAACACCTTCATCGAACAGTCAAGGCCGGTCAAGCCGCTGGGCAGCATGGCATAAGTGTTGTCGATGTAGACCGCATCGGCGGAGGTCGGCAGTCCGACGTGGGTCACACTCGGCAGACGCCGGACGAGATCCGCGAAATCGAGACATGCGCTGGCGTATTCGTTGTCGGTAAGGAAGAACACACGGCCCGTGACGGGATTCGAAGGCGGCGGGCCCTTTATCTCCTTGGGGCACTCCTCAATGCGAGCCAGCACCTTTCCCGCCCGACGAGCCGTTGCATGAGGATTGAGTGCAGCCCCCAAAACGTCACCTTCGCGCTGCGCCATCCGCGGCAAGTCGGACGAATTCGCGAGAATGGATGAAGTGCGGCGAGTCTACCTTGAACTCTAAAAGCGAGAGCGGCTCCCTGACGGCCCGAATCAAGTCCCTGTTGCGGTCTACGCAGACCCTGGCGTAATTAATCTCCAACCACGGACTTTCCCGGATCAATGAGGAACGCCCATGTCAGCGCACCGGTAAGTAGAACGCCGGCAGAAACGAAAAATGGAGCAATCCAAAGGCCCCGTTGAACAAGGGACCCGAAAATAATTGGAGAAACCGAGGCGGCCAGACTTCCCGCCATGTTCATTAAGCCGGACACCGTTCCGCTAAATTTGCCCCCCACGTCCATGGGAACCGCCCAGGCAGGGCTGATCACGAGTTCCAGAAAGAACAGTGATGCAGTCAGGCAGACGATTGCAGCAACCGCGGAATGGGTGAGCGCGGCAGGAATTAAGCAAGCTCCGGAAGCCAGCATGGCCGGGGCCGCTACAATCCGGCGGGCAAATTTGAGCTTGCCAGTCTTCCTGTAAATACGGTCGGTCAAGGTTCCCCCCACGATATCCCCCACCATTCCTGCCACGAGGGGCAGGGGCGCGAGCGCTCCCATGGCCTTGAGCGAGAGGTGGCGATATTCCAGGAGGTAGGTGGGGAACCAGGTCACGTAGAAATAGGTTCCATAGTGAAAGCAGCCGTAGCCGGCGGCGATGTACCACATGTTGGCAGAGCGAAAGATGGTTTTCCAGGGAGCTGGCTGCCGCCGCTCCGGATCAATCGGAAGGTTGATTGTGACGTCTGGTTGACGGTCCCGTATGTGCGCGAGTTCGGCCGAGTTTACCTCGGGATGGTTCTCGGGGAGATCGCGGTACAGGAAGTAGAATGCGAGCGACCACAACAGGCCCGCCGCTCCAAAAAGATAAAAAATCCAACGCCATCCGAATGCGGTCATGATGCTCACCGCCAGGAAGGGAACGATCGCGATGGCAAACCGGCTGAAACAGTGGGTCACGCCCTGCACAATGCCACGCTCCGACCGGGGAAACCACAGCTGCATCCCTCGCGTGGCGGTCGGAAATGCACCTGCCTCCCCCAATCCAAAAACAAAGCGAACCACTCCGAGGGAAATTAAACCCGTGACGACGCCGGTCATCGCCGTCATAAAGGACCAAAAAGGAACAATGATCAGTAGAACCAGCCTGGGGCCAAATCGGTCCGCAAACCAACCGGCCGGGACCTGCCCGATCGCGTAGGCCCACAGGAACACGCTGAAGATAATTCCAATCGCAGTTTGACTGAATCCAAATTCTTGGGCCATGGATGGAGCTGCGATAGAGATGCCGGTGCGGTCCATGTACGTGATCATGTACATCACGCCAATCAGCAGAAGCACCAGCCAGCGGGTCTTCGTCGGGCGGGAAATTGCATTGTTCGGGAAAACTGCAGGTTTTGGAATCGGGATCTGAGATTGATCCGGCATTCTTTCAGCGGCGGTCCGCCGTGGCTTTGTTGAGCGAATCACCTTGCGGGGACTGCGTCCGGCCGGAAGGAAGCCCTTGTGGCAAGAGATCGACCGGGCGCCCTTCCTCCGCCGATTTATCTGCCGCCTGGTACACCTCCATCACCATCCTCGCATGCTCGGGCGTTACCAAGGGCTGGCGGCCTTTGGCTACGCATTCGACGAAATGAATGGTTTCCGCTTCCATCGGCCCGGCATACACATGCGCAACCTTCTCACCAGGCATGGTCGAGATAGGAAACTCGATGCCTCGTTTCATGGTGTTGACGCTAACGTCCCGATGCGTATCGTCCGCCATGATCGCTCCCTCTGTGCCGACCATCTCGATCCACGTGGACGAAAAATTCGGATAGGCAGGAGGCAACACCCAACCTGCGCCAATGGTAAAGGCACTGCCGTCGTCCAGGGTGACGACGATCCAGACGCAGTCCGGCACATTGTGCGTCGCCTGCATGATTTTGCGAACCTCCTGAGCGTAGACGCGGACTGCCCGTCTTGGCGCAAAACACCACAACAGAAAGTCGATGTCGTGGGTTGCCTCCATGGCAGCCGGCGAAAGCTTGATGCGCCCCCCGATTTTGTTGGCGAGATTACGCGTGATATGGCGGCTCACCAATGCGCTGACCGGTTGACCGATCGTTCCGTCGTCGATGGAGCGTTTTACATAAGCGTACTTGGGATTAAAGCGTTGCGAGTAGCCAATGGTGAACAGCAATCCCTTTGCCCGAGCCAGATTGATCAATTCATCGGCTTCGGAAAGCTCGAGCGCCATCGGCTTCTCCAAAAAAACATGCTTCCCGGCCAGAAGACTCTCCTTCGCCATCGGAAAGTGCGTGGTCTCCGGCGTTGCCGAGATAATGATGGCGTCGATGTGCTTGTTTTCGAGCAGAATGCGGTAGTCCGCCGCGGCCGTAGCCGGCCCAGTTTTGTCGGCGACTTCCTTCAATCGCTCCGGCCTGATCTCAGCCAAGTGAAGGGCGCCGACGTAGGGACTGGCTGAGCAGGTTTCCGCGCGTATCCCTCCGCACCAGCCGATCCCGATAATTCCAATCTGCACTTGCTTCATGAAGCCTCCGCCTAAGATCCCGACGCAGGATATCGGCGCCGCATGCCCGACTACACCCGATCTTACAGCGAGATGCGAAAACGGGGAACGCGAACGGATCGGCTTCTCCGGCCTGCCGGTTTTCGACTGTGGAATTCACCTGCCGACGAGTAAAACCCCGAACGTGTCCGGCTTCATCGGCGGCTCGTCCTCACCCTTCGGAGTCACCGGCTCGAAATCCGCGATCGGAAGAAAAATGTTGTGGGTTTTGGTGTCGATCGCCATCGTGCGTGCGTATTTTTTGGTCGGGACATTCTCTACTACCGCGTATTTGTCGGGTGAGTCTTCGTGAATGACGGTGAGGTCGCCCGATTCACCGTTCGAGCTGAAAACGAGTTGCAAATCGGGATCGAAGCCCGCGGCATCGGGATCCTCCCCGATCGCCGGGGTGGCTACGACTTTGCCGGTATCCGCGTCCACGACCATCATTTTTTTGTTACTGCATACCGAGAACAGCCGCCGGTTCTTCTGATCGAAGGCCAGTCCCGACGGCTCTTTGCAGCCCGCCAGCGGCCAGCGATGAAGTACCGTGAGCTTCTGCGCATCGATCTCGAGCAGCTGCGCCTTATCTTCAATATTCACAAACACGTGACCCTTGTCGTCGCCGGCAGCAAACTCCGGCTTGCCGCCCATGGGGATCATGCCGGCAACCTTTCCGTCAGCGGCGCTGATGGCAATCGCGTTGGCGCTCCGGCCATTGAAGGCGAACACGCGTTTCGACCCTGCGTCGTAGTAGACCGCGTCGGGGTTTATGCCACCCGACTTGACCGTGCCTATTGTCTTAAGTGTCTTCAGATCGAAAATAACGATCGCGTTAGCACGTCCCGCAGTGACAAAGCCACGTCCCAGATCCGTCACCAGCGCGATGCCGTGCGCGCCGATGGTATTGGGGATGTCGCCCACGATCTTTCCGGAATCCGCGTCCAGCACGACGACGTGCGTGCCGTGCGAAACATACAAGCGGCGGGCAGTGCTGTCTACCACGCAATAGTCCCATCCGCCTGGGCCGCCGATCGGAATGGTTTTCACAAAGTGGTAGCGAGACGGACCCGGCGCAGCATGGGCGAAGTCAACGGTAAGAAAACTTGTTGCCAGACCAAAAACCATGGCGGCCACTACTGCCCAGCGGCGACAATGTGTCATGAGTATTCCTCCCGTGAAATGGACTGCAGTTTAGCCATGGAGCGTTGCGATTGGCTCCCGGTTTGGTTTCAGGGCTTCAGGGTTAACAGGATACCGAGGCGGTTCCCCGCTAAGGACGCGAACAACCTCTTCGGCCGCTTTGCACTGCAAATCGATGAGCGATTCCGCCGAATAGAAGCTCATGTGCGGTGTCAGAATCACATTGTCCCGGCCGAACAGCGGCGAGGCTGACGGTGGCTCCTGGGCCAACACATCCAGAGCTGCCCCGGCCAGGCGCCCATCGTCAAGCGCCTGCGCCAGCGCGGCTTCATCCACAATCGGACCCCGAGCCGTGTTGATAAGATGCGCCGTGGGCTTCATTTCACGAAAGACGTCGCCCTTGAAGAGATGGTTGGTTTCAGGGGTCAGCGGAGCGTGGATAGAAATGTGATCGGAGATACGGATCAACTCGGAGAACTCGACTCCTTCGACCCCGGCCTGGTCCATGATTTCTTGCGAGACCAGTGGGTCATAGCTGATAACTTTGAGACCAAACGCTTTGGCTTTGGGTACCACCAACTGCGGGATTCTGCCAAAACCAACGAGCCCCAGAACGGTGCCTCGTAGACGATGAATGGGAACAAGCGCAGGCATTTCCCAGCGCCCCGCTTGGGCGCGTGCATTCGCGAAAGCTATTTTTCGCACCAAGGCCAGGAGCAAGGCCATGGTGTGATCGGAAACCTCGTCGATGCAGTAATCTGGCACCCTGGTCACCACAATGTTTGCGTGCGTAGCCGCCCCAATGTCCACGTTGTCCACGCCGATTCCGAAGCGGGCAATGATCCGGCAGCGCGTCATTTGCCTGATCATGTCGGCGCTTATTTTCGCGTAGGTGACCAGCACCGCATCGGCAGCCCGGGCCACTTGCAAGATCGCCTCCGGCGTAGACGCTTCCGCCAAACGCAACTCGCCCCCGACTCTCGACAACACCTCTCGAGCCGGATTCAAATCCGGGAACACTGAGTCGGAAACGGCGATCACTGGATGCGGCACTTTAACGCCCCATTGCTTCTTCCATATGTTCCATCAGCGTGAATACCACAGGCCCCTTGCCGGAAACCAGAACGTTCTCTTCCAGGCGCGTGGTTTGTTGCAAACCCGGGTGTCCGGCGAACGTTTCAATCGCGAAATACATATTTTCTTTAATTTCCGCCGGATATTGCAGCGAATAGGCCCGCGAGACCCACATGCCTTCGTAGAGTGTCAGGCCGATGCTGTGAGCAAACTGCTGCAAGGTGACGGTCCCATACTTGTCATCGTCATACTTTGGGAAAGCCGCCGCTACATCGGCGGTGGTATTGCCCGGCCGCAACTTTTCCAGCCCTGCGTACATGGAATCGTAGACTTCCCGGTACAAATCGATTTCGTGATGATTCATTTTTCCTGCACATTTGAAGCAGCGAACAAAGTCAATAAAGTAACCGGACGGTCCCACTGCATTGATATCCACGATCACGAGGTCGCCTTGCCGGATGATCTTATCTGTGGCCCAGCGGCGATAGGGACTGGTATTGCCTCCGGAAGCCACAATGATGTCGTAAATGATCTCGCAGCCTCGTTCCAGCATGAACTCGTGCACCTTGGCCTCAATCTCACGCTCCCGAACGCCTGGCTTGAGCCATTCGTGTTTGATCCGCCACATCGCGGCGTCGCCGATGCTGGCGGCCTGCTTCAATAACTCGATCTCATCCCGGGTCTTGATGACGCGCGCGGCGGATATCGCGGGCCAGGCATCGGTGATGTTGAGCTGGCACTCTTGAAACGCCTTCAACGCCGGCCAATCAAAGTTGTCGATGCCCACCCGCTCTTTGCGAAGCCCGTGGGCCTCGAGGACGTCAACCACACTCTGCGCCATCCGGCCAGCCATTACTGGAACCGCACCCTCCGCCCATTGCCACGTTATCGCAGGTTTAATGCGACCCTCCATCCAGGGCAGATCAATCTCGGCGCAGTGCAGGTCCGAGCCCGCAGTCTCGAACAACACCGGCTCGCCGCCCTGAGGCACCACGGCATAGCGGATGTTGATATTGTATTTCCAATTTCCCTGATAAGAAGCGGTGACGTAGCGAATATTGGCCCCCGCAAAAAGAACCAAGGCACCCAGGTCCCGGGCATTCATCTGCTCCCGAAGACGCTGCAAACGGTCCTTGCGCAGCCGGTCAAAATCGACCCGGTGTTGCCAGTCGGCCCCGGTCTGGCTGTAGACGCGGCGAGGGTCCCACTCATGTGGCTTGCCAATGAAACTGATATCCATGTGCTAAGTCTCCCTAGATGTAGAGCGCATCGGGTCTTAAAGACGGAACCAACACGAAGGTGCCATTCACGGACGATTGCTGGAAGCCCGCGAAGTCTGAGGGCAGTACGCGCATCCGATTTCTGTCAATCGTAAAAGCCGGTCAGGCCCTGAGGCCCTGAGGCCCTGCGCCGCGCGACAGCGCAACAGCGTAGAACAGCCGAGACATCTCCACCACTAATATCTTGAAATACCATTCATACGGTTTTATTATATGTGCGCTGTGGCTACGGAATCCCCATCCCGCCCGGACCAGAGCCTTCTTCAGACAAAAGACGTGGAATCCATCGCGCAGTTGCACGCACCCGGGCCGTTTATGGATTCGCTGGATTTGAAACAGATTCGATGCTTCGTGGCGGCTTATGAGGAGGGCAGTTTCAGCAAGGCAGCGGAGCGGGAGCATTGCACGCAACCCGGTCTCAGCGTCTACATTCAGCGCCTTGAGACGATGCTGGCTCATCGATTATTTGATAGGAAGGCCCGCGGAGTGACTCCGACGATCGCGGGCAGACACTTTTATTCCTGCTGCTGCGACGTGCTGAAAACCGTCAGTGTTGCCAAGCAGAGGATGTTCGATATGGCGGGCAGCGCCGCCACCCACATTAACGTTGGCGTTTCCCCGACCGTGTGCAAAGGAGTATTGCCGCGGATGTTGCCCGACTATCTAAGGGTGCACCCTTATGTCGATGTCCGGCTCGCAGAAGCGTACAGCGGCACGCTCACGGAGTGGGTAGTCTCCGGTGAGGTCCAGGTCGCCATCGTCACCAAGCCTCCAGCCCACCTGGGATTGGAGGCGACCCACTTTTTTCGGGACCGTCTCGTCCTGGTGACGCGTGGAGGCGGCCAGCGTCAGAAGGGGCAACCCGCGCGAGCCCGCAGTTCGAGTGAGTTGCGAAAACTGAAGCTGATTCTCCCCTCGCCCCGGCACAGTTTACGTCAGGTTATCGAAGCCGCTGCGGTACGACTGGGAGAGACCGGGTCAGGCAGGATACTGGAAATCGACGGCATGCTCGCAACTCTTGAACTCGTCCGAAACTCGGATTGGGCAACCGTGGTGGCCAGCACCGCGGTAATGGATGAAGTGAAACAAGGCAGACTCTCAGCCCACCCTATCTACGCACCCGAGCTTTGGCTTGATTTCTACCTGATACGCACCAAAGACATGCTGCTCTCCCGTGCCTGCCAGGATTTCCTGGACTGGCTGAGAGCCACTCTCCCTCGCGTTGCCAAAACCGGTGGATCCACTGGTCAGGCCGAGATAGCTTGAATTCTGCGGACAGCGAGAGTCCCAGCCGCGCATTCCACCAAAATATTCAGAACGCCGTGATGATATTCTGAACGGATCAGACGGGCATGACCGAAGGCACCTTTGGTCTCGCCAGCGCACGAGATGGGAAAGACATGCCAACGATTTCACTGAAGGTCAACGGCGTGGTGCACGTGGTTGATGTCGCTCCGGAAACCCCGTTGCTCTATGTGCTTGGCGACGAGTTGCATCTGAGGGGACCGAAGTTCGGGTGCGGGCTGGGTCAGTGCGGCGCGTGTACTGTCCTCATCGACGGGCGCGCGGAGCGCTCCTGCATCACCGCTGTAGGCGGGGTGAATCACGCAGAGATTGTAACGCTGGAGGGGCTGGGCACACCCGAGAATCCGCACCCCATCCAGCAGGCGTTCATCGACGAAGAAGCGGCGCAATGCGGCTTCTGCCTGAGCGGCGTGATCCTCACTGCGAAATCGTTGCTCGACCGAAATCCGAAAGCGACCGACGACGAAATCAGGCAGGCGCTCGCGGGTGTGTTGTGCCGCTGCTTCGTGCACACGCGGATGTTCAAAGCTATTCACCGATATGCGAAATCGAGGCGGCAATGACCACGGGCTTGTCGCGTCGGGATTTCTTGATGACGTCCGGTGCTCTGGTCGTGAGCTTCCGCGTGGCGTCGCTGCTTGAGCTTCTAGCGTCGCCTCAGGGACCGTTTGACACGCATCCGTCGCACATCGATCCCGCGAAACTGGATTCCTGGATTGCGGTCGGTGCCGACGGTATCGTGACCGCACATACGGGCAAGTGCGACTTCGGTCAGGGCATATATACGGCGCAGGCTCAGTTGATTGCCGAGGAACTTTGTGTGCCTCTGCACCGTGTGCGCCTGACCCAATGCGATACTTCGATTACACCGGATCAAGGGACGACCTCCGGCAGTCAATCGACCCCCACAAACTTCAATAGCAGCGACCTGGCCCAGGCAGCCGCGACGGCGCGCGAGGCGCTCATCAACATGGCGGCGCAGCATCTCGGAGCACCGGGAGGTCAGCTGGTGGTTGCTAACGGATTTGTCGGCACAAAGGGTGGGCGTCGTGTCAGCTATGGTGAACTCGTAGCTGGGAAAAAGTTCAACCTTACGCTCGACCCGAAGGCCAAGCGCCGGGCCCCACGCGAATGGACGGTCCTAGGCAAGCCGGTCCCGCCTTTGGATATCAAGGCGCTAGTGACTGGCCGGTTCGAGTTTGTCCACAACGTGCACGTGCCTGGAATGTTGCACGGCCGCGTAGTCCGGCCACCCGCGGTGGGGGCAACTGTAGTCAGCGCCGATGAACATTCGGTTCGTGGGATGGCCGGGCTGGTGAAAGTTGTAGTTCGCAAGAACTTCGTTGGAGTGGTGGCGGAAAAACAGGCGCAGGCCATCGACGCTGCCGCCAAGCTCAAGGTTGTCTGGACGCCTGGCACCGGTCTGCCAGCCCAGCAAGACTTCTACGATTACCTCCGCAAACAGCCTTCCCGCGACGTCATGATGGTCGATTCTCACGACGTAGAAGAGAAGTTGGCTGAGACGGCAACGGTGCTGAGGGCGACCTACTGCCACCCCTATCAGGCGCACGGATCGGTAGGGGCGTCCTGCGCGGTGGCGGACGTGCGGGCCGGCAAGGCAACGCTCTGGTCGTCCACTCAATCCGTGTATCCGACGCGACAGGGAGTGGCCACGCTGGCAGGGCTGCCAGTTGAAAATGTACGCGTCATCTTCGTGCGCGGCTCGGGCTGCTACGGACTCAACGGCGCCGATACAGTTTCGTTTGATGCGGCCCTTTTGTCGCAGGCGGTCCACCTGCCGGTCCGTGTGCAACTCTCGCGCGAGGACGAAATGGCCTGGGGCGAAAACTATGGGTCCGCATGCGTGGTTGATCAGCGCGCCGGGCTCGACGCCGCCGGAACGATTGTAGTGTGGGATTGTGAGCCATGGTGGGTGTCGCTGGGAGGCCGTCCCGGTTACGACCATCCCGGCAACGTGATCACCGGTGCGCTGGCGGGATATGAACCCCAAACCATAACGCCACGGGCAGCTTCCAGGCCGGCAAAAGAACTGGAAAATGGCAACAATGCGGTGCCGTCCTACGTAGCGGGATGCATCGGCGGCAAATGTGGTGGCGCCGGAAGCATTCGCAGTGAGCGAGTTCTCACCCACACCGTGAACTCACCTTTTTTCACTGGACCGCTGCGAGCGCCGCTGCGCCTTCAGAACACCTTCGCGCACGAATGCTTCATGGACGAACTCAGCGCGCAGGCCAAAGCGGATCCGGTGGCGTTCCGGTTACGGCACTTGAGCGAGCCCCGGCTCATCGATGCGGTGAAAGCCGCAGCCCAGGCGGCGAAATGGGACGCCCGGCCGTCGCCCCAGCCTGACCGGCGTCGCGGCGAGGTCGCGAGCGGACGCGGCATCGCTTGCGTTGCCTATGAGGGAGACAACGGCTATGCAGCCCTGATCGCCGAGGTCGAAGTCGATCCGGCGTCTGGCCGCGTTCAGGTGAAGCATTTTGTGGTAGCGCACGACTGCGGTCCGATTTCGAACCCGTCCGGTTTGCGCAATCAAATCGAAGGTGGCGTACTGCAGGGCATGAGCCGCGTCCTCGGCGAAGAGGTAACGTGGAATGAACACGCAGTCACTTCCACTGACTGGACCACATATCACAGCTTGCCTCTCGGGATCGTGCTGCCAGTCATCGACTGCGCCCTGATCAATCGCTCCGACGTCAGCGCTACGGGAGCAGGAGAGACGGCGATCACCTTGGTCGCTGCCGCCATCGGGAACGCCATCTTCGACGCGACCGGCGCCCGTCTCCGGCAAGTCCCCTTCACTCCCGCGCGTGTGAAGTCATCGCTCGATGTAAGAAGCTGAAGTTCTCGCGGCCCTTTGGCGCAGATAATTTGCAAAATCACACCCTGGATGGCTCGGGCGCGATCGGTTCCTCGGCCTCAATATCTTCTAGTCGCCGTTTTTTCGGTTCCACTCCGAAAATGAGGACCACTAGGATCTGCACAATCAGAAGCGCAATCATGAAAGCCAGAACGCCGCCAACTCCGTAAGATCGGAATAGCGCGATGACGATAAACGGCGTAACAATCGTCGCGCCCCGGCCGAAGGTGTTGCAGATTCCCGACGCTCGCATGCGGACCTCAGTTGGAAAGAGTTCAGGGATGTAAATTGCAAAGAGGAGTGTAACCAGGACGTAGATGGGGATGGCCAGCAGGAAACCCACGCCCAGCAAGATCCCCGGACGGTCTACGAACGGATAAATGCTCCCGATCGCGATGGTCAGGAGAGAGGCCCCTAGAATCGTCGGCTTGCGGCCCCACGAATCTGCGGTCGACGCACCAATCGCGGACCCAAGCGGTGCGCCCAGGGACATGACCAGGGAATAGGCCAACGACGATGCAATGCTGCGCCCGGCGTGGACAAAAAACGTCGGTAGCCATGTGATGAACCCAAAGATCAGAGTGTTGACGACGATCAGCGTGGTAGCCCCTACGATCATGCGCGGAAGGAGCAGAGGACTCAGGAGTGATCCCAGCCCACGTGGTGGTTGAGTTGCAGGGGAAGAGAGCACGGGTGGTTTAAGGGGGGAGTGGTGCAGCGACACTTCCTGTTCGATGGCTCGAAGAATGGCATCCGCCTTCGCAGTGTGGCCGATCGATTCCAACCAGCGCGGCGATTCCGGCAAAGCTTTTCGCAAATGCCAGACGACCAGTGCCCCCAACCCGCCGAGCACGAACATGATGCGCCAGCCATACCTCGGGATAATCAGGGTTCCGAGCAATGCAGTGACGGGTAAGCCGGCGACTACAAACACAGAGATGAGGCCGAGCCATTTCCCGCGGGCTTGCGGTGGTACAAACTCCGTCATCGTGGCATAGCCGACCACGTTCTCCGCACCTAGGCCCGCGCCCATTACGAACCGAAGCAAAATTAAAGCCCTCATCGAAGGTGCGAAGGCTGACGCAATCGAGGCAAAACCAAAAATCGCCAGGTTCGCTTGATAGGTGAAGCGACGGCCGTAGCGGTCGCCGAGAAAACCAGTCACGAATGATCCCAGCATCATGCCCACGAACGTCACCGATACGAACTGCGCGTTCTGGCTCATCGTCGAGAAGCCGCTTCTGAGGGTTGCGCCGAGAACGGTGGCGGCGACGTAGATATCAAAACCATCGAAGAACATTCCAATGCCGATCAGCCACATGATGCGGCGGTGGAACGAGGAAATTGGGAGCCGGTCCAGGCGCGCCCCCGCATTAGCCGTTGTTTCCAGTTCATTTCTCCCGAGCCAGCCGCGCCAGGCTGTCGATGGTCAAGGCTTCTGCGGCCAGCCGGCAGTTTTGCTCGAAGGCGTTCTGCTGGGCGGACTGAAAAAACTGCTTGCACCGCCGCGTGGCGCTCGGGTCGAGCTGAAGAATGCGGCCGACCAGGGTATCCGCCTCCGAGGCCAAGCCCTCGGCCCGGCAAACTTGCGAGATCAGGCCGGCTTGCAGCGCGAGCTGGGGTGAGATGGGATCGCCGAAGAGCACAAGAGGGAATGCGAAACGCGGAAGGACGTATTCGCCGAGGTAAGCCATAACGGCGGAGGGCGGGAGCCCCGCACGCATTTCTGGAAAACCGAGAGCAGCGTGCTCAGCGACCAGAGCGAAATCACACACGATCGCGAGACCAAATCCGAAGCCAAAGGCATCGCCCTGAACTTCGGCAACGCTGATCAGGGGTGAAGCTCGCAACGAACGCTTCAGATCGATGAGACGAACCGCCTCGCGGCGGATGCTTTCCGCGTCCCGGCCTGCGCGTTCGCGGCCGATGCAGAAGACTTTGCCGAGCGCTCGAATCCGTAAGATGCGGGCTCCGGGGTGAGAAGTTTCGCGCTGCAGCTCTGCCAGCATCGCTTCGAACATCGCCCCGCTGATCTCGTTGTCGCGCTCCTGATTGTCCAAGGTGAACATCAGGATATCTCCCGCACGTTCGATCGTTACTCCGAGTTTGGTCGTGTCCTGCACGTCGAGTCGCTCCTAGCGGACAAGGCGTCACCGTATACAAGGAGCACAAGTCCTGTCAACACAGCGGCTACAAATTAAATGCTGAACCGACTGCGATGGCAAGAGAGGAAGCGGTTGAAATATCGTCCATCAAGTCAGTAGAGTCGTATCAAGACGGCGGGACGGGAAAACATGGGTGCATCGGCTGCGTGGCTTGGGGAGGCGCCATTCTTGGGTTCGAGTACAATGCTGCTGCCGTGCGAGAAACTTGGGCAAACCGGACGGAGACCAGTCATGGATCAGAGCCATCAGAATCTCTTCGCTAGGGCACGCAGTGGCGAGCCGGTCACAGCCGGAGGCGAACGAGCGCGCGGCATAGCGCGTGGGCTTACGTTGTTGACTATGCAACGTGACGGTGACTTCCAATTAGGAGTCAAGACTGTAAGAGGAATTCTCGACGTGACCGCAGCAGCCGCGCGGTTGCACATGCACGCTCCTTCCACGATGGATGATCTGCTTCAGGATGAAGAAGGTCCGAGCCTGAATGCGTTGGTTGCGGCTGCGCTACAATCCGATGACTCCAAGGGAGCGTTTGTCGAGGAGCGGAGCATCGAGTACGGGCCGGTCGTGACCCGGCCAGAGAAGATCGTATGCGTAGGCCTCAACTATCGTCGGCATGCCAAAGAAGTGAACCTGCCGATCCCTGCACAGCCCGTGCTATTCAGCAAATATAACAATGCGCTCAGTGGCCACGACCATGACATCAAGCTTCCGATTGAGGTCGCCCATAAATTTGACTATGAAACCGAACTGGTAATTGTGATCGGCAGGAATGCCAGGAATGTGGGTGAGGAAGATGCGCTTTCCTATGTGGCGGGTTATTGCGTGGGCAACGATTTAAGCGCGCGGGACTTGCAGTTCGACAGGGGCGGGCAGTGGCTGGCGGGCAAGACCCTGGACCGTTTTGCTCCCCTCGGTCCTTACCTGGTCACCGCCGACCAGGTCAATCCCGACCAGCTAAAGATCGAATGCCGCGTCAATGGTGAAGTGCGCCAGTCCTCCAATACCGATGACTTCATTTTCGACACGGCGCAGATCGTCAGCTACATTTCGTCGCTCATCACCCTGCGGGCGGGCGACGTCATTTTCACTGGCACGCCGGAAGGCGTAATCTTGGGCTACCCAAAGGAGAAGCAGGTCTGGCTCAAGCCCGGCGACAAGATCGCCTGCAGCATTGAGAACTTAGGCGACCTCAGGTTCGGATTGATCTGACTCGATCTTCGGCAGCGCACTTGAGTCCGAATAGCTATATTGAAAAATAATCGCTACTATACCGCAATATTATTTGACACTATGACACTCGTTGGTTCAACATGCCCGCGCGCTTGGCTTTCACCCCCGAGACGGCCCATGGTTGGACTCACTGCGTTTTTTGCCAGAGAATTGCGAACGATGCCCGCAGGGAATGGCCGAACCAACCAGCAAAACAGGCCCCTTCTTGCATTCACCTTCAGCTCAACCTGGTTGAGCCTCAATTTTCGCAGCGTCAACATTCATTCTTCACTTCGGCATCCCGTTGCCATGGTTGAGTCTACGAGGAGGCAATGATGGCTCATCCGCCGCGTCTGCGGACGATTCTTGGTCTGGTGGCAGCAGGAGCAACACTGCTGCTGTGCATTCTTTGCGCCGGCCCCCTGCAGGGTCAGGTGGTGGGTGGAAGCATTTCCGGCACCATCACTGACAATTCTGGCGCAGTCGTTGCCAACGCAACCGTCTCCATGAAAGACCTGGCCACCGGCTTCGTCACCTCTGTCAAAACCAACGCTCAGGGTTTTTACAGCGTCCCGAATCTGTTGCCGGGAACCTATCAGCAAGCCGTTTCGGCCGCCGGCTTTGAAACCGCCGTGCGAAACGGAGTCATTCTGACGGTGGGCGCGCAGATGGCTTCCAACATCGCGATGAAGGTGGGCGCTATCAACGAAACCGTGGAGGTCAGGGACCAGCCGGCAGATTTGCAACTGGAGTCGTCCGCCATCAGCAGCTCCACGGACTCTCGAACCATCGTCGAGCTGCCCCTGAACGCCAGGTCATGGACGGACTTGGCCCAACTTCAGCCCGGAGTCAACACCATACGGGCCATGGCGGCCGTTTCCAGCACCGACCGTCTGGGCCGCGGGTACGGTGTGGAGTTGTCGGTCAGCGGCGGGCGCCCTCAACAGAACAACTATCTCCTCGATGGCGTCAGCATTAACGACTACACCAACCAGGCTCCAGGCAGCATCCTGGGAGGAAACCTTGGAGTGGATGCGGTCTCCGAGTTCTCCGTTTTGACCAGCAATCAAGGTGCTGAATACGGCCGGACGTCGGGGGGCGTGATCAGCGCCATCACTCGCACCGGCACCAATCGTTTTCACGGCAGCGCCTACGAGTTCCTGCGCAACAGCGCGCTCGATGCGCGCAACTACTTTGACCCGCCCGCCATCGCGCCCTTCCGCAGAAACCAATTCGGAGTGGCAGCAGGCGGTCCGATCCAGAAAGATAAGACCTTCATTTTCGGCGACTACGAAGGACTGCGCCAGTCGTTGGGTTTGAGTATGGTTGACAATGTGCCATCGCTCACCGCCCGCAGCGGAATGATCTGCAACGCTCCCGATTGCACAAGCTTCACCAACGTCGGGGTGGATCCGCTCGTGGCGCCATATTTGGGTTTTTATCCCAAGCCCAACGGGGCGGTGATCTGCCCGTTTCAAGACTCCAACGGTAATAGCCTTTGTCCTGCGGGCGTCGGGGACACCGCAATCTACAGCTTTTCTGGTTCCGCCATTACCACCGAAAACTACTTCACGACCCGCGTTGATCACCGATTTTCGGACAAAGATAATCTGGCGGGCAGCTACATGTACGACAATTCCCCGTCTTCGCAAAACGACGAATTTAACAACAAACTTATCTTCACCAAGACCAGGAGGCAGCTGGTCAGCCTGGAAGAGAACCACGTTTTCCGTTCAGCCCTGATGAATTCCTTCCGTGTAGGCTATCACCGCGAGTATGCGGCCGCCCCGTCCGGTAGCAAGGCCATTAATCCAATGGCGGCTGACACTAGTCTGGGATACGTTCCCGGAGACACGGTAGGATTCATCGGCGTACCCGGACTGACGTTTTTTACCGGAGGCCTGAGTACCCAGACGCCGGCGGAGTACAACTGGAATTCGTGGCAAGTTTATGACAATGTGTTCTTGACCAAAGGCATCCACAGCCTGAAATTCGGTGGAAACGTGGAACGAATCATTGACAACCAATCCACGCCCTCCCAGCCGGGTGGCGATTTTGAGTTCAGTTCTCTGGCGGACTTCCTGACCAACAATAACGTCAGCCCGACCGACTCCTTGACTCTCATTGCCGATGCGCCGGGAATCGTCTCGCGGCGGCGGGTTCGGGAGACGATCTTTGGCCTCTACCTTCAGGACGACATGCGCGTGCGCGCCAATCTCACCCTGAACCTGGGGTTGCGCTATGAGATAGCCACCGTGCCTTCGGAAACCCATGGGCATCTCGCCAGCCTGCAAAATCTCACTGATGCTGCGGTGATCGTGCGTTCACCCTTGTTTTCGAACGCCACACTCCACAATTTTGAGCCTCGTATCGGCTTTGCATGGGACCCTTTTGGCAATGCCAAGACGGCCATCCGTGGTGGTTTCGGAATGTTTGATGTCCTGGCTCTGCCTGCAAACCTCCGACACACGGTTGACGGAACGGTTCCGTTTTACGCCTCGGTGAATGGGCCGGTCCCAGCCGGATCTTTTGGGCCCTTTGCCCTGACTCCGCAGCCGGCGTACACCACCCTCTCGGCCGGCGGCACCGCGCAGCGCGCAGCTTTTATCGATCAGCATCCCAAGCGCAATTATGTGATGCAATGGAATCTGAACATCCAGCGTGCGTTCGGTTCCAACACCACCGGGATGATCGCCTACGTCGGCTCGCGTTCCGTGCATAACCTGATGCAGACGGATGATTCCTCGATCGTGCTTCCCGTTGCCAAAACTCCGGAAGGCTATCTCTGGCCCTGTACATCCAGCGCTTTCGATTCACAATGCACCGCCGGGGGACAACTCCAACAGCCATCCGGTGGTCCCGTAACCCTGGTGCTCAACCCTACCTTAAACCCCGCTTTTGGCCGTGTACCTGCGACATTCTGGAATTCCGACGGCATTTATCATGCTCTGGAAGTCCAAGTGCAAAAGAGAATGAGTCATGGCCTCTCCGGGCAGGTTTCTTACACCTGGGGCAGAACCATTGACACAGCATCGGGCTCAACTGATGGCGATCAATTCAAGAACGGCCTCTCCAGTCAGTTTTTCTTCGATTCGCGTCTTCGCCGTGGACCCTCCGACTTCAATCAGACGCATAATGTAGTCTTTAGCTACAACTGGGAGATTCCCAGCCCCAAAGCGCTGCCCAGCGTTCTGAACTGGATTACAGGTGGCTGGGAGTTCGGCGGAATCATCAATGCCAGTACTGGCGTCCCGTTTACGGTTACCATCGCTCCAGATTCGCTGGGCCTGAACAACACCGACGCATTCAACTTTCCTGACATCGTGCATGGCTGCAATCCTGTTCACGGCGGCATCAATTATGTGAACTTGAACTGCTTTACGCTTCCGCAAGCCACACCCGACATCGCTGCGCAATGTCAGCCGTTTGGCTTCGTTTCGGCTGCTCTCGGACCTCCAGGTAATCCCGGCATTCCCGGTACCTGTGCGAACCTCTTGGGCAACAGTAGACGCAACAACATTGTTGGTCCGTCGCTGGTTAACCTGGACATGTCCCTGTTCAAGAACAATTATGTGAGGCGAATCTCGGAACAGTTTAACGTGCAATTCCGCATGGAAGTCTTCAATATTCTCAATCATGCCAATTTCAATCCGCCGACCTCCAACAGCCAGGTCTTTGACGGAAGTGGGAACCCCGTGGGCGGCGCCGGTCTGCTGGACACGACAGCCACTACTTCGCGACAGGTGCAGTTCGCCCTGAAGGTGATCTGGTAAAGATTCCCGCGCAAGCCGTAGTGGTATCGTTATTCATCGCTTTCAACCTGCCGGTGAATCGTCCCGATGCGGCGGAATTTCGATAGCCCGGTGCTACTCTCACGCTGGCCCACCGGTTCGGGAGGAGAAATGCAATGTCTCGATTCATAAGACAACCTGCCTGGCGGTTCGTCATCGTGATGACGGCTGTCATAGGGGCGAGGTCCCTCACTCGGGCCCAGGGAAAGTGGGAGAAACTGGCTGCGTTCCCCCAACCTGCGGAGGAGATTTCCGGCGCAGCTGCGGGCGGCAAAATGTACGTGTTTGCCGGCCTCGCGCCCGTGTGGAAACCCCTGGGCATGGTTTACGAATATGATCCGGCGGTCAATCGGTGGGCCAAAAAAAAATCAATGGCACTGCCATCGCATCACGTCGCCTTCACCACCTATCGCGACAAGATTTATGCGTTTGGAGGTTTCGTGTTGCCAGAATCTGGCCCGCCCGGGTGGGTTCCAATTAACAATGCATGGGAATACGATCCCGCTGCCGATACCTGGAAAGCTCTGGCCCCGATGCCGAGCAAACGAGGTTCAGCCCTGGCGGCAGTGGCCGGCGACAAGATATATGTCATTGGCGGCGCCTCCACCATTCCGGGATCCAAGGAAACGGCGGTGTACCCAACACATCCGCACATGTCGGTAGGGACCGTCGAAGAGTACGATCCCGCCTCCAACGCCTGGCGAGAACGAAGCGCGATGCCGACTCCGCGCAACCATGCCGCGATCGGTGTCGTTGGCGGAAAGATTTATGTGATTGGCGGGCGGGTGGGAGCGGCGTTCATTGGTCTGGCCTCTGACATCTCCGTGGTCGAGGAGTATGACCCGGCCACGGACCAGTGGAGTGGTCCCCGGGCGCGCATGCCCATCGCGCGCAGCGCCATTGGAGCCGGCGTCTACGGTGGGCGCATTTACGTTGCCGGAGGAGAATATCAGGATCCTCACATGATGGCCACGTTCCGCGCGCTAGAAGCCTACGAACCGGCCACAAACATGTGGACTGAGATGCCTCCCATGCCCGTGTCACGCCATGGGCTGGCAGTGGGCGTCATTGGCAACCGGCTGCACGTGATCAGCGGCGACGTTCAGTCTGCCGGCACTGGAGTCGAGGTTTCCACCGGGGAACACGACGCCTTTGATCTTCCGCCCAATCAATAGCTCAGAGTGACCCGAATTTGGCGCCGAAGGATCCGAAAGGAGTTGAGATCACAAATGAAGAGTAAATCCGCCGGCAATGTGGGCATGTCAAGAAGGCAAGTGCTGAAAGCTGGACTGACCACGGCAGCCGCCTTGGCGATAGGCGGTCCAGTCGAGGCATCGCCGCAAAACCAGACCCCGCACCCACCCGGCCTTCGCGTGATCGACATTCACGCCCACTATTTTCCCCAAGCCTATCTTGATCTTGTGGCCAGCGATGGCAAGCGATTCGATGCCGCATATTACTCCACCGATCAAGGATGGTTCGTCAAAACTCCCGCAGGCGCGAACGGTCCCCTGCCGTCTAAGTTCATCGACTTAAAGGCTCGCATCGGCGACATGGACCAGCAGGGGGTGGGGGTACAAGCCCTTTCGCTCACTGCCCCGATGTTGTACTGGGGCGATGCCGATCTTTCCACAAACCTGGCCAAAGCGTGGAACGACGCGGCCACCGAGGCACACCGAACCTATCCGACCCGGCTGGTGGGTTTCTTGACTCTACCAATGCTCCATCCAGACCGCGCCCTCGCCGAACTTGAGCGCGCCAGCAAACTGCCTGGCATGCGCGGCGTGTATCTCGGCACCAACGTTGGCGGCCACGATCTTGACAATCCACTGTTTGAGCCCGTTCTGGCGCGCATCGAGGCCCTCGATCTACCGATCTTCCTGCACCCGGTCGACCCGGGAGGCGATCGGTTGCGCCCATTTTACCTTACCAACTTGTTAGGCAATCCCTTTGACACGGCGATTGCCGCCTGCCATCTGATTTTCGGCGGCGTGCTGGACCGCCACCCCAAGCTGCAGATATGCCTGCCGCACGGGGGAGGCGTACTTCCCATACTGGCGGGGCGGATCGACCAGGGTTGGAAAGTGCGGAGCGAGCTGAAGCACCTGCCTCAAGCCCCGAGCGA
Source organism: Candidatus Dormiibacterota bacterium (assembly GCA_035566655.1). GTDB lineage: Bacteria > Acidobacteriota > Terriglobia > Terriglobales > Acidobacteriaceae > Sulfotelmatobacter. The sequence continues at coordinate 112,212 of DATMQT010000071.1, forward strand.
CTATCTCCAACGCTTTACGTATGACACCGTCACCCACTCGAAGCCGATTATGGAGTTTGTGATCAAACAAGTGGGGCCGGAGCGCGTGATGGTGGGCAGCGATTACTGCTTTGCCATGGGCTATGAACGGCCGGTTCAATTCCTCGAGCAGGTGGACCTCACAAGCGCACAACGCCAGATGATTCTCGGGGGCAACGCGGAACGGGTCCTGAAGCTCGTAGGCTGACGTTTGAATCAGGCCGCTGTCGGCGGCGCTGATCTGATGTCTGGAAACACGAGAGCTCGCGGGCGAGAAGTCTTGAAACCCAAAGGTCGCGGACCGGGCGCGATCGAATTGATACGCTAAAACGGGCCCGGTCCGACTTCGTCAATCAAGACTTCACATTTAGTTTTGACTCGATCCAAGCTTCGAGGTCGCTCTGTGGAAACCGCCAGAACTTCCCTATTCTCAGAGCGGGCACACGTTGTTCTCTGGCCATACGTTGCAATGTGGCACTGCTGACTCCAAGGGTCCGCGCAGCGATGATTGGCTTCAACAGTGGATCTTTTATGAAACTAAGGCACGGTTTAGCGTCCATTCTTATAACCCTCCATGGGTCCACGTTAAGGAAGCCGCAAATCGAGTGGGATTCCACTCCCATCGGCTCCCAATTGATAGTGTGGTAAGGTCATGTCCGGCTCCCACAACTCGCCACCCGTGCCGACTCATTTGTTTTCAAGCGTGTGGGCCAACTCATAACCCAAAGGTCGGCGGTTCAAATCCGCCCCCCGCAACCAATGGGATCGCTGACCAAAACGGTCGGTAATCCCTTCAGTCTTTTAGGGTTATCACCTTCGCGAATTTTCGGATGACTTCTCATGCCTCGGCGTTCTGATCTACCAGTCATTAGTGGACGGCAGACAGCGAGCGAACAGCCAGCACAGGAAGAACACGACCGGGATGTGAACCATCAATGGGAACATGCCCTACCCCACGATGTCGGAAGTGGTTTGTGCTGGATTCGACGATCAGTGTAGTATGCGCAGACTGGGTTGGCAGTATATCGGCCACGGCCCTGGAGCGCCGTGATGTTCCCAAGGTCGCAACGGATCTACTGAGACTATTGCTGTAGCGGAGATAACTATGGCGAATGCTGCGCAAGTGGCGGGAACTGGTAAAGCAGAGTACAGCATCTGGCGCGTGATTATGGCCTCGTCGGTCGGGACCATGATCGAGTGGTACGACTTTTACATTTTCGGCAGTCTGGCGTTGGTCTTGGGCCCGAAGTTTTATCCGCCCGGCAACGACACGTTCGCCTACCTCGCTTATCTGGCGACATTCGCGGTCGGCTTCGTTGTGCGGCCTTTCGGCGCTCTCTTCTTTGGCCGTATTGGCGACTTGGTGGGGCGTAAGTATGCCTTTCTCGTAACACTATCGATCATGGGATTTTCGACTTTTGCCATCGGCCTGTTGCCTTCCTACGCCACGGCGGGATGGTTCGCGCCGATCGTACTGCTTGGAATCCGAGTTACGCAGGGACTGGCGCTCGGCGGAGAGTATGGCGGTGCCGCGGTTTACGTGGGCGAACACGTCCCCGACAACAAACGCGGCTTCTACACCAGCTTCATCCAGATCACGGCGTCGTTGGGCTTCTTCCTGTCGCTCATCGCGAGCTTAGCTACGCAATACTCGATGTCGAAGGACGACTTTATCGCTTATGGCTGGCGCATCCCCTTCCTCGTGTCCATTATCCTTGTGGTGATCTCGCTCTACATCCGCTTGAAGATGAAGGAGTCGCCCATCTTCGCTCAACTCAAGAGCACTGGGATGACTTCGACGCAGCCACTGAAGGATGCTTTCGGCAAATGGGCGAATTTGAAACTCGTACTGATCTCGCTCTTTGGAGCGACCGCTGGACAGGGCGTGGTCTGGTACACCGGGCAGTATTATGCGTTGTTCTACCTGGGGGGGATCCTGAAAATTAGTGGCAAAACTGTAAACGAGGTAGTAGCGCTCGCCGTGCTGCTAGGGATGCCTTTCTTCACCGTGGTGGGCGCGCTTTCCGACCGAATTGGTCGGAAGAAGCTGATGATGGCGGGCTGCCTGCTCGCAGTGCTGACCTATATACCGATCTACAAGGCGATGGAACGCGCGGCAGGAAACAATATTGTCACGGTAACGTCCGCCAAGGATAAGGTGACCGGCGCGACCAAACTCACCCCCATGACGAGGGGCGCCGACGGCGCGCTGGTGCCCGCTAAGGAGGCCCTGAATCCGAATCTCCCAATGCTGGTTTTGTTGGTGTTTATACAGGTTCTATATGTGTGCCTGGTTTACGGCCCGATCGCCGCTTATCTGATTGAGGCCTTTCCGGCGAAGATTCGCTATACGTCGGTTTCTCTGCCTTACCACATAGGCAACGGTGTCTTCGGCGGGTTGCTGCCGCTGATCGGCCTATGGACGGTGGCGGCTACGGGCAACATCTACGCCGGGCTCTATTACCCGATGATTGTCGCCGGCATAACGTTCGTTGTGGGAAACCTGCTGCTGAAAGAGACTCACGGCAATCGCATCTGGGACGAAACAGGAACAAAAGCTGCGCACTGACACGATCACAACTTTCCGGAGATCACCGGCAGAACAAGGAAGATCAATCTGCCGTCAGGGTTCGTCCTTGGCCTGCGCAGCAGCCTCCAGGTAAGCCCGCAGTTGCTCGCGATCATCGGGCAACATTTTGGTGAACTTGATTCCGTTTCCCACCTGCGGATCACACGTCACTGCTGTGCCTAACGCCAGCACGGTTTCGTTCAACGCGAGACTCATCTCAAGAGGAGTCCCAACAGCAAATGGAAAGATGGATTCGATGTAGCAACCGGTCTCGCTGAGGTCGGAGGTTGCACAACGCAGAGGAACATCGCTGTTGGGGGTATACAACTCCACGGGGACCTTCACTTTAACTCGTGGGCTTGCCCTCATCTCTGATCGCCGCTCGTCGTGGAAAGCGCGATCCCGATCGCTGTCGTCCATGGTTTCGTCGCCTGTGCCGCAATTCGCACTTATTCTAGCCCTTCAAGGCAACAGAGCCGCCCGAGGAACGGGTCTTCCACGGATCGCAGTGCTCCATTTGAGTTTCCTGATAACCTCAAAGATGGGCGCCCAGGAGAGCTCAGTTCGTTGCCGCCGATCGTTAATGCGCAAGATATTTCGAAAAGCTTCGGGGCCAATCCGCTGTTCCAGAATATTTCTTTCACGGTTTCGGAGGGCGACCGCATTGGGCTGATTGGCCCGAACGGCTCGGGCAAGTCCACGCTGCTGCGGATTCTGGCGGGCGACGTAAGTCCTGACAGCGGCGAAATCGCGGTCCGAAAGCGGATCCGCCTCAGCTACGTGGAGCAGGATTCGAAATTCGAACGCGGAGCCACAGTGCGGTCCGTTGCTCAGAGCGCGATGCAACGCGCCGCGGTGCCGGAGTCCGAACGTGGTACTCGCTTCGCGGAAACGCTGGGCCGGGCGGGCTTCGAAGACCTCGATGCGGAAGCGTCCGCTTTATCAGGCGGGTGGCAGAAACGGCTCGCCATCGTCGAGGCGATGGTTCAGGGGCCGGACATCCTGCTGCTCGATGAACCTACCAATCATCTGGACCTGGCGGGCATCGAGTGGCTGGAAGCCTTGCTGGCAGCGGCGGCATTTGCGTGCGTGGCGGTCAGTCACGATCGCTATTTTCTAGAGAACGTTGCCACCGAAATGGCCGAACTGAATCGAACTTATCCTGACGGCTTGCTGCGCGTATCAGGAAGCTACACCCGGTTTCTGGAGAAGAAAGAAGAATTCCTGCACGCGCAGTCGAAACGCCAGGAAGCGCTGGAAAACCTGGTGCACCGAGAAATCGAGTGGCTGCGCCGCGGGGCGAAAGCTCGGACCAGAAAGTCCAGGGCGCGCATCGACAAAGCGGGCGAGTTAATGGGCGAACTGGCCGACCTGAATGCCCGAAGACGAAGCGGAGCCGCGCTGATCGATTTTTCCGCCACCGACCGGAAGACGAAGCGCCTGATCGAACTGGAAAACGTCTCGTGCGAGATGGGTGGTCGCACGCTGTTTGCGGGCCTCAATTTCGTGATCACGGCTGGCATAAGACTTGGACTGGTGGGGCCAAATGGCAGCGGCAAGACGAGTTTGCTGCGGCTCCTGCGCGGAGAAACCGTCCCAACCAGCGGCGAGATTCATCGCGCCGACTGGCTGCGCATAGTCTATTTCGACCAAACCCGCGAACTCGATCCTGATGTAACTCTGCGCCGCGCGCTGGCACCGGAGGGTGATTCCGTCGTTTATCAAGACCGCCTGATCCATGTGGCAGCATGGGCGGCGAAATTCTTGTTCGCGGGTGAGCAATTGAATCAGCCCGTGGGGCGGCTTTCTGGTGGCGAGCGGGCGCGAGTCCTGATCGCTCAACTCATGCTTCAACCCGCAGACGTTCTGCTGCTCGATGAGCCCACCAACGATCTCGACATCCCGACCCTGGATATTCTCGAGGAAAGCTTGCTGGAGTTTCGCGGCTCACTCGTCCTGGTCACGCATGACCGTTACATGCTGGACCGCGTCTCCACCGTGGTTCTCGGGCTCGATGGTGAGGGGAACGCTGAATTGTTCGCCGATTATTCACAGTGGGAGTCGTGGCTGGAAGAGAACAAGGAGACGGCAAAAAACGACGCGCGCCTCGTGGCGCAGAGCTCAGTTCCTGAGAGTGGCCGTCAGCCGCAGGGAAAGAAGAAGCTCTCCTATCTGGAGGCTCGCGAGTATGAAGCCATTGAGCAGCGCGTCGCCGATGCCGAGCACGTGCTCCAGGCCAAACGTGTGCAGCTTGAAGATCCGGAGATCGTGAGCGACGGACCGCGCCTTGTGGCAGCACACGCTGAAATGGAAGCAGCCCAGGAGACAGTGGACACACTTTATGCGCGTTGGGCTGAGTTGGAGAAAAAGAAAGGCTGAACTTCTTGCAACCAGAAAAACGCCGAATCCACCATCAGCTCGTTGGCTGCAGAGGAGTGACTCGGCGCTTTCTGTCTAAGCCCCAGACTTCAGTGACCGTCGAGACAGCCTTTTTGACCTGAGCTGTTTGGATAGCCGGTGCCAGTGTTGTAGGCGTTGTTGGACCACTCGCCCTGAATCTTCCACTGAGTACTATTGCTGAACGTAACCAGCGGGACGTTGAATGTCCAGGCGCACTTATCTCCATTCTCCTGGCCCCTCTTGTCATACCACGCGCCGGGGCTGTCTGGATCCGTACGGGCTTCAGAGAGTTCGTGTCCGCTGACGTTAGCCAATGCCGCCAGGCCTTGCGAGTGCAGACCAGAAGTATCTTGCGGATCGCATCCCGCGTCTCCGTCGAGATCAAAGAAGAATGCAACCTGCACCGTAACGCCGCTGCACGAACCGAAGGTATGGTAAGCGCAATAGCCGGCGTTGCCCCGCTTCACGTCAACGTATACCGGATAGTAGCCGTTGCTGACCGGACTGCTGATCTCTTTGCACACCTCGGCGACGATCGCGGCGGTCGAACTTCCGTTGGAAGCGGTGGATAAGTCGATGAGATGACCGTCGTGAGTGACAGAGGGTCCGACCTGGCCGTTGGAGCCGGTGTATTCATCCGACGCTTTAGCGTAATTGGAGTTGCTGAAACCGGTGTACCACGAGTCGAGGCCGGTGATCTTGTCGCCGACAAAAGTGGAGTTGCTCCAACTCGGCCCCCAGTAGATTGCCTCGCTCACGCTGGAAGTCATGATGACGCCGCCGTGGTAAGTCATATCGGGACTACCACCCCTTGGAGCGCGGCTAAAGGGATTGAAGCCCCGCGCCCAATGGATTCCGAGCATGGGGGGCTCGTGCTGTCCATTCAACGCGGACAGGTCTTGTCGACTGGATTCCGGGGAATCAGCGGTTTGGCCGAATGAGAATACTCCGAGCGATAACACAATGGACAGAAGCAAACTCTTCGTCTTCATGATGTAGCTCCTCTGGAAGGTATGGAATATGTCCGGTTCGACCCGCACTAATCGTACCGAGCGCCGCGGATTATCCCTCACGGACAAGAAACAAGTCAATACGGACTTTTCCTGACTGATCTCTACCTGGAGGCGTTCCCCCGACGCGAAACCAGCAGCAATGGCCTGATTTGCTGGGTTCATGTTTGCAGCAAGGAAGTAAAACAATAAGAAGTGAACTTCAGCTGGTGCAATCTGATGCCTAAGATGCCAGACAAAAGGCGATGATCGTATCTCCGTGCGTGCCCGTACTGTCTTCGACTGTCTTCACCAAGGATGATTCCAGGTCGTCCGGGTCAGGCTTCATCTCGGCGGCGGCGATTTCTTCGTCGGATGCGCCCTGGTAGCAGAGTTCGCAAACTCCTAATCCATCTTCGGAGCGGACCGGTGGTCCGAAAACCCGGCAGGTCATGGGCCGTGATTCGTAAAGCTCGCAGTTCCCTGTTTCTGGATCGAGTGCCGGGCAAGGCTCATCGTTTGCAAAATCAGAAAAACGCTCGGCCGCGTCGTCTCCTTCGTCCAAGACTCCGGTCGCGATATCGCCTGGGAAATCTGGCGACAGGCGAGCAAATGCCTCACGCGCACGTTCGCGGACACGGCTGGCGCGGGCTGGCGCACGCTTTTCAAGATTGGCAAGTCCTCGCCGCAATCGTTCGGCGTCGAGCTGATTGATGGGAAACACTCCGATGCAACACTGCGTGCAGCCTTGCCGGCAGACCAGCCACGCCCCGCTGCGGCGCGCCGCCTCAGCCAGGGCTGAGTCCACGATCTGAATCAGCGCCTGATCTTTGGCCCGTGGAAACCGATTCGCCATACGTTCATCATATAACTCAAGCAATCCTGGCCGCCCAGTCCGGGATGTTCAACCTCTACATCCTCCCGTATATTGGACTGGGGCGAATGGCAGAACAATACTTCATCGGCGTGGACGTCGGAGGCACAAAAGTTGCCGCCGGTCTGGTGAACTCCGCCGGAGAAATCACTCACCGGACGCGTGTCCCCATGGTCGCGACGGATGCCGCGGCCGGCCTGGCCGCCGTGACCTCCGCGATCGATTCAGTCCACGCCGCAGCGGGCTTCAATTCTGAGTCTAAGGATTTGATCGCTGGCATTGGGATCTGCGCTCCCGGTCCGCTCGATCCAAGAACAGGTGTGGTGATTAATCCTCCGAATCTTCCGGGCTGGCGCAACTTTCCGCTAGCCGCCGAGGCATCGAAAGCGTATCGCCTGGCGGTTCGCGTTGATAATGACGGCAACGCCGCTGCGCTGGCAGAGGCGTTGTGGGGCGCCGGCCGCGGCTTTCGCAACGTGTTTTGCGCCACACTTGGCACCGGCATCGGCACTGGAATTGTGTTCGACCGTCACATCTATCACGGCCGCACCGGAGCCGCAGCCGAAGGCGGCCACGTCACCATCGACTACCACGGCCCGCGCTGCAAATGCGGCAAGATGGGTTGCATTGAAATTCTCGCGTCCGGCACCGCCATTGCCCGTCGAGCCTCCGAACAAATCGCAGCGGGCCGCCAGTCTGCCATCCTGGAACAAGCCCAGGGCCACGTCGACCGCATTAGTGGTGAGATGGTCGGTCGAGCGTATCTTGCCGGTGACACGCTGGCCAAAGAACTTTTGCAGCAGACCGCGATGTTTCTCACGGTGTGGCTGGGAAGTATTGTGGATTTGCTCGAACCCGATGTCATGATTGTCGGCGGCGGCGTAGCTTCCATGCTGCAACCGTTCTTCCAGAAAATACGCGATCAACTCCCCAGTTGGAGCGTCAATCCTCATTGCCGCGACATTCCCATAGTGATGGCCCACTACGGTGCCGATGCTGGCATCGCCGGAGGCGCAGCCCTTTGCCGAGAGCTAACCCCGTAAGGAGTAACATCGCTTCCGCGCGGCATCGACATTGTGTTGCGTGCCTTGCTGAAGCGCACTCGGATTAGCCAGAAAATCAACAATACCAGTGGCAGGAAAGCCGGAATAAAAAGAACTTTTGTGTTGCGCAGGAAGGCGGGGAACACTTGTTGCTGTCCCAGGAAGAAAGATCCTGTGGCGAAAAATAGTGCAAAACACATGCGCCAAAGATGACGTACCAAACGTTGTGTGCCGGAAACACCGCCGCGCACGAGCATGCGAACGTCCCCTGCGGCAGCAAGCAGAGCAAGGGAAGCGAAGATAAAGAACAACACCGCCGGACCTCCATATTTCAAGCCTGTCGGGCTGTTCACTGCTTGAAAACCAAAGGTCACCAGAGTGGCTCCGACCGCCAATGCAAACAGAAGCAATCCCCAATCGGACATGCGCTTTTCCCCAGCTCTGCGCCTGGCAGTCAACCACGCCGTTATCACCAGATAGAAGGTTAAAACGCCGCCCAGAACATTGGTCAGTTGGGATTTCATGATCGCCAGATACACGGCGCTTGCGGCCAGGCTCATCATGGATATGACAAAGACGTTTCCAGCCCCGCGATGCCAGCGGGAACCCTTGCGAAAAGACATGGCCACGGCACCAGACAGTATCCCTGAGATCCCCGCGCAAATATGAAAAACTAATATCGGCAATCGCATTGTTCCGCACTCCTTCTATGACGAATGAGGCTTCTTCACGCCGTTGGAAGCCCGGAGGCCGGGGCTGCCTGATTGCGCAGTGCAGTCGCGCAGTACGGACAATAAACATCGTTCCCGCCAACGGCACGCTGGCACTGCGGACAGCTCGGGCTCAGTTTGCAGCTGCAGCGCGGGCAGAAGTGGAATCCGGGCTCGACCGCTTTCCCGCATTGCGGGCAAGTCGCAATGAGTGGCTTCCGCAACACGAAGTACAACACGATGCCGAGCGCGTTGGGGATGAACATCGCGAGCAGCGTCCAGGCCAGGCGGCTCATTCCGCGCCGGCCAGCGTCAACGTTGATATACCCGATCAGCAGGATGCAACACCCTAAGGCAGTTCCTCCGAGGAGGGCCATCGCCACCATTGCCGCCATTGGCATCGGTGGGTTGCCGGAAAGGGTGGCGTACACCACCGCCGCAAAGCCCGCCACGTAGGGGACGATTGCCAAAACGTAAGCCCATAGCGGAATAATGCGGATCTCATCCATAAAGCGCGTCGAAGTTTCATTCTTGACTGGCATATTAAAACCCCCTGTTTCAATCCTGACCTGATTCAATCTTGAAATGATTCAATTCCGAAATGATCCATTGTGATCGGCGAGATACGTACCCCGAGCCATCAGGAGAATTCCCGCCACAATCGCCGGCATCAAACTGAGCACCACCAGGCCAATCGGCCAAACTGGCCCGGAAAGCCGTGCCTGCTGGCCCATCCACGCGAAGCCGCGCCACAGCAATACGGTGGTAAAAGCAGTGCCCAGCGTTACCGCGGCACAGCAAACGCAAATTACCCAGAACCGTTCCTGCTGTTGCCGCAATTCAAGAGCTCGCGAGCGCACGCGCATCTGCGTGGCCTGCACCAGCGCGGAATCAGCGGCCACGGGCTGGGAACGCAACGCGCGAACCGCCCGGCCAGCCGCTTCCGCATAATCACGGCAGGCTCCGCACTCTTGCAGATGGTCTCGCAGCCAGGACTGCTGCGCATCCGCGAGACCTTTTCCCAGCGCGATCAATTCCCGCGCCTCTTCATGTGAATTCCGTGTCATGCTTGCGTTCCCTCCAAACGCCCCATCAGCAGGTTAAGCCCGCGATACAATCGCGATTTCACCGTGCCCAGCGGCGCCCCGGTCACCGTTGCAATTTCCTCTAACGCCAATTCATCCTGAAAGCGCAACACGATTGCCTCACGGTACTCCGCCGGAATGCCGGCCAGTGCCGCGTTAATGCTTCCGGCTTGCTCGTGCCGCTGCACAACTTCCCACGCCGTAGAGCGGGTATCGGCCAGTTCGAGCGGCGCATGGTGCTCGTCGTCTTCCATCAACCCATCCAGGCTGACCGAACTTTTCTTCCTAAAATAATCAAGGGTCAGATTTCTCGCCACGGCATAGAGCCACGTGCTGAATTCGCGCCGGCCGTCATACTGGTGCCCGCGTTCGAGCACGCGAATCCAAGTTTCCTGAAAAAGGTCCTCGGCCAGTTCGCGATTTCCCGCCAGGTGAATCAAATAACGAAGCAGCCGATGCTGATACTGCTCGATCAGACGGTCCAGCAGGTCCGGATCACGCCGCCGCAGACCGCGAGCAATTACCCTGGCTTCGGATTCCATCGCATTCGCAAACTGATAAGCTATCGCGTTCATGCTACCGAGATATACGGGCCAGCAGACGAAAAAGATGCCGGATGGAGGGCATTTCCATACCACACGCTAAGCTCTTCATATTAAGCTGGATACCGATCGCACGGTCGGGCGAGGGAGGCCAGCGGGCACGCATATCGCCAACTTAGGCCGTCATGTGCTACTGCAAATTATTGAAAGATTTGGCGTCCCCGACGGGATTTGAACCCGTGTTACCGCCGTGAAAAGGGCGCAGCTTCGCAGTAAGTTATTGAAACTACGCGACACGGATGGCTTCCGAAAGCAGTTTCAGTAAGGTATAGGAGCGTTTCGTGGATCATGAATGGATCAAGATTCAGTGCGGTCTGAAACAATACACCGTAAGTGTCAGAGGAAGCACACGGTTCACGGATTTTGGTTGAGTTAGCACAGCCAGGTGCAACCGTTCAAACAGAAAGGTGCTTCTTCGTGAGCCGGGAAACTTAGGATCCACGGCAAACCGAGCAGTTGAGCCTAGAACGTGAGCCGGAGCCCGAACTCCAGTTGCCGGGGAGCACCGAGGGAGTAGACGCCTGTTCCCACCCCAACGCGATCTACGTTGTGCCCAAGGCGAGTGGTTCCGTTGATCTGTCCCGCGGCTCCCGTCAACAATCCGTTGAGAGCGTTGCCTGGCAAGTCAAAGTTTGCGAAGTTGAAAAGGTTGTAAAACCCGGCGCTGGGTTGGACCGTGAATCTCTCACGAATCTGATACGACCAACCGATTTTCAGATCGAAAGCCCGCAGCCAGGATAGATTGACCTGGCCCGGCGGTACCGGCGCAACGGGAGGCGCTATAGCTCCCAGTTGCTGCAACTGCGTCAGGCTGAACAGACCGTTCTGAATCAGCACCTGGCCGGCGGGTGTCGGCTGGTTCGCGTAGGCGTTGTTGTAATTCGCGATTACCCTGTTGATGTTTGACGCATTGATGCCGCGGTCAAAGTTTCCCGCATGTGTCCCGGGCATCGGGTCCTGGGTCGTGCCATCTCCGGTGAAATCGGTGCGAAAGATTTCACCCGGTCCGAGTGTCGTAAGCGGCACGACTAGTGAGGTCGACAGTGGACTCCAAAAATGCGCTATGAGACTCAACTGAAATCTCGCCGGCAGTTCAGCAAATCCGCCGAAGGACAGTTGGTGTGTTCGATCAAGGGCGGCGGGGCCAAAGTAGCGATTCGGCTGGGCATTATCGAGTGAGTTGATACCGCCATCCTGGTCCGCGCTGGCCGCATTAGCTATCGCCCCGGAAGCGGTACCGCCGGTGTTTTTGAACCGAGACAACGCATACGACATCTGAAGGTTGAGCGCCCGTACTCCCGGATACGGACGCTGTATTCGCTGAAGGAATCTTACCTGCAGCCCGTTGTAGACAGAGCGGCCAATCGATTTCAAAAAAGGCAGCGGCGGCGCGTTGGAATTTATGCCGGGGAATGCGCAAGGATGGCCCACCGTCATGACATAGCCGCAGGCTTGATTGAAGTCGGCTGAACTTGTCAACCCACTGTTGGCGAAGTCCGCCATGCTGGCGCCACCGCCGCCGGGATACAGTCCGGGGCAGGCCTGGATGGCTTGGTCGATAGTCGTGACTCCGCACCCGGCCAGCGTTTGAGCGATCGCCATCTGGGCAGCGCTTTTGTTGAAATAGCGAACGTCGCCGGTGAGGTTCTCGTCGACTCCGAGAAGATAGTGAGTTTGTACGTTGCGGACGAAGTCGGCGCTCAAGGTCGCCCCCCTCCAGATCTGTCGTTGCAGACCGATGTTCATCTCCCAAGAACGCGGCTTCCGAAAGTTCGGGTCGAACATCGCTGCCCCGGGTCCAAATCCCCGTCCGCTGTCGAGCAGAGTCCCTACATAATTTGGGTTGGGTGAGTTCAGATTCAGCGGGGAGTTCGCTTGGTATTGCCTCTGATACTCCGCGATCTGCGCTTCGACGCTACCGATTGCAACCGGGCCTCCCGACGCTCCACAAAACGTGGGCAGCGGCATGTTCGACACAGGGAGAGGCGAGTTAGCACCGTTGCAGGCAGTGGGCGTTTGAAGGAATGCTCCTTTCGGCGCCCGGTTCAGGAGATCAAAGGCGGCGATACTACCCAATACATTTTCATAGAAGAGTCCAATGCCGGCGCGAATCGAGGTCTTGCCTTCTCCCTTCGGATCCCATGCGAAGCCCAACTGGGGAGCGAAATTGAAATTCGGCTGCCGCACTGGGTTGCCGAGTCCAGGGGACAGCGCGTTGAGTTCAGGAATCGCAGGATAACTGCTGTCGGTGCGGCCCGTTTCCCGGACGTAGCGTACGCCATAAGACACGGTGAGATTCTTTTTCCATTTGGAAGCTGCCCCAAAGTACACACCGAGGCGGTGGTAGACGAACGCTCCCGCCGGAAGGCCGAAGCCGGGAGTCGGCGAGAGATATCCAAGACCGTTTCCAAGTGTGACGATTTCCACCGGATAGTTCAGCGGGCAACTCGCGCCGGTCACTGTTGCTCCGTTCGACAAGATGCAGGGAAGAGTCCCCATGGCTGCGAAGATCTGCTCTGGGGCGTCAACATTTGTCGACACAATGGGTGCCAGACTGTTGAAGGGGACGAACCCGCCAAAAAGAAAACGATTAAAGTCGAATCCGTAACGTAGCAGGTGTGCGCCTATGGGGCGGCTCCCGTCATATTTGACCTGCTGGTCGTTCTGCCGAACAAGATTGGGCGCGACAAAATTCGGCCCCGTGTCCAGGCCGGTGTTTCCCATCTGCAACGCTACCGGCTGGCTAGCGAGCGGGAGATTACTGTTCAACGTGGCGCCCCAAATTCGTCTCTCCGTTGTCAGCGACTGGAAGCGGATGCTGTGGTTGAAGATCTTGGACCTTCCGCTATTGAAGTCCGCCCCGACTACATGGTTCCGAGTGATGTTGTGGCCGTCATATACGGAGTAGCCCAAAGCCGCGTTGTCCGAGAAGGAATTCTCGAAATAGGTGAAGCGGTAGAAGAAATGCGCTGCTGACCACTGATAATCCGCCTTTGCCATCAAACTATTCTCATGAAAGGGCGAGGCGAAGCTGCCTGTGAATCGTTGGAACGGTTCTCCAACTACGACGGGTGCTTGTTCATGCCGCAGCGTGCGCTCGCCATCAATGAAATAGAAAAACTTCTTGTGCAGGATCGGCCCGCCCAGGCGACCTCCATATTGTGAGCGTTGGAACGGTTCGGGCACTGGGAGCGCCGCAGCCAGGGAGCTATCGCGGAACAGGCTGAACGCCTCGCCGTGGAGGGTATTGGTCCCGGAGCGCGTTGCAACGTTCACCGCACCGGCGGTTGTGAGTTCGGTGGAGAGATCCATGCTGGACTGGCTCAGCTGGAATTCCTGAATGCTGCTCGCCGGAATGTTCATGGTGGCAGACCCGATGGACTCATCCGAGATGTCAACACCGTCGACCTCGATGCGCGCTGTCCGGCCGAATCGGCCACCAAGAGATATGGACGAATATCCGTCCTTGCCGATATTTCCGCCATCCTGAACCTGAACTCCAGGCTCCAATTGCGCCAGATCGAGAAAGTTGCGGCCGTTCACCGGGAGATTCTCGATCTGCTCCTCGTTCAAAACGCCTTGCACAGTGGGCTGCTCCCTGTTCACTTGGAAGGCCGAGTCTTGGACACCGACAACCTCTTTTTCACTTCCGATTCGCAGCTTGACATTCACAGTGGAAGTGTTACCGACCCACACCGTCACCGCGACCTCCGTGGAGCCGAACCCTTTCGCTACAACCATGGTCTTGTAGGTGCCGGGCGAAAGAGCGCCGGAATTGAACCATCCGGCTGAATTCGTGGTGAGCTCTATCACCTGTTTCGTGGCGACATTGGTGATTGTCACCGTGGCGCCTCTGATCACAGCATCGGAAGGATCGTTGACTATTCCCACAATGCTGCCAGTGCCGACGGTAGTTTGGGCAGGCAAGGAACAGGTAATGCTCCCCATCATCAATAGAAGTAATCCAGAAATCAGCGCACGTGCTCTGACGATGGCGGTCATGACCCGGGCTATTGCTGCAGCCCGAGGCGGTGGAGTAGATCTGCGAATCTCGGGTCGGAGCGCAGGGAAACGAGCATCGGATCGGACTTGATGAAGTCCACGTCTGCTCCGGGAGTAACCACATCCCGGTGGATATACGCCTGTTCCAGCCAGTAAAAGGCACGATCCTGATCGCCTAAGATCGCGTGCACCTCCGCCAAATTCACAGGCATTGACAACTTCTTGGTCGCATCGAGATATTCCAGCTGCTTAGCGTACTCTCGCATCGCCCCCGAGTACCCGGAATTCGCGAAGGCGCGACGAAGATTGGCTGCCACTTCCGGGAGCCCGTACAGCATCATGGCCTGCTCTAATTCCTGGATCGATTCCTGCCGCATCCCTTTCTTGGCGTACAGCATATAAAGCAAGTGATGGGAGAACCCGTCGTCGGGATGAGTTCCGAGCAGCATCTTGGCAATCGCAATGGAATGGTCGTACTCTCCTTGCAGAAACAAGATCCACGACAAATGATCGTTGCTCGGGTCGAGTTCTTGTGCCATCTGACA
>DATMQT010000072.1:0-62216 GCA_035566655.1 Candidatus Dormiibacterota bacterium
TGAAAAAGAACCAACATTTTGTCTATCTCAAATCGCGAAATGAAGTTATAGTTTGAAGGCTCAGCGATTCACCAGCGACAACTGACCCTACTGATGGCGCGGAAATCGGGGCCCACCATCTTGCAGGAGGAGTTGTACCCACCCAGCGCTGCGGTTGGGCGCGAGGAGATCGACGACGCTCGTCTTCTCGACCTGGATGTGGACGAGGAATCCCCCTTCCTGCGCGGGCAAAAGCGTGTCTCCGCCCGCCGAAGTACTCTTCCCAAGAAAGCTGCAAACGGTTTGCTCTGGGCTGTTGCCGCGGCCGCCGTGGTGTGTGTCGCGGGGCTCTGCGCAGCGTGGCTCTATCACTATGGCGAGCGCTCGTGGCGTTTCCGCGTGGAATCGAGCGACAACATTGAAGTCACCGGCATGCAGAACGCGACCAAGGCGCAAATTATGGAAGTGATGGGCGCCGATATTGGGCGCAACATTTTTTTTATTCCGCTGGCGCAGCAGAAGGCGCAACTGGAGCAGATTCCGTGGGTGGAATCGGCCAGCGTGATGCGGTTTGTTCCCAACCGCCTGAAGGTGGAGATTCACGAACGAACTCCGGTGGCTTTTGCCCGCGTGGGGCCGCGCATGTTCCTGATTGACGTGGGCGGAACTTTGATGGAGTTGTCGCCGAAGCACAAATATTCGTTCCCCGTCATTCTGGGGATGAATCCGGGCGAACCGCTCTCGACGCGGGCTCCGCGGATGAAGGCCTACGGCGCGATGGTGCGGGAACTGGATTCGGGCGGCGCGCGCTACTCCCAGGACTTGAGTGAAGTGGATCTGTCTGATCTTGAAGACGTGAAGGTGAGGGTGAACGACGCTGCTGGGGATGTACTTGTCCATCTTGGATCTGCCGACTATCTGCGGCGCTACAAAATTTATGTCACTCACGCGCAGGGATGGCGACAGCAGTTTCAGAAGCTGGAGTCGGTGGATCTTCGCTACGACAACCAGATCATTGTGAATCCAGATATGCAGCGGGCGGGGAAGCCAGCGGCGGCGATGAGCCCAGCCGCGATGAGAGTGGCGGCAGCGGCGGGAGTGAAGCCGGCGGCGCTGATCACCCGCTTACCTCATGATCGCACTGTGCCCAAGCCTGCGTTCGAATTGACAGAGAAGAAACTGGATCCAAAGGGCACGGCCGCCAAGAAGCCGGTTGTGAAAACCAAGGTCAAGAAAACTGCGGTGAAGGGAAAAGCTCCCGCAGGAACAGGAACGAAGAAGGCAACGTCAACCGCGAAGGTCGGGCCGTCGACGGCGAGGCAGAAACAGGCTTCATCAAGCGCGCCGAAGCCAACGACGCCGAAGGCAACGATAACGATTAAGTCTACGGGTGGTCAGAAACCGAGTCCGGCAGTGGCCAAGAGTCAAGCAAATCAGGGGCCGTCGCAGTGAAAGGTCGACAGGATAGCAGTCCAGAAAATTTTAGCTTTGGAATTTATTTGGGAACTCATTAATGGCGAATCAGCAGGGAAATTTTCTTACGGCGATTGATGTGGGGAGCGCGAAGACATGCGCGCTGATGGTGGAGGTCGGGGACAACGGCCTGCGCTATCGCGGACACGGCGTAGCGGAGTCGCGCGGGTCGCGCAAGGGCGTGATCGTCGAACTCGAAAAAGCGATCGCCGCGATTCAGAAGGCAGTCGAAGCCGCCGAGGATGCAGCGGGTGCGGCGGTGGAGCACGCCATTGTGGGCATCGGCGGGGCTCATGTGCGCGGCGTAAACAGTCACGGGGGCATCAGCCTGGGCACGCGTCCGCGGGAGATTGGCCGCGAAGAGATCAAGCAGGCAGTGGAGCGGGCGCGGGCAATTCCGCTGCCTCAGGATCGCGAGGTGCTGCACTTGTTGCCGCAGGAATTCATCCTCGACGATCAGGCCGGAGTACACGATCCGCTGGGCATGATGGCGGCGCGGCTCGAGGTGAGAGTTCACCTGACGACGGCGGCCACGAGCGCGGTGCAGAACGTGATTACGGCGGTGAATCGCGCGGGCGTCCATGTGGATGACACCGTGTTTGAGCCGCTGGCGGCGGCCGATTCCGTGTTGCGAGCTGATGAACGGGAGTTGGGTGTGTGCCTCGCGGATATCGGAGCGGGCTCGACTGAGTTGATTGTTTTCCTGCAGGGTGCCGTGGCCTTTACGGGAGTGATTCCGGTGGGCGGCGATCACTTCACCAGTGACTTGTCGGTGGGCATGTGCACGCCGCTGGCGGAGGCAGAAAAAATCAAGAAAGTGTACGGGAACGCCATCGTCACCTTGATTCCCGAAGGGAACGAAGTCGAGGTGCCGTCGGTGGGCGACCGGCCTTCGCGTTTGCTGCCGCAGCGGCTGGTGGCGGAAATTCTCGAGCCTCGCGCGCGCGAACTGTTTGAGATGATGCGCGAGACTCTGCGGCAGAGTGGCATGTTCGAAGCTTGTCTGGCAGGAATCGTGCTCAGCGGGGGAGGGTCGCGGCTGCCGGGGATTTTCGATGTGGCAGAGTCGGCACTGCGTAAACCGGTTCGGCTGTCGTGGCCCACGCCTCTGGCGAAGATGCCGGCGACTTTGGCTGAGCCGGAATACGCGACCGTGCTCGGCATGGTGCATTACGGACAGCGAGCACGGGTGGCGCGCGGGTTTCAGGGGGACCGGTGGGGATCGAGATTGAAGGCCATGTTAGTGGGGTGAAGGCAGTGGTCAGTGATCAGTGGTCAGTGGTCGGTAAAACCCAAAGTAGAACGGGTTCAGATTTTACTCGCCACTGACCACTAGCCACTGACCACTTCTATACAGTCGGTACGCGGCAGGGACGAAATTTCAACAATGGTGGACAAAATGAAAAAAGATTCGAGCATTCGCATCAGCTTTAACGAAGAGCCTCTTAACGATGCCAAGATCAAGGTCATCGGCGTGGGTGGCGGCGGCGGCAACGCGGTCAACCGCATGATTGATGCCGGAGTAGAAGGCATCGAGTTCATCGTTGCCAACACCGACTTGCAGGCGCTGCGCATGTCGCGCGCGCCGGTGAAGCTGCAGCTCGGCGTGAAGCTTACCAACGGACTGGGTGCGGGCGCGAATCCGGAAGTCGGGCGCAAGGCCGCGCTCGAAGACTCGGACAAGATCATCGAAGCGCTCGAGGGTGCCGACATGGTGTTTGTGACCACCGGCCTTGGCGGCGGCACGGGCACTGGCGCCGCGCCAATCATCGCGTCACTGGCCTGTGAGATGGGCGCGCTCACCGTAGCCGTCGTCACCAAGCCGTTTTGCTTCGAAGGCAAGCGGCGCATGACGCAGGCCGAGAAGGGCATCGCCGAGCTGATGGAATCGGTGGACACGACCATTGTGATCCCCAACGAAAAGCTGCTGGCGGTGGCGGAGAATGCAGGCTTCTTCGAGTCGTTCCGCATTGCCGACGACATTCTGCGCCAGGGTGTGCAGGGAATCTCCGACATCATTACGATTCCCGGTATCATCAACCGCGATTTCGCCGACGTGAAGACGATCATGGCCCGCATGGGCTATGCCGTGATGGGCACGGCAACGGCAAGCGGCCAGAATCGCTCCTCGGAAGCGGCGCGGCGGGCCATCGCGTCCCCGCTGCTCGAGGCCGGAGCGATCGACGGCGCGCGCGGCATTCTGATCAACATCACCGGTTCGGCGTCCCTGAAGCTGGCCGAAGTGCAGCAGGCCTGCACCATCATTCAAAGCGCGGCGCACGAGGACGCCAATATTATTTTCGGCGCGGTCATGGACGAGAAGATGAAGGACGCGGTGAAGATCACGGTGATTGCTACCGGCTTCCGCGAAGTGAGCCGGACGCAGCACCGGCCGGCGGAAGCGCATCACTCGTTCGCGTCTTCCCATGACGACGCCATGGGTTTCCTTAATAGGGATTTTCCCGATCCCGTGGGACCAGCGCAATCCTCTCCCGGGTTTGTGGAGGAGTTGCACGAGCCGAGATCCAACTCGATGGAAACTCCGGCAGCAACGGCTCACGCCGGAGCGGAGGTGATCTCGCTCGACACCATGCGCAACGCGATGGTGGCGAACTTTGAGCAGGACGATCTGGATGTACCGGCGTTTCTGCGCAAGCGCGGCGAAGTGATGTAAGGGCAGTGGCCAGTGATCAGTGGTCAGTGGCCAGTAAACCTGTCCGCATCTTCAGATCTGGTTTGCTGACCACTGAACACTGACCACTGCTTTTAAGAGGAAAAGATTTGCAGCACAGTGCCGTATCTTTTCAGTAACGGGGTAACTGTTACTGAGGGCTCTGTGCCGAAGGTAATTCCCGTTTAAGTGTTTGTACCATAATGGGTTAGATCGAAATTAACGTTTGTTGAGATAAAAACTTTGTTATTGCCTGAAATGCTCTAACTCTCGTACTATCGCGGAGTTGGGTGAAGCTTGCGGTCAAGACCGGCAGACTGGCGGGCTTCGTGCATCGAATCACAGGAAAGCCGGAGATCAGAGGGAAGAGCAAGAGATGTCCAAGTTGGGAACGCGCTACCTTCGTCTGGTGGTAATGGTGGGCGGGCTGTGTCTGGCGCCGGCAATGTGGGCGGCGCACGTCAATCCACACGCGCTGAACAGCAAAACGAAATCCGCGAAAGTTAGCGAGACTCAGCATACGCGGCGCCGTATGCGCCACTTGGCGCGCAGCCGCGGCACTGCCGCTCACGGCACTCACAGTACGACCTTGACGCGGGCCTCAGCCAGCGGTTCCCGACGCAGATATCACGAGCGCTTTTTTGTAAGTTCGTTCGCCGAGGGGATTACCGGCGGCGACCTCACGGAAGGCGAAGACCAGATTGTGCGCCAGGCGGCGGTGGATGCCCTGGGCAACATGAATGGCACCGTGGTGGCGATTGAGCCGACCAGTGGGCGCGTGCTGGCCATGGTGAATCAGAAGCTGGCGCTATCGAGCGGCGCGCAACCTTGCTCAACCATTAAACTTTCCGTGGCTCTGGCCGCTTTGAACGAGGGCTTGGTTTCCAAAGACACTGAAGTCGCGCTCGGCCGCCGCAGCCGCATGAATCTTACCGAAGCTTTGGCGCATTCGAATAACGCATACTTCGAGGCGCTGGGACGCCAACTGGGCTTCGAGAAGGTCGCTTATTACGCTCACGAGTATGGCCTTGGCGAATTGGCTGGCTACGACATTCCGGGCGAGCAACTGGGGACTTATCCCGACGAAGCGATTCCGCAGAAGCTGGGCGGCGTAGGCAAGATGTGTTCGTTCGGTGAAGGCATTTCGATGACGCCGCTGCAGTTGGGCGCGATGGTTTCGGCCATCGCCAACGGCGGCACTCTGTATTACCTCCAGCATCCTGCGTCGCCGGAAGAGATCGTGAGTTTCCAGCCGCGCATTAAGCGCCAGCTTGATATTGCCGGGCTGATCCCGGAACTCTCTGATGGCATGGCCGGGGCGGTGCAGTACGGCACGGCGCGCCGGCTCGGGCTCAACTTTAACGAGGAAGAAATCCTGGGCAAGACCGGGACGTGTTCCCACGCCGGCACCCGCTTCGGTTGGTTCGCCTCCTACGCCAACACCAGCCGCGGACGCATCGTGGTCGTGGTCTTCCTGCAAGGTGGGCGGCCCACATTTGGCCCGAAGGCAGCTGAAATTGCCGGACTGATGTACCGCAATCTCTACGACCACAATTTCTTTATTGCTGGCGCTCCTGCGCAGACAGACACTGACGCGACCAAACCCGCCAGCACAACGCCGTAGTTCCGATTGCAATCTCACTGCTCACGAAAGCCTCTCGCTAGAGAGGCTTTTTGTTTTGCCGTGCAAGGCTGTTATGCGAGGAAACTTAGCGCCTTCTCACATGGAACGCCGAATTCTGCCGATAGGTTGAGTAGAGACTCAGCAGGAGTATGACCGGCAAGATCCGGGGCCTAGCCTTGTCTCGAACGATCTGTGAGTGTCGAGTGTGGAGGGCTGTGGGCCAGACATGAACACGATTGGCGTATTAAGCGGCAGCTACGACCAACGGTTGGTGGCGCTTTCCGTGCTGCTAGCCGTGTTTGCCTCGTATGCTGCGCTGGATCTGGCGGGACGCGTAACCTCGGCGCACGGTCGGGCGCGAGCCATTTGGCTGGGCGCCGGGGCGGCGGCAATGGGCCTGGGGATCTGGGCGATGCACTACGTCGGCATGCTCGCCCTAACCACGCCGATGCCAGTTGCTTACCATCTGCCCACCGTGGTGCTCTCGCTGCTGGCTGCGATAGCCGCCTCCGCCGTTGCTTTGTTCGTGGTCAGCCGGACGAAGATGAGTGTCTGGCAGGGAATTGCAGGCAGCGTGGTTATGGGCAGTGGGATTGCGGCTATGCACTACATCGGGATGGCTGCCATGCGCTGCCCGGCTCTGATTGTTTACGACCGCAGAATTGTTGCGCTGTCGATTGAATTGGCCATTGCGACCGCCCTGGTGGCCCTTCGTTTTACCTTCCTGGTGCGGGATGAGGAGCGGGTGAGTTGGCGGAAAATCATTTGCGCGCTGGTCATGGGCAGTGCCACTCTACTGATGCACTACACCGGGATGTGGGCCGCCAGTTTCCGCCCATCAGGCGTTGCGCCTGACCTTACACACGCCACCGGCATTTCCATGATCGGCGTCGTGGCCATCAGTGCAAGTAGTGTTCTAGTACTGGCAGGCGCAATTGCTTCATCGTTCGTTGACCGGCTCATGGCCATGAAAGGCCATCTCAGCACTGCCCGGGAGCGCGAGTTGTACTTTCAGACCATGGCGGAAGCCGTGCCCGAAATCATCTGGACCGCCACCCCCGATGGCGAAGATGACTACTTCAATCAGAAGTGCTTTGACTACACCGGGATGACGCTCGAGCAGTTGCGGGGCTCAGCGTGGAAGCGGATTGTCCATCCCGACGATGTAGACGACTGTTATTCCAAGTGGCAAACCGCGCTCGGCACCGGGGAATCCTACGATGTGGAGTATCGGCTGCGGGCCAAAGATGGAAGTTTTCGATGGTTTCTGGGCCGGGCCAATCCCATCCGAAACACACAAGGACAGATCGTCAAATGGTTCGGGACGTGCACCGACATTGAAGATCAGAAACGGAACCAGCAGGTTCTGGAGCAACAAATCCTGGAACGGACCATGCAACTAGCCGACACCAACACCCGGTTGCAGGAGGAAATGTCGGAAAGAGACTTGGCCCGCCGCGAACTCGATCAGCAGAACGAACGAATGATGGAAGATCTTAAGAAACGCTCGGACCGGGCAACCATGCTGGCGAAGATGGGCGAGCTGCTTCAGAGTTGCGTCGATCTAAAAGAAGTGGTCGCGGCGGCCCTGGGGTTTGCGCCCCGGATATTTCCCGTTACCAGGGGAGCCATGGCGCTGCTGAACGACTCGAGAAGCCTGGCGGAAGTGGTCGGCTCTTGGACCGGCTGCCAGCTTCCCGCGATGGACTTTGATCCGATTGCGTGTTGGGCCCTGCGCACGGGACATCCCCATCTGGTGCTGGCAGACGATTCGACCGCTCCCTGCGGACATGCCGCGGGCGTGAAGAATACATACTTATGTATCCCGATCCTGGCGCAAGGTAAGACGCTGGGCATCCTGCACTTTCAGGCTACGGATGAAGCCCCGCAACTGGAAGCGTCGGAACTTTCGTTTAAGACGACTTTTGCGGCACAGGTTGGATTGTCCATCGCCAACATAAAACTGCGGGAAGCTCTGCGCACCCAGTCCGTCCGCGATGCCTTGACTGGACTCTATAACCGGCGCTATCTGGAAGAGGTGCTGGATCGCGAAGTCCGGCGCGCGTCGCGTGCGGCGCAGTCGCTTGGCGTCCTGATGATCGATTTGGACCATTTCAAAAGCTTCAACGATACCTATGGCCACGATGCGGGCGATGCGGTGCTGCGCGAAATTGCTGTGTCCCTGACCAAGGGCATTCGCGCCGAGGACTTTGTATGCCGCTTCGGAGGGGAAGAATTTGTCGTCATCCTGCCGACGGCAGACCTGGCGGCTTCGCGCACCCGGGCCGAACGCTTACGATCAAGAACGAAGGAATTTACCATCCTGTACCAAGGTAAATCGATGGGGATGATCACGATCTCCGTGGGGGTGGCAGCATTTCCTGAGCATGGGACGTCGCCCAAGGAACTAATGGCTGCGGCCGACGAAGCGCTGTACGAGGCCAAGCGCGGCGGGCGCGACCAGGTCGTGGTGGCTGCGGCGAAAGCGGCTGAGGAAGCGGCTCCCCCCACCGCCGGAAAAGAGATCGTAAGTTGGGGTTAGCCCATGAAGCCAGAGTCCGTAGCCGTGGCCACTCTTCGGTTACCAGAAAATGCAAACGCCCGGCCTTTCGGCAGGGCGTCGCAATTCATTGGTCTGTTCCACTTATTTATTTTTCCGCTCGTCGCGCTCCACCACTCCGTCCTTAATGTTGACGATACGGTGAGCGTACTCGGCGATGTCGTGCTCGTGGGTGACCAGCACGATCGTGTTCCCCTCGCTGTGTAAGCGGTCGAACAGTGCCATGATTTCGTTTCCGGTTGCGGAATCGAGGTTGCCCGTGGGTTCGTCCGCCAGAATGATCGAAGGCCGATTGACCAGAGCGCGGGCGACGGCAACGCGCTGACGCTGGCCGCCGGAAAGTTCATTGGGCTTGTGGGTCATGCGTGATTCCATGCCCACTGCCGTCAATGCGCCCTTGGCGCGCTCGATGCGCTCCGCGGTCGGAATGCCGGCATAGATCAGCGGCAGTTCCACGTTATGCAGAGCGGTGGCGCGGGCCAGCAGGTTGAAGGTCTGGAACACGAAGCCGATCTCCTTATTGCGGATGCGCGCCAGTTCATCGTCGTCGAGTTCGCTGACCAACTGGCTGTTGAGCCAGTATTCGCCTTTGGTGGGCGTGTCCAGGCAGCCAATCAGGTTCATCAGTGTGGACTTGCCCGACCCTGAGGGACCCATGATGGCAACGTACTCCCCGCGCTCAATGCGGAGGTTCACGCCGCGCAACGCGTGTACCTGCTGCTCCGAGCCCATGTCGTAGGTCTTCCAAAGATCTACGGCGGCGATCATGCAAGATTCGGGGGGCGCTGAGACGACGTTGGTCGGCATGCTGATTACTTCTGCGGTTGCCATTTTTTTCTCCTGCTCCGGTGCCACTGGGTTCTCCGAGATTCGATTCGACTCCGAGAGCTCCGTTTTGTATTCCAAACTGCCGTTCACATCTTGTGGCTTCTCCTTGGACGGATGAAGCCGGTGAAGGTTATGTCTCGTCTTCCTTCTTAGGGACAGAGTTGTCGACTTTGACCGTACTGCCAGAACGCAGCGTACGCAAAATCTTGTAACTTCCGGTGATGACTTCGTCCCCTTCCTTCAGGCCATCGAGTACTTCAATGTCGCTGGTCCCGGTGATGCCGGTGGTCACCGGTACGAACTCCGCCTTCTTGTTTCGAATTACGAAAACACCCTGCACGTCCTGCTTCAGGTCTTTTTCCTTTTCCTTGGATGCGGTTTCCTTGGGTGCGGGCGCCGCGGCATGCACGGAACCGGGGGTTGCCTTCTCCATCTCCAATTGGGCCTTACTGCGTATAGCGAGTGCCTGGATCGGAATGGACAGCACGTTGCTCCTGGCGAATGTGGTGATCTTGGCGGTGGTGGAAAGTCCGGGACGCAAGTCCCGCGGAGGATCGGTCACCGTCACCACCACTTTGAAGTCTTTGGCCTCTTCGCTTGCGGTGCTTTGTTGGGAAGTGGCCACGCCAGTGGAACGCACAATGGCGTTATCACCGATCTCCGAAACCACGCCGTGAAAAATCTTCTTGGGAATGGCGTCAATCGTCACTTCAGCGGGTTGGCTCAGGTGCACGTTCACAATGTCAGTTTCATCCACTTTCACTTCGGCGGTTATCACGGACATATCGGCCAGCGTTAGCAAAGTACTGCCCAGAGCATTCTGAATACCGATGACCACCGATTCGCCCTCTCGAACGGGGAGACTGGTAATCACTCCGTCGTAAGGGGCCGCGTAGGTGGTTTTCTGGAGCACGTCGGCGACTCGCGTGAGATTAGCCCGCGCCTGAGAAGTATGCCGGTCCGCGGACTCTTTCTGCGCTCTCGCCTGAGCGACACGCGCTTTGGCTTGCACCAGCCCAGAGCCTGCGGTGGCCCACGCATTCTGGCGGCTGTCAAAATCCGATTTCGCGATTAGCCCATCTTTATACAAATTTTGGGCGCGATCCCAATCCAGCTTGTTGCGCTGGTAGTCGGCCTCGGCGCGTTGCAGGTCGGCGTTGGAGGTATTAAGCGCGGCTTCGGCGGCGATCGCATCGGTTTCCGCGGCCTGCACCGAAGCCTGGTTGGCACTCACGTCTGCCGTGGACTGCACGTTTTCCAGTTGCGCCAGCAATTGACCCTTCTTTACGTGATCCCCTTCCTTAACGTACAGGTGGGTAATCTTTCCATAGGCGTTGGCGCCGATGTTGACGTAGGTCTTAGGCCGGATTTCCCCCGAGGCGCTCACCACGGTGGATAAGTCTTGGCGCTGGGCTTTGCCGGTCTGCACCGTGGCGACATTCTTGCCGCTTAGGAGGACAGTAACTCCTACAACGCTAGCCGACACCACCAGCACGCCGACGCCGATCGCGATTTTTTTCCAGGCTTTCATGTTTTCCGTCACCGTCCGAGGCCATCGCAATATGGGCTAGCAGCCGCCCGGGCGCCTCCTCCCCCAGATACGGTCGCTGATACCCTTCGACGTTCCGCAGAGTGACGGGCACACATTCAGGGATACGATCCTGGGTACAGGAAAGTTCCAATCTGGAATGGAATGCCAAGACCCTGGGAGTCCGGAGAGTAGCGCCGCCCCGGGAATGCAAGATTATAGCAACCTAAAATTATAGCTTGATCCCCGCCTGAGTCCTAAAATATTCAGTGGCTCCAGGGGGCAACTCGGCGGGAGGGTCAGCGCGTCCAACCGAACGGCAGGGCTTGGGTCGTCAATCCATTCTTTTGATGTGACTTAACCTTGCTTTCGCCCAACTGAGGGCCTAAAATGGAACGACGGAAGCTGGTCGTGGCAGGAGTCCCTCTCATGTTTCGGGTAGGTTCACGTTACCTTCTATCGATTGTTATGGTGGCTGCCGCCACTGGTCTTGCCCGTCCGGCCAAGGCCCAAAGCGACAAGCCCGCGGCCGATCCAAAGTCCGGCGCAACGGTTACTAGCTCTCCCCAACAACCCACCGATGAGATAGATCCTCTCAAGCGCCAGCCTACGGAAAAGCAGAAGAAGCAGCAAAAGGCTTCTCTCAAGATCGAGCTCAGCAAGACTTACAAGAAATGGCTGAACGAGGACGTCATCTGGATCATCACCGACCAGGAAAGAGCCGCCTTTAAGCAGCTCTCGAACGACGAAGAACGCGATAACTTTATTGAAGCTTTCTGGCAGCGCCGCGATCCCACCCCCGACACCGAAGAGAACGAATACAAAGAAGAACACTACCGGCGTATAGCTTACGCCAACGAGCATTTTGCCGCTGGCATTCCCGGCTGGAAGAGCGACCGGGGCCGGATTTACATCATGTACGGTCCGGCCGACGAAGTAGAATCGCATCCCTCGGGTGGAACCTATCAGAGGCCCCAGGAAGAGGGTGGGGGCGAGACCTCCACTTACCCCTTCGAACAGTGGCGATACCGCTACCTGGAAGGCATTGGACAGGAAATCATCATCGAATTCGTTGACAGCTGCATGTGCGGCGACTTCCATATGACGCTGGACCGTTCAGAGAAGGACGCGTTGAAATACACGCCCGGTGCTGGGCTGACTGATTACGAGCAACTGGGCATAGGCAGCAAGGCCAGCCGCTTCCAGGGGGGTCTGGAGCAACTTGGGAGTGGTCCGTTTTCAAACAACAATACGTCCAAGCAATTCGATCGCCTGGAACAGTTTGCCAAGCTGCAGGCGCCGCCACCGGTCAAGTACAAGGATCTGGAAGAACTTGTTACTACGAAGATCATTACCAACTTGATGCCCTTCGACGTGCGCACCGACTTTGTGAAAGTCACCGGGGACACGGTGTTGGTGCCCATCACCATCCAGATGAAGTATCGTGACATTACGTTCGCCAACAAAGATGGCGTGCAGCGCGGCACGGTGAATATTTTTGGCCGGGTGAGCACGCTCACCGGGCGGGTGGTGCAGACCTTCGAAGACCCGGCCCAGGTGGATGTCCCGGCCGAATTGTTGCCCCGCATGGCGGAGAATTCGTCGGTGTATTGGAAGGCAATCCCGCTCCGTCCGGGACGTTACAAGATCGATATCGCTGTGAAAGATGTGAATGGCGACCGCAAAGGCGTATGGAGCCGGGGCATTCAAGTGCCCGAATACTCCGACGATAAGCTGTCGACCTCCACGCTAATTGTGGCCGATGTGATGGAGCCGGTGCCAACGAAGGATGTGAGCACGGGCGCCTTCGTGATTGGCCTGAACAAAGTTCGCCCGCGTGTGGCTCCAGCCAGCGGCAAGCCCGCTCTGTTCAAGCGTGGGCGCGATCAGAAGGTGAACTTCTGGATGCAGGTCTATAATCTGGGCGTGGACGAGAAGACGCACAAGCCTTCGGCCACGTTCGAATACGCGATCATCAATGTTGCGACCAACAAGCCAGTGGTGCAGAAAACCGAATCCACCGATACGATGGGCAATGTGGGCGAACAGGTGACGCTGCAGAAATCGATTGCTTCGGCGAATCTGCAGCCGGGCGTGTATCGCATCGACATCAAAGTGAACGATAACATCTCCAAGCAGACGATTGATCCATCAGCGACGTTTGCGGTAGAGTAGCTGACTGCTTGTTTCCCCGGGGGTTGGAGTGAGGCTTCGCCAGCTCGGATCTTGGGCCGTAATCGTCGCGCTGTCGCTACCTGCGTGGGCCGGACAACGTCCAGGCGCGATTTCGGGATACGTGCGCAATGCCTCCGGCGTCCCGCAGATGGGCGCGGTGGTCGAGATCGTCGGTTCCGCGGCACGCACCCTGACTGTATTCACCGACGCCGCCGGATTCTACTCCGCGACCGACCTGTTGCCCGGGTTCTATTCCGTCAAAGTTTCGGCTCCTTCTTTCCTGCCCGCCCTGGTCGAAAAAGTTGGCTTGCATCCCGGCACCAAAGTCCGCGTGAACGTCACCTTAAACACGCTGCTCAATGCCATCCGCGTGGGGCCGCTGCGCGGCACTGCCGACGACGATGACTGGAAATGGACCCTGCGTTCGGTAGCGAATCGCCCCGTTCTGCGCGTGTTCGACGATCCCGCCGCGAGCACCGAACAGCCGGCACACGATCTGAGGGCGAACCTCTCCTTCCTGGCAGGCTCGGCGGCGGAAGGCTATGGCAGCGGCTCCGACATGAGCACCGCCTTCTCGATGGAGCGCTCGATTTTCTCCGCGAGCCGGGTGGGGCTAAGCGGCAACGTCGGATACGGAGACGGCTTGCCCGCAGCCGTTCTGCGCGCCATGTACTCGCACCGCCTGCCCGACGGTTCCGGCCCCACCATGGCGGTTACTATGCGCCGTTTCGCGCCTTCCGATCCCAACCTGCACTACGCGGCGTTACAGGCGCTGGCGCTCAATGCGGGAGACGATATCCGCGTCGGCGACGTCCTGGAGCTTAAATTTGGCAGCGAACTTCAGACCATCCAGTTCCTCGGCCACGTGACCGCGTTCCGACCCTACGGTTCCGTTGATGTGCACGCGTCGCCCAACACCGTGGTCGAGTACGCCTACGCTACATCCCTGCCCAATACGCGGGCGGAGAAGGGTTTCGACTCCGCGCCGGCGGACCTTAGCGAAGCCGATCCCCGCGTCAGCATGACGAACTTTTCCACTCGGCTCGAACGCGCACACCACCATGAACTAAGTGTGTCCCGGCGCCTCGGCAGGAACAATCTGCAAGTTGCGGTGTTTAGCGATCGCGTGGCCAACACAGCATTGATCGGCACCGGCGAGGTCACCGCCGCCGGAGGATTCCTGCTGCCCGACCTCTACTCTGGCACTTTCACTTATGCCGGCGATACCCTGGCTACTCGCGGCCTGCGGGTCGTGCTCGAGCGGAAGTTCTCTTCTGATCTAACCGCCACGCTCGATTACGCCTACGGCGGCGTCCTTGATCTGACCAAGCCTGACGTCGAGCTCCAGAACGCCCAGCAGTGGATTACCACCCAAAGCCGTCACGCGCTGGCCGCCAAGCTGAGCGGCACCGTGCCCGGAGCGCATACGCGCTGGATCGCTTCCTATCGCTGGGTGAACGGATCGGCGTTGACTCCGGTGGATATGTTCAACGCCTCGCCGGGACAGAGCGATCCCTACTTGAACGTTTTCATCCGCCAGCCCATTCCTACCCTGGGCTTCCTGCCGGCTCACATGGAGATGCTCGTCGACCTGCGCAACCTGCTGGCGCAAGGCTATGTCCCAGTCGTGGGCCAGGACGGCCAGACCGTCTACCTCGTCCAGTCAGCCCGCGCGGTTCGCGGCGGCGTCAGCATCACCTTCTAAGTCTGTAAAGAGTGCCATCCTGAGTCCGTAAGGAGTGTCTTCCCGAGCGAAGCGAGGGATCTTGGTGTTGCTTGCACCACGAGTCCCTCCAACTCCCCTCTGGTCACGTTTACCTGCGGGTTATCCCATTCGTAAAATTTATTGCTTCCATCGGAACTCAATGGTTGACTCTTGGGGTAGGGTTTGGATAGTGTCTTCTGTGCGGTTGTGCGCTGCATCTTGTTAGTATGCAAGGAATTACAAGCCTCCGAGGAGTCGGCTTGGAACTCCGCCGGTCGCGCCGCACGTCAGCCCTTAAACTGATCAGCTTCAAGGAGATTTTATGAAAGCGCGCATCATCCTCGTGTTTGTGCTTCTGGCCGCCACCAGCCTCTCGGCACAAACCTTCCGCGGCACGATTCTCGGCACTGTCACCGACCCCTCAGGCGCAGTAGTCGCCGGAGCCAAGGTCACGGTAAAGAACGTGGGCACAGGATTGGAGCGCACCACCGACACCAGCGCCGATGGCAGCTACGCCCTGCCCGAACTGCCGATTGGCACCTATACGGTGACCATCACGCTGACCGGCTTTCAGACCGCTGTGACCACGGGCGTGGCTGTGGACGTGGCCACTGAGCGCCGCGTCGACGCGGCGTTAAAGACTGGCCAGGTATCGACCAGGGTGGAAGTCTCGGCTGACCAACTGCCACTGGTAGAGACCACCTCGAACACCCTGGGTGGAGTACTTACTCAGAACGACGTCAAGGATTTGCCCATCAACGGCCGTGATTACACCAAGCTGATCTTCTTGAATCCCGGCGTGGCGGGCTCTCCCGATCAGATTACCGACTCTCCCGGCTCCTTCGGTGAGTTCTCCATGAACGGTGCCCGTGGCCGCTCCAACAACTACCTGCTGGATGGCACCGACATGAACGATGGCTACCGGAATGATCCTGCCATCAACCAGGGAGGCGTGTTCGCCACGCCCTCGGCAATCCTGCCCATCGATGCCGTGTCCGATATGCGCGTGCTTTCCAACTACGAGCCCGAATATGGCCGTAACGCCGGCGCCGTGGTCAACATCGTGACCAAGAGCGGCACCAACGCCGTGCATGGCGATTTCTTCGATTACTTCCGCAACAACGCGCTCGATGCCCGCAATTACTTTGATCCGACTTCGGCCCCCAAGGCGCCATTTCACAACAATCAGTTCGGCGGTTCGATCGGCGGACCCATCGTCAAGGACAAGACATTTTTCTTCCTGGACTATGAAGGCCAGCGCGAAACGGTCGGGGTTGTTTCGCTCGATTGTGTGCCGACCTTGGCTCAGATTGCCTCGGCAACTACCAACATCACCTCGGCCGGAGGCACGGTCAGCCCAATCGGAGCTGCACTGGTGAATTTTTTCCCCCACAATCCGGCGAACTATATCGCGGGAGTCACTTCCAATGATGCCGGCTGCTTCAATGGCAACAATTTTGCGCCCGACTATATCTCCAACGCGCCCTCCCTCAATAACTTGAGCAGCGTGATCGCGAAGATCGATCATAGCTTCAACGCTAAGAACAACGTCAGTGGCCGCTATTTCTTCGGCGACAGCACGCAGCAGTTTCCCCTGGCACTTAACGCCTCGGGCGGCGGCTTGCCCGGTTATGACACGGTTACGCCCACCCGCGTGCAACTGGTTTCCATCTCTTTGGTGACGGTGCTCTCGCCCACCAAGGTGAATGAATTTCGCTACGGTTGGAACCGCTTTGCCGAAGGTTTCTTCCCGCAAGATAGCAGCTTCAATCCGAACAGCATTGGATTCTGCAACGTTCCGGCGTCGTTCGGAACCTGCGACTCCAAGGGCCTGCCCATCGTTATTTTGGCCCCGAACGCGACTGGTGGCGCGGGGTTCTTTTCACAGTTGGGTGCGACTTCCGGAGACCCGCGGCAGCGCGTGGATACCAACAACCAGTTGATCGAGAGCCTGTCTTGGAAAATCAACAAGCACGATATCAAGTTCGGTGGCGAATTCCACCGCACCAGCGTTGAACAGCGTTTCGATAAGTATTCCCGAGGCAGACTCCGGTTCAGCAGCTTTCCATCGGCTCTGGGCAGCCTCGGAGCTCTGGAGAGCATGCTGCAGATGATTCCGAATTCAACCTCGGGGTTTGGCGTTTTCGACTACACCGGCGATACCCTGCGTCACACTTACCAGAACGGCTTTGGCTTCTATTTTCAAGACGCCTACCATGTAACCCCGCGCCTCGTATTCAACTACGGCCTGCGATGGGACTACTACAGCGTGGTCGCCGAAAGGAACCATCTGTTCTCCGATTTCCTTCCCAGCACCGGCCTCCTCCAGCAAGTCGGCGGAACCGGAGGGCTTAACGGCCTCTACAATCCCGACAAAAAGGACTTTTCGCCCCGGGTCAGCATCGTGTGGGATGTGACCGGCAAGGGAAATACGGTGTTGCGCGCCGGCTACGGCCTGTTCTTCGACGCGTTCTCGCAGGACATGATGCTGGGACACCTGCCCTACCCGACGTTCTTCGCGCCCGGTCCCGCTTACAACAACTTTGGCCCGGATCCCGTTCAAATGGGGAATGCCAACGGCGCAGCCTTCGATGCCAACGGCGTTTATATTACCGGGCAGCCGATCTATGGCGCTCCGACCTGCAATGTGGAATGCGATATTTTCTCGTTCGACCGCAACATCAAAACTCCCTACATGGAAAACTACAACATCAACATTCAACACCAGTTTTCCAGCAGAGTATCGATGCAGTTGGGCTATGTCGGGTCGCAGGGCCATCGCTTGTTCCAGTTCTACGACCTCAATCAGCCGAGCCAGCAGACGATCAACAATTGCGATGCTTTAGGGATTGGATCTGGTTGTGTCGCCGGCAAAATCGCCGATTTTACTGTGCCGCGCAACTACGGTTTCCCCCGCGGGGCGTCTTACATTTTCCAGGAAAACTCGTTTGGGAGCTCCAACTACCATTCGCTCCAGGCCCAATTCCGGGTGGCGAACTATCATGGGTTCACTTCACTCATCAACTATGTCTGGTCGAAGTCTCTGGACAACTCGAGCGACGGCGAAGACTTCGTCGTGAACGCCGCGCAGCCGCAGAACAGCACCAACCCCAAGGCGGAACGCGGCCCGTCGAACTTCAACATTCCTCACCGCTTCGTGTGGATCGCCAGCTATGCTTTTCCGAAGATGGGCGGCAGCATGGCGAAGCTGAAGAATGGATGGGGAATAGACAGTGCGGCCACGCTGCAAAGCGGCCAGCCGTTCAATCTCAATTACAACTTCGAGGATGACTACAGCGGCGGCGGCGATGGCTTTGATCGCCCCGATGTGGTTGGGCCGATTGTCTACGACAAACACAATCCTGCCAACTTCCTGCAACTCAGTTCGTTCGCTATGCCGTGTACGAGTGGTGCTACCCTCCAGACCTACAGCGGCTTTGCGAGCGATTGCGTGGCGGGCACACGCCATTACGGCAATCTTGGCCGAAACTCGCTAAGTGGGCCGCCGTTCAAGCAATGGGATGTCGCAATCTACAAAGACACGGTCCTGACTGAGCGCATTACCATGCAACTCCGTGCCGACTTCTTCAACATTCTTAACCACCCCAACTTCTCGAACCCCGTGCTGCCGGCTTTCATCGCCGACCCGGCGGCCAACGCCATTTCACCGCTTTTCGTCTACCCTGACGGTGTAACTCACGGTTGCGCTTGCGGGTTTGCTCCGCCAAACGCTGCTGGCCGCGAGGTCGGCAACGGCGCCTATCAAATCACCGCGACGGGCGACGTGGGCATCGGCAACCCGTTCCTTGGCGGAGGCGGGCCCCGCGGCATTCAACTTGCTGCCAAGTTCAGCTTCTGAGTTCCCTCTCGGTTTGAAGCCCCTGCTGCTTCGCGGCAGGGGCTTCTTGTTTCCTAGCGATCCCTCCCGCCCGTCGTACGTCTTCCGTCACTAGTTCGCCCGGTTACCGCAATGTTAGGCTGCTCTCATTATTCCTCCCTCAAAGCGTCTGTTCCGGAGAACTTGATGCGCCGCTCCATTTGCGCTGTCCCTGTCCTAGTCCTCATTCTTGGGGTGTGTTTTACTGCGCCTCTTTATGCGCACCACGTCAAGCAGTCGGCCACGGCTTCGATGCCGGTGACCACCTCATCCGCGCAGGCGCGCTCGCTTTACGAAAAGGGCATGCAGGACTACGAATACCTCTATCTGGAGCGCTGCAACGACGACTGGCGCGCGGCCGTGAAGGCCGATCCCAACCTGGCCGTGGCCTGGGCCTGGATCGCCTTTAACAGCAGCAATCCCGAAGAAGTGAGCGCGGCCCGCGAAAAGGCCAAGGCCCTCGCCCCCAAGACGACTCCGGGCGAGCAGTTGATGGTTGCCTGGATTGCCAAGGTGCAGGAAGGCGACTTCATCGGCGGCATTTCCGCCATGAACGATCTGCTCGAAATGTATCCCAAGGACAAGCACCTGCTTTACCTCGCCGGCAACTGGCTGATGCTTGAAGACGGCGACGAACAGTCCCTGAAGATCATGGAAAAGGCGCTGGCTCTCGATAAGAATTATCCCGCCGCGCTGAACGATCTGGCCTACCTTTACGCCCGCAGCCGGCAATTCGACAAGGCCTTTGCCGACATGGACCGCTACGTCGCGCTGCTGCCTAAGGAACCGAATCCGCAGGATTCCTACGGCGAACTGCTGCGCATGTCGGGAAACTTTGAAGGCTCGCTTCAGCACTACCGCGCCGCATTAAAGATCGATCCGGATTTCGTAACCTCGCAGGTCGGCTTGGGCGATACCTATGCTCTGATGGGCAACCAGGAGCAGGCGCGCGTGGAATACACCAAGGCGATCCGCTATGCCCACAATGAGGCCGACCGGCTTGCCTACAGCATGCAGTTGGCGATGACCTGGGTGCGCGACGGCAAGTTCGCCGACGCTGACAAGTTATTCCAGGAAATTGCCCAAACCGCCCACGCTAAAGAACAGGACTTGCAGGAAGCGCAGGCCTACCGTCACCTGGCCGAGTATCAGGCAGACGATAACGCGGCGTTGAAATACTTGCAGGAGGCCGCGGAATCGCTCGACCACCGCAACACGATCTCGAAGTCCGACAAAGCTGACGAACTCTCCCGCATTCTGCGCAACTTTGTGGTACGCGCCTCGCATGCCGGCAACCACGAATTGGCCGACAAGTCGCTGAAGCAACTGGAAGCCATGGCGGCCGGCAGCCGCAACCGCGTCATCCAAAGTTCTTTCAACGGCGCCGCCGGAACGCTGCTAATGGACCAGAAGAAGTTCGACGAGGCTATCGCCAACTTGGAAGAAGACCAGGACAACCCCTTCACCATGGAACTTCTAGTGCAGGCCTACTACCAGACCAACCAGTCCGAGAAGCTGCATCAGGCCGAAGCCAGGCTGCGCGGGACCAACGTTCCCACCATCGAGCAAGCCATTGTGGTTCCCGCCGCACGCTTACGGCGCCCGGAAATCTAGACTGCTTGTAACGCATCCTTCAAAGTTGTTCTATACTGTCGAACGCCAGCGGGCGTGAAACCTCTCCGCTGGCGTTGGTTCGTGATGCGAGCTCAGGATTCGTTTGGATTTGGGTTCATGGCGTAGCATGTCAGAGCGCAGTATTAGTATTAACGACCTCTAAGATGGTCTCCAACCTCGATCGCCGTTCCCGCAAGAGAGTTGTCGCGAACCTGCCGGTGCGCGTCCGCAGCGCCGCCGCGGACACGGAACTGAGCGCCCAGACTCGCGATGTGAGCACGAATGGCGTATTCCTTTATTCCCAGTCCCGCATGGTGGAGGGCTCCGACGTGGAATTGGTTCTCATCCTGCCGCCCGAGCTGACCGCCGGAGAGAAGTGCTGGGTATGCTGCCATGCCCGCGTATTGCGAGTGGAGCAGGGCCCGGGCAAGGATTTCGGGGTCGCGGCCGAGATTCGGCGCATGGACATTCTGCCGGAGATTCCCGCCTGAGGCACTCCGCAGTACTTTCGCCCGCTGCACCAATCTCGGTGCAATGGAATTCAGCAAACCCGCTCCCGCCAGGACCCCAAAACTCTCCAGGTTGACCCATCGTCCTGTAGGAAGTGCCTTCGCGGGAGGCAGGCGCCGAAATATTTTAGAAAAAGCTTCCCCTCGCACTGACCTTGGTGCAATAATGGCGGCCCAAGAATTGCTCTGGCCAAACTCAGGGACTCAGGTGGGCCTAGTCATGTGGATTGAGAAACTCTCAGACGGGGTAGTGCAGGTACAAACCCCAATCGGACCGCGTTATGTGATGCCTTCTTTTCTTCAGCGCGTTTATTTTGTTTGGATGTTCCGGCACTTTCCCGTTCTTCCTCACGCCGTGCTCCGCAAAGGGCAACAGAGGATGATCGACCGCTTATGCTCCGAGCAGCGCTTTGTCTCCATGGCCTATGCCGATGGCATGGACGATGCGCCCGTGATCGGCACGGTCGAGAGGCGTCCGAAGATGGGGCTGGAGTCCTTGCCGCCGCGCCGGCCCGTGGTCAGCGAAGGTGCGGGTCTGGCCGCGGAAGCGCGTCAACGCTCATAGCATGCAACTCGCTCCGCGCCGAAACCGGGCGCGGAGCGCACATGCAACTCCCGATCGTTCTTGTGTTCGAGTGCTACGCCTTCACTCGGTCCGCGCGACCCAATGTGCGCGATGACCGCGCCTGCCGGAAATGTTACAATCACAAATTGTCCCGCCGAAACATTCCCCACCGTGGGCGCGTAGCTCAATTGGCAGAGCAACTGACTCTTAATCAGTAGGTTGTAGGTTCGATTCCTACCGCGCTCACCATCTCTGCATTCCGTGCGTCTTCCAGGCTTGGGGCATAATGGTGGCGAATGCGGAAAAATCCATCAGGAATTCGGATTGAAGATATCGCGAGTTTCCGGCTGCGGCGCCACCACTTGCTGGATGAACCGCCCGCCGATCCAATTACGATCTGCCGCGATATGTGCGGTGTGCAGGCGCAGGTGATGTCGGCGGCCTATCTTCAGCTTTGGACGCGCAATCATGCCATCACGCGGGACGAGGTTGAAAGCGCGCTGTGGACCGCGCGCACATTGGTTAAGACTTCTCTCATGCGGCAGACGCTGCACCTCGTCCCGACCGATGAATTCCTGCTCTACATCTCCGCCCTCAGGCCAAGCCGCTTCGCTCAGGCGATGCGCGTCATGGACCGGTGTGGCATTTCGCGCGAGGAAAGCGAAGCACTCATCCCGCGGATCATGGACATTCTTTCCGCGGGGCCACTCAGCAGGCCCGCGATCGCCGCTGCCATTCGTCCCAAAGCGAGCAAGCGAGTGCGTTTCTGGATGGAGAACTCCTGGAGTTTGGTTCGTCTACCAGTGGCGGAGGGACTGGTCTGTTATGGCAAGGGTGAGGGCAACGTAGTCGTCTTTATCCGCACGGACCAATGGCTGCCCAACTTCAAGCCTGAGTTGATGTCTGCGACGAAGGCACAGTGCGCTCTCTTACGGAAGTATTTGCGCGCCTACGGTCCGGCGACGATCACTGACTTTTCGCACTGGGCGGGCATCCCCATGCAAGAAGTAAAACCGCTTCTGCCTGTGATGGAAGCCGAGCTGGCAGAGATTCCGGGAGACGAGAAGAGCAGTTATTTGCCGCGCGAGGATGTGGCTGTCCTAAACAAGAGTTCCGTACGAGAAGTTTCCATCCGCCTTCTGCCGATCTTCGATTCCTATCTGCTGGCGCATCGCGACAAAGACCATCTGCTGAGCGCGCAGCACTACAAGCGTGTTTACCGCAACCAGGGTTGGATCTCGCCGGTGGTTCTGGTCGATGGCGCGATCGCGGGAGTCTGGTCGCACAAACTTCAAAACAAGACGCTGCTGGTAGAAATCGAGCCGTTCGGCAAAGTCTCGCGAGCCGTCCGCGCCGGAATTGAGCGCGAAGCAGAGCGGCTGGCGCGGTTCTTCGAGAGCGGTCTTGAACTGAAGGTCGCCTGAGAAAGCTTCACTCGAAAATGCGCGCGATTTGCTTTTGTGGCGGCGGCATATGAGGATAGCAGTGCATGATCGTGAATTTCGCGGAGCGCGCCCACAATCACAACTGGGAACTGGATCCGGTTACCAGGTCCTTGCTCGATACGGATTTCTACAAGCTGTTGATGCTGCAGTTTATCTGGAAACATTACCCTAAGACGCGGGTGCAGTTCACGTTGTTCAACCGGTCGTCCATCGGCAGTGGCACCGGCAGCGGCCCCGTCGACATTTTCGCGCACGAAGAACTCATCGAGCAACTGGATCACGCCCGCCACGTCCGCTTTCGCAGGTCCGAACTGGTCTGGCTGGCCGGTAACACCTTCTATGGCCGCCGCGGAATCTTTGAACCCGCCTTTCTGGAGTGGCTGGAGCGCGACTTCCGATTGTCAGACTACGAGCTGTCGGTAAAAGACGGCCGCTTTCATTTGACCTTCGACGGCCTGTGGACCGATACGACAATGTGGGAACTCTATTCGCTCTCGATCATCAACGAGCTGCGGACCCGGGCCAATCTGAAGAGGCTGAGCGAGTTCGGTCTCGACATCCTGTACGCGAAAGCGAAGACCAAGCTGTGGAGCAAGATCGAGCGGCTGCGGGGCGTCCCCCATCTTACCGTCGCAGATTTCGGAACCCGGCGGCGTCACAGCTTTCTCTGGCAGGAATACGTGGTCGAGGCCATGGCGTCGAACCTGGGCAGCGGATTTACCGGAACTTCGAATGCATTCCTTGCCCACAAGCACGATCTGGAGGCGATCGGAACCAACGCGCATGAGATTCCCATGGTCCTGGCCGCGCTGGCGCCCGATGACGATGCCCTGAAAGCTTCTCAGTACCACGTCCTCGAGCTATGGCAGAAGACTTACGACGGCGCGCTGCGCATCATGCTGCCCGATACTTTCGGGACGACGCAATTCCTTGAGGGTGCGCCGGACTGGGCCGCCGATTGGACGGGCCAGCGCGTCGACAGCAAAGATCCTTACATAGCCGGGGATGAATATATCGAATGGCTGAAGGCGCGCGACCGTGATCCGCATGAAAAACTCGTGATTGCTTCGGATGCGCTCGACGTCGACGACATCCTCGGCCTGCACGCTTATTTTGGCGGAACGCTGGCCCGGGGAATCAACGCCAGCGACTTCCGCAGCGCCGACGACTTCCAGGATAAAAGCAAGTGGACTCCGGGCCGCCGCATCCGCTTCAGCGCAGGCTGGGGCACGCTGCTGACCAACGATTTCCGCGGCTGCGATCCCAGCGGCAACGGCGGCTTCGATCCCATCAGCCTGATCAGCAAAGTGTCCAGCGTCGAAGGCCGCCCGGCGGTGAAGCTCTCCGACAATTATGCGAAAGCGCTCGGCGTGCCCTCCGAGATCGAGCGCTACCGCCGCGTCTTCGGCACCGCCGGAATTAGTAACACTCCCGTCATAACGTAAGATACTGTGATTGCAAGACTTAGCGACCGGTGCCTATTGTGCTAGTTCACAACTTACAAATGGCACTCTAGAGCCATATACGGCTTTCCCGGCCTACGGTAGAGTTCTTCTTGAGCAGCACTTGGGGGAGGGCTGATCAACAGACGTCCTAAGACTCAAATCGAGTCTGGGACGTTTTGTTTTGTGCGGAGGATTTCTTCATCATCTGGAGTTCACGGGCCTCGGCAGGCCTTGCCGCCGCCAAGAACGCGATTCTGGTGCTATGGCGATTTCTTCGCCAACTGATGCGCTTTCATCGTTGTGCGGGTCCGGTCGCGTCGGAGCCGCAACCCAAATGCACCAAATCGAGCTTTAATTCCGTTGCTGAGATCAGCTTGTTCGCCGCGTCTCGATCAGAATCTCCGAATATAAACACCAACGCTTGAGCGTCACACGCCCTGACTAGAACGGCTTCATAGACGATGCCTTTCTTGAAATCTTGTCGCGCGAACGTTATCCCGCCCAGCTTGTCATCGGAGCGGACTCCTACGAGATCGAAGCCTTCCTTTTGATTGCTACGGATCACCCTCAGCATGTAGGCATCAGTCGTGCGCCCTGTCTCCGGGTAATAGGCCAAGGCATCGGAATAGCAAGCCATCACTTCTCTGGCGGAAAATAGCCTCTCCTTGCCCGCCGCAGTGATCGTCACGAGCAATGGAACCGTGCCGGGGCTCCCCTTCAGCTCAGGAGGCCCGAATTCAAGGCCCGGAGCGGGGGTGAGTTCAAGTCCGACCGAGGTATTCTTGTAAGTTCGTCCTTCAACCACGCCTTTGTCCCATCGAGGCACTACGCCAGATGGCTTCGAAGGAACCACTACAGTCACGTGGTCCTGAGCCATCGAGACAACCGAAGCGCCAAGGACAATATAAGCTATGGTCTTGTGCATCTCGGCAAGCACTTTATCTTCAAATCTTGTAAGAGTCCAGTCCTCTCGGCAAATGTTGCAAACAGCCGATTGCTCACTGGCAACTAGCCGCCCCAAACATTCAACGAGAGTTCTATTCGATCCCCAGTTGCCTCTGAATCTGCTCCAGCGGCACACCCTTCGTCTCCGGAACCATCGTCTTCACCCACACCAGTTGCAGAACCATCATCCCGGCGAAGAATGAGAACACGTAGCCCGGCGGGAAGGCCGTGACCATCTTGGGGAAGAAGGTTGTGAGCAGGGCGGCGAAGATCCAGTGCGTGAAACTGCCGAGCGTCTGACCCTCCGCTCGGTGACGATTCGGAAATATTTCGGAAATAAAAACCCATATCACCGCTCCCTGGCCGATGGCGTGGGCTGCTATGAAGGCGAAGATGCAGACCGGCACGATGGAGAAATGATTTGTAAAAAAAGCCCATGCTACGAGGCCGAGCGAAGCGATGTAGCCGAACGAGCCAATGTAGAGAAGCGTTCTGCGGCCCAGCCGGTCGATCAGCCAAAGGCCTACAAAAGTGAAGACGAGATTGGTGACGCCAATGCCGATCGATTGCAACAGCGCGGCCTTGGCGCCGAGGCCGGTCAACTCAAAGATGCGCGGCGCGAAATATAAAATCGCATTGATGCCGGAGAGCTGGTTGAAAAAGGCAATCAGGATGGCGAGCAGGATCGGCTTTTGAAGACGCCGAGTCCAGAAGTGTCCGGACGATGCCTGCTCCGAAGATGCAGCGATAATCGCGTCCGCCTCGGAGGCGATTTCAGCTTTCGACGCGGCAGGTTCGATGCGTTGCAGCACTTGCAGTCCGGCGTCGCGGTCGCCCTTTCTGCTCAGCAGCCAGCGCGGGCTTTCGGGAAGGCCAAAGCAGAACACCGCATAGAGCAGCGACGGGAACGCGGCCACGCCCAGCATCCATCGCCACGCGTTCTCGCCGATTCCCGCCAGCAACGCGTTCGACACGAAAGCGATCAGGATGCCAAAAACAATGTTGAACTGGAACATGCCGGCGAGGCGGCCGCGATACTTGGGCGGGGCGATCTCCGAAATGTACATGGGGGCAACCACAGTGGAAATGCCAATGCCCAACCCGCCGATAACGCGCGCGACGATGAAGATGCCAACACTGGACGCCAAACCCGAGACTACCGCCCCGACGAAGTAAAGAACCCCAATCCAGAGCAGCGTGGCTTTGCGTCCGAAGCGATCAGCCGGCCAACCGCCGAGCAGGGAGCCAACCACGGTGCCGTAGAGGGCCGAGGCCATAGCGATGCCGTGCAGACCGGGACTCAGTCCCCACAGCGATTGAATTGTTTTTTCCGCGCCGGAAATGACGACGGTGTCGAAGCCGAAAAGGAACCCGGCGAGTGCTGCCGTGAGCGACCAGAAGAAGATGCGTCCATTCATGTTAAAGAAGTACCTAGTACCTAGTACCCAGAATTGAGAAGCGTCTTACGAGCCAAACCAGACTACTAGGTACTAGGTACTGCCTTTGCTCACCGGATATCCCTTCTCGCGCCAGTCGCGGATGCCGCCGTCCATCGAAATCACGTTGGTGTAACCCATTTTCTGGAGATTGTCGGCGGCCAGCGCGGAGCGGAATCCGCCGCCACAATAGAGAACCATCTCCGCGTTCAGATCGGGCACGCGGGCCTCGATGTCACGCTCGATGATGCCTTTGCCCAGGTGAATCGCGCCTGGCAAGTGGTCTTTGGCAAATTCGCCTTCTTCGCGCACGTCCACCAGGACGAACTTCCCGCCGCCATCCATCTTCTTCTTCACTTCTTCAACGTTGGTTTCGCGCACACGCGTCTTGGCGTCGTCCACGATCTTCAGAAAGCGCGGAGGATGTTGTTGGGCCATGAGAACTCCTTCCAGTCAGACTGGCGATAAACATCCTACCAAGGGCTGCCAGATTGTGCATCGTGGCTAAATGATTCAACGCATTCTCGGTTAGCATAAACAGGTGCCAAAGAATGCAAGCACCCGACAGATTGGCTTGGCGCGCGCCTTGTCGAAGCTGGGCTACTGTTCGCGGTCTCGCGCGGCGGAGCTGATTCGCGCGGGACGTGTCAGTCTTAACGGTCAAATCAGGCGCGATCCGGAGACGCCGGTTCCAGGGAAACAGAATCAGATTGCGGTCGATGGCAAAGTAATTGAGCCGCAGGACAAGATCTATCTCATGATGAACAAGCCGCGCGGCGTGGTGACGACGGCATCAGATGAGAAAGGCCGGGAGACTGTGTACACGGTGCTGAAAGCGAAGGCGTCTTCTGGCGGGAACAATCTGCGGGGAGAAGATGCGCCATGGGTGGCTCCAGTCGGCCGCCTCGACAAAGCCAGCGAGGGTTTGCTGTTGCTGACCAACGATTCCGAGTGGGGAGCCCGCATCGCCGCACCGGAAACCCATTTGGATAAGACGTACCATGTGCAGGTGGGAACGATAGCCGATGAAGAATTTCTCCAGGCGCTAATCCGCGGAGTGAAAGGGCAAGACGGGGAAGTGCTGCGAGCGAAGCACGCACGTCGCTTACGCGCAGGACAGAAGAACTGCTGGCTCGAGATTGTTCTCGATGAGGGCAAGAACCGGCACATACGCCGCATGATGGAAAGGATGGGCGTCGAAGTATTGCGGCTGGTCCGAGTGGCCATTGGGCCGCTACAGTTGAGCGACCTTGCGAAAGGTGAACACCGCGCCCTGACCGGGGACGAGAAGCGGATGCTTGATCGGGCAGGTCGAGGAAAT
The DNA here is from genome assembly GCA_035566655.1 of Candidatus Dormiibacterota bacterium. Classification (GTDB taxonomy): domain Bacteria; phylum Acidobacteriota; class Terriglobia; order Terriglobales; family Acidobacteriaceae; genus Sulfotelmatobacter. Next base: position 27,701 of record DATMQT010000072.1, read on the forward strand.
TTGTGAACGACTTAGTCTTCCTACCGGCCGTTGCCATGGCCGAGCAAATCCGAAGGAAGAAGATTTCCCCGGTTGAACTCGTAGCAGCGCATTTGGCGCAGATCGAGAAGCTGAATCCGCGACTAAACGCCTTTGTGCAGGTCGACGAAGAAGGGGCGCGGCGAGTTGCTCAGGCTGCGGAGACGGAAGTCACGCAGAAAAAGACGCTCGGCCCTCTGCACGGCGTCCCCATCAGCATCAAGAGTTCCATCGGCGTGGCGGGCCTGCGTCACGAGTCAGGTACTCGGCTGCGTGCTGGCTTAGTAGCCGCTCAAGATGCGCCGCTGGTTACACGCTTGAAAAATGCGGGCGCGATCGTGCTGGGTGTAACCAACGCTCCCGAATTTCTGATGGCGTGGGAAACCGACAACCTGCTCCATGGCCGCACCAACAGTCCGTGGGGCCTGGAGCGCACACCGGGCGGTTCGAGCGGAGGCGAAGCGGCCGCGGTTGCCGCGGGCATGTCCGCCGGTGGCGTGGGCAGCGACGGTGGAGGATCGATTCGCGTGCCCGCGCACTTCAGCGGCATCTGCGGCCTGAAGCCGACGCCGGGACGCGTTCCCGCGACCGGTCACTTCCCAGTATCCGCAGGGCCCTTTGCCTTGATCGGCGTTGTTGGACCGATGGCTCGCACTGTCGCCGATTTGAAAGTTCTGTTCGAAGTAACGCAAGGCCCAGACGACGGCGATACCTGCGCCGCCCCGGTGCCCGTGCGTTGGCCGAGTGCCGACGTAGTTAAGAATCTGGGGATCGGTTATTTCGAAGATGACGGCCGCACTCCGGTCACGCCGGAAACCCGCGCGGCCGTGCGAGCGGCGGCAGAAGCCCTGCGCAGCGCGGGATTTAAGGTGGAACCCTTCCAGCCACAAGGGCTCGAAGAGGCGCGGCAACTGTGGCACAAGTTCTTCGTAGTCGCCAGCGCAATGCTCTTGAAACCGATGTTCAAGGAAGCGGACGCCGATCTCAGTCTGATTCTGAAGCAGTTTCTGGATGAAGCCGCAGTTCAGCCTGCCCACACTGGGCGATCGCTGCTCGACGCCTGGATCCAGCGCGATCTGCTTCGTGCGCGGTTTCTCGCACAGATGCAACAATATCCCATTCTGTTGTGCCCGGCCGCGGCGATCCCTGCGTTTCGGCATGGGGAGCGCAGTTGGCAAGTTGAAGGGAAAACCGTCCACTATCTCGACGCGTGGAGTTATACCGAATTCTTCAACCTGTTGGGCAATCCCGCGACGGTGGTTCCGGTCGGGCATTCGCCAGAAGGCCTGCCCATCGGAGTGCAGATCGTGGGACGGCCTTGGGAAGAGGAGCAGGTGCTGTGTGTCGCCGCCGCCCTGGAGAAGGAATGCGGTGTTTGGAAAATTCCTCCGATTGCATGAGACCGTCAAGTTTGTAGGTCGGCGAATCGTGCTTGTGCGAATAGTACTTTTGCATTATTCCCCGCCTCCCTCTATCTGAGTAACTTGGTTCGCGCGCGATTTTCAGTCACTGTGGGGCTGAAATCGGCACGCTGCATTGATCTGACTGTTTCCGATGCCAGAAAACTCACGATCCAAAGGGTTCGTTCGCCGGGCTTTGTCCGTGCTCGTTCCGTTTCTGGTGCTCTCCGCCGCGTATCTCTATACGTTTCCGCAGCCGAACCTCTTCTATGCCGGCATGGTCCTGGCGCACGCGTTGGCCGGTGTGTTCGCTGCGATTCTGCTGATCTTCACGCTGGTTCGCCTGCTGCGGCAAGGTAGCCTGGTTGCCGGCGCAGGATGGTTGCTGGTCGCAGCGGGTGCGGTTCTTGGAATCATTCTGATCAAAACCGGGACGCCGCGTCCGGAATGGAAGTGGCTCTACCTCCACATCGTGATTTCGCTCGCCGGAGCTGGACTTCTTCTGGCCCACAAGTTGGGGCAGAGCGGATGGTTGGCCGCGAACGCTCGCATGTCCATTTTGCGCACAGCAATCTGCCTGGCCGTGCTGGCTGCCGCTGGGTACGGCGCGCGCTACATTCGCGAAAGCTGGCAGACGCGCGGCCGCATCCAGAATCCAAGCATGCCTCCCGACAGCATGGACGCTGAAGGCGACGGCCCCGAAGGCGCGTTCTTCCCCAGCTCCGCCCAGGTTTACGGCAAGCAAAAAATTCCCAGCAAGTTCTTCATGGAGTCCGACTCCTGCAAGCGCTGCCACGAAGACATCTACAACCAGTGGAACAGTTCGGTGCACCATTTCTCCTCGTTCAACAATCAGTGGTACCGCAAGTCGATCGAGTACATGCAGGATACGGTCGGCACCAAGCCTTCGAAATGGTGCGGCGGATGCCACGATCCAGCGGTTCTCTACAGCGGCCTGATGGATACGCCGATCAAGCAGATCGTGCATCGTCCGGAATCACAGGCCGGCCTCGGTTGCATGATGTGCCACTCCATCGCCGACGTGAAAAGCACAATGGGCCAGGGTGATTTTTATCTGGAGTATCCCAAGCTGCACGAGTTGGCAGCCACGCAGAATCCTGTAGCGCGCTCGCTGCACGATTTCATGATCCGGCTGAATCCCGAGCCGCACCGCCGCGTCTTCCTCAAGCCCTTCATGCGCACGCAGACGGCGGAGTTCTGTTCCACTTGCCACAAGGTGCATCTCGATGTGCCGGTAAATCACTACCGCTGGTTCCGCGGCTTCAACGAATACGATAACTGGCAGGCCAGCGGAGTATCCGGGCAAGGCGCGCGGTCGTTCTACTATCCTCCCAAGCCGCAGCAGTGCGCCGATTGCCACATGCCCATGGAGTCGTCGAAAGACGCGGGCAACATCGGCGGATTCGTACACTCGCATCGCTTCCCGGGCGCCAACACCGCGGTGCCCACTGCGAATGAAGATGCCCCACAACTGAAACTCACCGAAGGATTCCTGAATAGCGGTGCTCTCACGGTAGATATTTTTGCCGTGTCTCCCGCTCAGGCTCCGCTGAAATCGGGCGCGGAGAGCCAATCGGATCTGGCTACGACGTTCGCTGTGGGTGAAGAGGCGGAAACCAAAATCACTCCCGGCGCTGGCGGGGAGGTTGCGCCCATCACCGCTCCCCTGAACCGGGTGCAGCCCGCGCTTCGGCGCGGCGATACCGTGCGCGTGGATGTCGTCGTCCGCACCAGGAAGGTTGGACACTTTTTCCCCGGCGGTACGGTCGACGCCTACGATACCTGGCTCGAACTGAAAGGCACCGACGACAAGGGCCAAACCATTTTCTGGAGCGGCATGGTGGAAGACGACGGCAAAGGTCCGGTGGAAAAGGGCGCGCACTTCTACCGTTCGTTGCAGATCGACGCGCACGGCAATCCCATCAACAAACGCAATGCCTGGTCCACGCGGGCTGTCGTATATGTGCGGCTCATTCCTCCTGGCGCCGCTGACACCGTGCACTACCGCATGCCGATTCCTGAAAGCGCCGGCAACAAGATCACGCTCCACGCGCGCCTCTGCTACCGGAAATTTTCCTGGTATGGCACGCATGAAGCCTTCGCTGGCCAGCCTGATCCGGCGTCGCCGAACTCGGTTACCCCTGATTACGACGATCGTCCAACCGTGTTCACTGCGTCGCTGAGCGGTGTTTCCGCAAAGCAGGAAAAGATTCCCGACGTGCCCATCGAGACCGTGGCTGAGAACGAAGTGACGCTGCCCGTGATCGCGCACAACGCGCCCGCTCCGGAACCGAAGACCATGGTGAAGAAAGAAGAATGGCAGCGCTGGAACGATTACGGAATCGGCTTGTTCCTGCAAGGCGATCTGAAAGCCGCGGCCGCCGCTTTCCAGAAAGTGACTGAGGCGGATCCCAACAATCCTGATGGGTGGGTCAACATCGGCCGTGCGGCCGTGCAGGAAGGCGACATGGAGCGCGCACGCACGGTGCTGGATAAGGCGCTCGCGTTGTCGCCAAATCTCGCGCGGGCGAATTACTTTTACGCACGCGTGCTACGCGCGGACGGAAACTATGAAGGCGCGGCCTCTCGCTTGCACTCGGTTCTTGCGCAGTATCCACGCGATCGCGTCGCCCTCAACGATCTAGGACGGATTCTTTTCCTGCAACGCAAGTACCCCGAGGCGGTGACGGTGCTGCAATCCGTGTTCGCGATTGATCCCGAAGACCTGCAGGCGCATTACAATCTGATGCTCTGCTACAGCGGCCTGGGCAACGAAAAGCTCGCGAAGGAGCACCAGGCGCGCTACATGCGATTCAAAGCAGATGAGTCGTCGCAAGCGATTACGGGACCTTATCGCCAGTTGCATCCGGAAGATAACAACGAGCGGCAAGCGATTCACGAGCATGTCTCAGTAGCACTGCCAGTTTTCACCTTGAAACATGTAGGGACAGCCGGCGCTGCTGTCCAGCCGGCCAAGGCCCCGCCAGCTTCCATCGCCACCGCACGGGGGGGATCGAAATGAATTCCCAGTCGAACCTCCTCCGTGCCTCCGTGTCTCCGTGGTGGATTCTGCTTTTGCTCGCGCTGACGCCGGTCCACGCTCAACAAATCCACTTCCGCGATGTCAGTGCGCAAGCCGGCATCCACTTCACCCACAACAACGGCGCGTTCGGAAAAAAGTGGCTGCCGGAGACCATGGGTCCGGGCTGCGCTTTCATCGATTACGACAATGACGGCTATCCCGACATTCTTCTAATCAACGGCACCGATTGGCCCACACATCACCATGCCGGACCGACGACCCCAAAGCTATATCATAACAATCACGACGGCACGTTCACCGATGTAACCCACAAGGCCGGACTCGATGTCCCCATGTTCGGACTCGGAGTGGCCGTCGGCGACTACGATAACGACGGCTTCGACGATCTCTTCATCACCGCGTTAGGGCAGAGTCGTCTCTTCCACAACAACGGCAACGGCACCTTCACCGACGTCACGAAGGCTGCCGGCCTGATGGGGCCGAGCGAATTCTCCACCAGCGCCGCTTGGGTGGATTACGACCGGGACGGCAAACTCGACCTCGTAGTCGCCAACTACGTGCAGTGGAGCGAACAGGGCGATCTCTACTGCACGCTCGACGGCGCGCACAAATCCTATTGCACGCCGGAGTCGTACAAGGGCACGTCGCTGCGACTGTGGCACAATCTCGGTGGCGGCAAGTTTGAAGACGCCACGCAGAAGGCTGGACTCGGCGACCCAACTTCGAAAAGCCTGGGCATCGCCATCCTCGACTACAACGCCGATGGCTGGCCCGACATTCTCGTCGCCAACGATACCCAGCCCAACAAGCTATACCTTAACAAAAAGGACGGAACCTTCGAGGAACACGGGGTTCCATCAGGTATAGCGTTCAGTGAGGATGGAGTGGCGCGTGCCGGCATGGGTGTCGACGCTGCTGACTACGACCGCAGCGGGCGTCCCAGCGTCATCATCAGCAATTTCGCCAATCAGATGGTTTCACTTTATCACAATGAAGGCAGCGGCCTGTTCGTCGACGAAGCTCCGCAATCGGAAGTGGGCCGCGCCACGCTGGTCACGCTGGGATTCGGCTGCTTCTTTTTCGATTACGACAACGACGGCTGGCCGGATATTTTCGTTGCCGATGGCCACATAGAGGACCAGATCGAGCGCGTGCAGAAACGCGTCAGCTACGCCGAGCCATCGCATCTTTTTCGTAACCTCGGCGGCGGCAAATTTCAGGAGACTACTTCTCAGATGGGCGCGGCCTTCACTGCTCCGAGAGTGGCGCGGGGTGCGGCGTATGCCGATATCGATAACGACGGCTTCCTCGATGTCCTTGTCACAACCAACGCCGGCCCCGCTGTCTTGTTCCACAACGAGGGTGGCACAAATCACAGCCTGCGCCTGAAACTCGTAGGCATAAAGTCGAACCGCGACGGCATCGGTGCGATGGCGCAGGTCACATCGGGAAGCGACAAGCAGTCGAAAATGCTCCGCTCCGGATCAAGTTATCTTTCGCAGAGCGAACTGGTGCTGACATTCGGCTTGGGCACGCAAACTAGAGCCGATATGGTTGAGATCCAGTGGCCCAGCGGCCAGGTGGATAAGCTCTCGAACCTCAACGCCGGACAGACCGTCACAGTGGAAGAAGGGAAGGGCGTCGTCGGAAACAAGCCCTACAGCAAGCCGCTTGCGGCTGTAGCGAAGTGACCATGCCGCCAGTAAAATAAGCCCTGTCATTCCGAGGAGCGAATGCGACGAGGAACCTGCTGTCCCCGCCACTGCCACGAATGCCGCAGCTTTACCCTGTGTTACCCCGTGCCCTCTGTGGTTAAATCGTAGTCGAATGACTCCCCGAACCTCAGCAGCCCTAGCCGGCCTATTGCTAGCCGCACTCGGCGTCTTCTCCACGCAACAGAAAGCAAACCCCGCCGAAGCCGCTCGCCTGAACAATCTCGGCGCTGCCTACATGAACCAGCAGCTCTTCGAAAAGGGACTGAAATCCTTCCAGCAGGCCGCCGCGCTCGATCCCAAGCTAAGCATCGCCCGCCTGAACGAGGGCATCGCGTACCTGAACCTGCAGAAGGTCGACGAAGCCAAAGCCGCGCTGGAAGAGGCGCTCAAGCAGGATCCGAAGAATCCGAACGCCTGGTACAACCTCGGCCTGTACGCGAAGAATACGGGCGACGCTCAGGCCGCGATTGAGGCGTTCCACCACGTAGTTGAAATCGACCCGAACGACGCCGACACCTGGTATTTCCTCGGTTCAGCCTACGTGCAGGCAAAACAGTTTCCCCAGGCCATCGAGGCCTTCCAGCACGCGCTGCAACTCAACCCGCTGCACGCATCCGCCGAGTTCGGACTGTCGCGCGCTTATCAGCAATCGACTGACATCGACCACGCCCGCGAGCACCTGAAGAAATTCCAGTACATCACGCAAAACAAACTCGGTGCGCCCATGAGCCTGGCCTACGGCGAACAGGGCCAGTACTCGCGCGCGGTCGAGTCGCCCTCGGCGGTGTTGAAAGCACGGGCGCAGATCAAGGTGCGCTTTGTGACGAAGACCGCTGAGGCTGGAATCGAAAGCAAACTAGTTGAAACACCGTCCGTAGGTTTGGCTTTCCAAGATTCGGGCGCTTGCTTTCTGGACTATGACGGCGATGGTCTCACTGATCTGCTGCTCACTGACAATGGGCCCAACACTGGATTGACCCTTTACCGCAATCTTGGCGACGGCAAGTTTGAGGACGCCACTAAGAAAGCAAAGCTGCCTTTCGTCCACGGCAGCGGCTGTGTCGCGGGCGATTATGACAATGATGGTGCCACGGATATCGCGATCACAACCATCAGCCCGTCTTACCGTGTGATACTGCTTCACAACGAAAAGGACGGAACGTTCAAAGACGTTACGGAGACAGCAGGAATCAAAGCAACAGGAAGCTTCGCCGTCAACTTCGTGGACTACGATCACGATGGGGACCTCGACCTGTACGTCGTCGATGCATCGGAGCATTGCAGTTTTGATTCTCCCGAAGTCTGCGACAAAAACGGCCACAACTCCGTTCTCCGAAACAACGGGAACGGCACCTTTACGGATGTGACCGAAAGCCGCGGACTTGGCGGCTTGCCTCAGAGCCGATCAGTCCTTTCCACCGACTACAACAACGACCGCGCCATCGATCTGGTCGTGACCGGAGCTACCAAGTCGCCCGTCGTCTATGAGAATCCCCGCGAAGGCAAGTTCGCACAAAGAGAGCTTTGGTCATCGGACATGCCTGCCCCTACCGCGGGAGTTGCGGCTCTCGATTTCGATCACGATGGCTGGATGGACTTGGCGTTCACGCACTGGGGTGCGCCGGGCCTTACACTATGGCGGAATAATCACGGCAAGACTTTCGACCGCGTTCAGCTTCCCGAAACAAACTGGGTCCGCGCCTTCGGCGTGGCCGCGTTCGACTACGACAACGACGGCTGGGTCGACCTGGTCGCGGTCGGCGAAACCAAAGAGGGCAAAGGCGAAGTCCGGCTGTTTCGCAATCTCGGGGCCGACGGTTTCAAAGACGTCACGGTCGACGTGGGTCTCGACAAGATTCAACTCAAAGATCCGCGCGCCATTATCACCGGCGACTACGATGGCGACGGCACGACCGATCTGCTCATCACGCAGAATCACGGGCCCGCGGTGCTGCTGCGCAATGAAGGCGGCAATCAGAACCACTGGCTGCGCCTTTCGCTCAAGGGCTTGGCCGACAACAAGAGCGCCATCGGTACCAAGGTGGAAGTGTTCGCGGGCGGCAACCGGCAGAAGTTTGAGATCGCCGGCTCGAACGGATACCTGGGGCAGAACTCGACTGACATTGTGGTCGGCCTTGGCGATGCGAAAGAGGCCGACATAGTGCGCATGACCTGGCCGACGGGCGTCTTGCAGGACGAAATTAATGTCGCCGGAGATAAGGAGCAGAAGTTTACTGAGATCGACCGCCGCGGCAGTTCCTGTCCTACATTGTTTGTGTGGGATGGCGAGCGCTATGAGCTTGTGGCCGACATGCTGGGCGCTGGCGTGGTCGGGCACTGGGTTGGGCCCGGCCAGCGCGACGTTCCGCGTCCGGTTGAGTACATCAAGATCGATCGCAACGCTATCCGGGAAAAAAACGGCAAGCTGAGCTTCCGCTTCATGGAGCCGCTCGAGGAAGCCGTCTATCTCGATCAGGTGCGCGTGCTGGCGGTCGATCATCCCGCCGATGTCGAGGTTTATCCGAACGAATATTTCGCGTCGAATCCGCCGTATCCGGAATTCAAGGTGGTGGTGAGCAAGAGCGAAGACACACGTCCGCCCGCGGGTGCGTGGGATGAGCACGGTCACAACGTGTTGCCCGATCTGCTGGCGCATCGCTACTTCGGCGATTTTGCCTTGACGCAGTTCCAGGGCTTCGCCAAGTCGCACAGCCTGACACTCGACTTGGGCCAGGCATACCGCGGAGGCCCGCTGTGGCTGTTGCTGCATGGCGCAGTCGAATATTTTTCGGCGAACAGCATGTATGCGGCGTCGCAAGCCGGAGTGCAGGCGATCTCTCCTTACGTCGAAGCGCTCGTGAACGACAAGTGGATGCGCGTGGTCGGCGACATGGGATTTCCCGCCGGCGGTCCGCGCACCATGACTGCCGATCTCACGGGCAAGCTGCCTCCGGGAACGCAGAAGATTCGCATAACAACCAATCTCCAGATTTATTGGGACAGCATCCTGGTGAGCCGGACGTCTCAGAATCAAGACAAGACCCAAAGCCCGCGCCTGACGCAGGTTCCGCTCGTCCGCGCCGATCTCGGCTTCCACGGATTCCCGCTGAAGATCGAAGGCACGCCTCCTGGGAACGTGGAATATGTCTATGAAAAAGTCAGTGCCACGGGGCCCTACACGCGTCCCACGGGCAGTTACACACGCTACGGGGATGTGTTGCCGCTGCTCACCGCGCTGGACGATCGGCTTGTCGTATTCGGTTCGGGCGACGAGGTGCGCCTCGACTTCGATCCATCGACATTACCGGCGCTGCCGCAGGGCTGGGTGCGCGACTACTTCTTTGCGGCTTTCGGGTATGAGAAAGACATGGACTTCTATGCCGCCGAAGGCAACTTCGTCGCACCGCTACCTTTCCTGAAGATGACCGACTATCCGTATTCGTCAGGCATGTCGTTCCCGCTTGACGACGCCCACGTGAACTACCTTCTCGAATACAACACGCGTCACATGTCTGGCAATGAGCAGCGCGGGTACTGGTTCGACTATGGGAAGTGAAGAGGCTCGCGAATAAGGGCTATAGAATCGTTTTAATATTGACATTTCTGCCCTCCGCATAATCCAATAGGCGGACTCATGGAAACCACTCCGGCTGTCTCTGTGTCGTCTGCGCCGCGTCTGCGCCGCACGCTCACGCTTTGGGACCTGATTCTCTACGGCGTCATCGTCATCCAGCCGGTCGCTCCCATGTCGGTGTTTGGTGTGCTCAGTAATCGCGGCCGCGGCCACGTGGTGACCACGATCCTGATCGCCATGATTGCCATGCTGTTTACCGCGATCAGTTATGGCAAGATGGCCCGGGCATATCCCAGCGCGGGTTCGGCCTTCACCTATGTGGGGCAGGAAATCAACCCGGCGCTGGGCTACGTAACCGGCTGGAGCATGGTCATGGACTATCTGCTTAATCCAATGATCTGCATCATCTGGATCAGCCAGCAGGCGCACGTGTTTGCTCCCGGCGTCTCGTATAGCGCATGGGCGGTTTTCTTTGCGCTGGTGTTTACCGCATTGAATGTTCAAGGCGTGAAAACCTCAGCCCGGGTGAATACTGCGCTGGCCGCGGGAATGGGTGTGGTGATTGCGATCTTTTTTGTGGCGGCGGCGCGCTATATCTTTGGTCATCCGCACGATGGTGCAGCTTTCTTCACGCGCCCTTTTTACGACCCGGCGAGCTGGAATACAAAAGCTGTGCTCGGTGGAACCTCGGTTGCAGTGCTTACCTACATTGGTTTTGATGGCATCTCGACGCTCTCGGAAGAAGCCGAGAATCCGCGGCGCAACATCCTGCTGGCGACGGTGCTGGTGTGTGTCGTGATCGGAATTTTGTCGGCCTTCCAGGTGTATGCGGCGCAGCTCATCTGGCCGGCCTCTGAACCGTATCCGAACACGGACACGGCTTTTACTTTCGTGGCGGGGCGCGCCTGGGCGCCGCTGTTCGCGATTGTGGGGTTCACCCTGGTAGTGGCGAACTTTGGTTCGGGCATGGGCGCGCAATTGGGTGCAGCGCGGCTGCTCTATGGCATGGGACGCAGTAATGCTTTGCCGAAGTCGTTCTTTGGGGCGGTCGATGCCAAGCGGCGAGTTCCGCGCAACAACGTTCTCTTTGTTGGCGCACTCGCCCTGGCTGGAGCTTTTCTGCTTCCGGCGCTCGCCGGAGCCACCACCGGCTATGATCTGGGCGCGAACCTGCTCAACTTCGGCGCGCTGATCGCCTTTATGGGTGTGAATGCGGCGGCATTCGTCCGCTACTATTTGCACGAACAAGAAAAGAAGCTTGGGAATCTTCTGCCGCCGGTGCTGGGCTTCATCATCTGCTTTTTCCTCTGGATCAGTTTGAGCCCGAAAGCGCTGGTTTTTGGGGCGATCTGGATGGCAGTGGGAATCGCCGTCGGCGCGTGGAAGACGAAGGGCTTTCGCGGGAATCTAGTGGACTTCGAATTGCCGCCGGAAGAGTGAGGAAGATTGGGTGATTTGTTAATTGACTGATCGGGTAATTCGAAGCCGATAAGCCTGACGCCGGAGGATGTGATGCTGGGCTCTACAAAGATTGTTGCTTTTGTTCCCACCAAAGATGCGGACAAGGCGCGGGCGTTTTATGAGGGCGTGTTGGGCTTGCGCTTTGTAAGAGATGACGGATTTGCTCTGGTGCTGGATGCGAACGGGATCATGGTGCGCGTGGCGAGGGCGAAGTTTACGCCCGCTCCGTTCACCATTCTGGGATGGCAGGTTCCCGATATCGAGAAGATGGTAATGGGACTGCAGGGGAAGGGTGTGCAGTTCGAGAGGTACGGGTTTGTAGAGCAGGACAAGCTTGGGATTTGGACCACGCCCACGGGAGAGAAAGTGGCGTGGTTCAAGGATCCCGACGGGAATGTCTTGTCGGTGTCACAACACGTCTGACCAATTTATCCAATGGCGTCACTCTGCATTCCAGCCGCCGACTTCTACTACTGCTTTCGCCGTCCCTAGGTCGCTGCTGCGGTAGGTGGCGGTTACTTCTTGCTTCTCGCCGGGCAGGAGCGAGATGTAGTTGTCTTGCCACACCACCGGCAGGACTTCCTCGCCTTTAGAGCCTCTCTTTACCTTCAACCTCACGAAGAAAGCCAGGCTCTTGCTGGGATTTTCCAGGGTGAGGTGGGTCACAGACACTTCTCCTTTGTGCTCCGTGCGACTGGTAACTTTAAGCTTTACCTTGGGGAGTTGTGTGAGGGCGGTGTAATCGGCGAAGGAATCAGTTGGAGTCATCCACCAGTTGGATTTCGCCCAGTTGAGGGTCTCAGGTTTGGTGGAAAGCCAGTAGAAATTCGAGCCGACCAATTTTCCAGTCGAGTCGGCTAGCCGCAACACGACAAAGTACACGGGACTCAGCCCATCCACGTCGGGCAGCGTGAATATTTTTGCCGTGCTGTCGGCGGGGGCGTCGAGGGAGTCCTCGTGAGAGAACTTCTCGGTCATGTCGAGGTTGTAAATCTTCGTTGTGAGCTTCAGGCCTTTGGCATCTTCGTACTGGCTGCTGACCACCCAGATCGAATGATCATCGTAGCCATAGACCGGGTGCAGGGCTTCCATGGCGCGTTTGGCGCCGAAATAGCCGCCAGCGGGGCGGAGGTAATAGTCGTAGAGATGCCAGATCATCGAAGGCCAGGCGTTGTTGAGCATCCACTGGATGACTCCGGTCGACTGATATTTGTTGCGGCTGTAGGCCTCGTACATGGCGCGCACCCCTTCGTAGGTTTGCAGTTGCGACTTGGCGGCGAAGTCTTCCACGTTGTCTGATTTGCCGTAGCGGTTGGTGAGCGCGTCGCTGAAGACCTGAATGGTTTTGAATTCTCCCCCGCCCGCGTGGTAGTTCCACACGTCGTCGATGGGCCACAGGTGATCTTTGCCGACCATGACGCGAATGCTTTCGAGGGGCGGGACGGCCGGACCCATGCTGGTTTCGGTATTGAAGCCGTAGGCGCCGCCGCAGCCGCCGGGATTGCAAAGTTTGCGGTTGGGCTGACCTTCAGGAGTGTCCTGCTCCCAATAGCCTGGAGCTACATATTCGTAAGGCCCAGACATCTTCGCACCGCTGGCTCCAGTCACCGTGGTGGCCTTGCCCGTGGCTGAAGATACGACGGGGCTTGGCCATAGAAGCTGCTTTTCGATGTCGAGATACATTTGCTCGACGTCGGGCGGAGGCGGGTTGTCGCTGCCGTTCAGCCACATGACCATACTGGGGTGGCTGCGGAGGCGGTAGATCTGATCGCGGAGGGATTGCTGGGCGATTTCAAAGTCTTGCGGCTTCCAGCGTGGCCAGCGCTCCCAGAAATCGCAGCAGCACCAGCCCGCCATGACGAGAATTCCTTCGTGGTCGGCGATGTCGAAAAACTCCTGGGTTTCGAGTTTGCCTTCGAGGCGGACGGTGTTCAATCCCATGTCGCGCACGTAGCGGAATTCGTCGTGCAGGCGCTGCGAGTTTTCGCGGAGCATCATGTCGGGTGTCCAGCCGCCGCCGCGGATCAGGATGTTCTTGCCGTTGATGTGGAAGGCGCGGCCGCCGGTGGCGTTTACCTCGGAAGTGATTTCGCGAATGCCAAACTCGGTATGCGAACGATCGCTGACAGCGCCGTCGATCTCGAAATCCAAATCGAGCCAGTAGAGATGCGGATCGCCCATCTGTTTCGGCCACCATAGTTGCGGGTTTGCGACGGTAAGCTGGTCGAACTTGTCAGGTGCGAGAGTGAGATCTTTCGTTTCGTTAGGGCCAAGTTCTACGTCGAAGGTGAGTTGCCGGACTTCGAGCTTGCTGCGGACGATGTTCGTGATCTGCGCTTTCAGAGTGCCTTTCACGGGATGATCGGCAGCATTCTTTGCTTGCGCGGTGATGGTGAGCTGCGCAGAGTCGTTGGCGGGCGGACTCAGTTTCGACACCACCGTGGGATAGCGCAGCGCGACGGGGCCGCTGGTGGCTAGGTAGACTTCGCGCCACAGTCCCATGTTTTTGTCGGGAGGCGCAGGGTTCCAATCGACGAAGGTGATGGCGAGGTCGTTCTCAGTGGGAGCGAAAACTTGTACGGCTAAAACGTTTTGGCGGCCGGGCTTCACGGCTTCGGTGACGTTGAATTCGTAGGTGCGCCAGGCTCCGGCGACTTGATCGGAGTTGGCGATTTGTTTTCCGTTAAGAAAGATGTTGGCGCGGTAGTTGATGCCTTTGAAATTCAGCCAGACAGTTTTTCCGGCGTAGGTGGCGGGCGCGGCAAATTGTTTGCGATACCACCAGGAGATCGCGTAGGGACTATCGGTCTGCATGGGGATGTTGGAGAAATTTCCGCCGATGGGGTAAGTGACGCCGGGGAACTGGCGGAGGTTGGTGGCGAAGAATGGGTCGGGGAGAGTCTTGTCCTTGACCAGCGCTGCAACGACGGTGGTGGGGACGGTGGCGTCGTGCCAGCCTTTGGGAACAAAGGTTGGGCTCGAGATGGACTCGCCTTTGGCTTCGACTTTGGCGGAAGTTTGCAGAGACCAGTGGTCGCGGAGGGCAAGTTTGGTGGCTGGGGCGGGAGGCTTGGAAGCGACGGCGGCCAGGAGCAGGTGCGAGCCGAGGGATGTGATCGTGAACAACTTTGCCAAGAAGCGCGCGGGGGAAACCGGGCGTCTCTCTCTTGCTCTTGCAGAATTCATGTTGCTCCCTTGCGTGCCGTTGGGCACGCTTCCGGGGACGTTGGTCCGGGAATAAGAGGGATAACACGTCTATTGATACGATTCAATAGGCGATTTTGGAGCGGCGCTCAAAGGGGCAAGGTTGGGGTACGCAGGCGGGCAAGGGGTCCCCTCGGCTTCGCTCGGGGCAGGCTCTTCGACTGCTGTTGATTGGTTTATAATTGTTGATTCTACACATACTTCCGGAGTGATAAGAAGATGATTCGATTTCTGCAAACTGAAGGTCCGATTAAGAAAATCGTGCTCAGCGGGCTGCTGCTGATCATTTGCGCAGCCATGGCGATCACCTTAATCCCCGGCATCGGAAATAACGAGACGTTTACCAAGCGGGGCGTTCTGGCCAGTGTCGGCGGTGAGGATATTACGGTCGAGCAGGTGAAGGAAGCGGCGCGGAACATGGCGCAACAGCAGGCGCAGCAATACGGCGCGAATGCTTCCATGCTGATGCCTTTTCTCATGCAGCAGGCCACGCAGCGGGCGGCGGACCAGTTGATTGACCGGGAGGCGTTGGTAGCGGAAGCGCAGCACATGGGGTTGAAGGCCACACCGCAGGAAGTGAAGGACGACCTGCAACATGGCCGCTATGCGTCCATCTTCTTCCCGGGGGGAACCTTCATTGGCGAGGCTGAGTACACGGGCATGCTGCAACAGCACAACCTCACTCCAGCGACGTTTGAAGACGGTGTGGGTAAGGAGATTGTGATCGGCAAGCTACAGGCGCTGATCACTGGCAGCGCGTCGGTGAGCGATGCGGCCATCCGCCAGCAGTTCATGAAAGAGAACACGAAAGTGAAGTTTGAGTATGCCGTGCTGAAAGAGGACGACATCAAGAAAGGGCTTCATCCCACCTTAGAGGAACTCAAGGCGTTCTACGACAGCCACCAGAAGAACTACGCGAATTCGGTTCCGGAGAAGCGCAAGATCAAGTACACGGTTCTGGATACGGCGAAGGTGCAGGGCGGAGTGCAGGTGACACACGACGACTTGCAGGCTTATTACAATCACAAGCGCGATCAATATCGCACGCCTGAGCAGATCAAGGTGAGCCATATCTGGATCAAGATGCCGCTGCCTGGGCCGGATGGCAAGATTGACGATAAGGCCGTAGCTGCGGCCCAGGCCCGCGCGGATGATTTGCTGAAGCAGTTGAAGGGCGGAGCCAAGTTCGAGGATGTGGCCAGGAAGTCATCGGAGGACACGGGAAGCGCCAACGTGGGCGGGTCCCTGGGCTGGATTGGCAAGAGCCAGATGGGCGCCGAGTTTGAAAAGGCGGCGTCGGCGCTGCCCAAGGGACAGATCAGCGGCGTGGTGAAGACTCTGGACGGATTCCACATCATCCGCGTGGACGATAAGCAGGACGCGCACATGAAGACGCTGGACGAGGTGAAGGCCGAGATCGAGCCTGCCGTGAAACAGCAGAAGACGCAGGAGGCAGCGCAGAAGCAGGCGGAGGATTTGCTGCAGGCGGCCAAGACGCAGGGGCTGGATGCGGCCGCGGCGGCGAAAGGCGTGCCCGTGGTCACTTCGGACTTCTTCACGCGCCGGGATATTGTGCCGGGAATGGGGCCGGCGCCGCAGTTGATGGACGCGGTGTTTAGCGCGGCAGAGAAATCGCTACCGGAGATGGCTTCGACCTCACAGGGCTTTGCAGTGTTCCAGTTGCTGGCGGTGAAGCCTCCCGCAACACCCACGTTCGATGAGATTCGCACTCGGGTGGAGGAGCAATTCAAGAACGAGCGGGCGAGTGTTCTGCTGTCGCAGAAGACGCAGGAGCTTTCCGATCGCGCCAAGAGCGAACATGACCTGAAGAAGGCGGCGAAGGAGCTGGGAGCAACGGTGAAGACCAGCGACTTCGTGCTGCCGGATGGCCAGGTTCCAGATATTGGTTCGATGAGCGGCGAGGCCTCGGTTGCGTTCAGAATGAAGCCGGGAGAGATCAGCGCGCCGATCAACGGTGGCGGGAACGGGGTGGTGATTTCCGTGCTGGAGGTGCAGGCGCCAGCGGAGGCGGACTTCGCGGCCAAGCACGACCAGATCCGGGAAGGGCTTTTGCAGGGCAAGCAGCAGGAGATTTTCAACTTATTTGTTACCAGCCTGCGCGATCAGATGGAGAAAGCGGGAAAGATCAAGATCAATAAGGACGAATTGAAAAACTTGACCCGGGCGGGGAGCGAGCCGGGGCTGTAGCTGCTTCGCGCAAAACCAGGATCCCTCGCTTCGGCTCGGGATGACAAGTATTTGGGGTGAATTCGGGGTGACAGGTGTGTTCTAAATCAGGAATCAGGTAGTGACCGGTTTGCATGCCGTTTCCGCGCGCCGCAGGCATTTTGTTGCATCCCACGTCGTTGCCTTCGCGCGGCGGCGTCGGTGATTTCGGGCCAGCTGCTTATCAGTTCGTCGATTCTCTCGCGTCTGCCAGGCAGGGGCTCTGGCAGGTTCTCCCGCTGGGTCCACTTGGTTACGGCAATTCGCCTTATTCTTCCATCTCGGCGTTTGCCGGCAATCCGCTGCTGATCAGTCTGGAACGTCTGGCCAGCCATGGCTGGATTGATGCGGGAAAGCTTTCTGCCTCGTCTACAGCACTCTCTTCCGACACCGGAGCGGTTGAGTACGATCAAGTCTTCGTCGCGAAAATGCCGCTGCTGTTCGAGGCAGGACGCAATTTTGTTGATTCGGCCTCGGCAGGCGCGCGGCAACGCTTCGAGCGTTTTTGCGCGGAGAACGCGTGGTGGCTGGACGATTTCGTCTTGTTCGACGCTCTGCGTGCTCAACACAAGCTGGTGAGCTGGAATGAATGGCCGGCGGAGTTGGCGCGTCGTGAACCGGGAGCGATGGAGCGGGCGCGCAAGCAGTTGGCCGACGACTTGAGGGTCCGCAGCGCCTTGCAGTTTGCTTTTTACGAGCAGTGGCAGGCGCTGCGGCGGTATTGTTCAGAGCGCGCCATTCGCATCGTGGGCGACGTGGCCATCTTCATGAATTACGACAGCGCCGATGTCTGGACGCACCGCGACCAGTTCCGGCTGAACGAGAAGCTCGATCCCGAGGTGGTCTCGGGCGTGCCCCCTGACTTTTTCAGCAAGACGGGACAGCGCTGGGGGAATCCTCTTTACCGCTGGGATGTGATGAAGGCGCAGGGCTATGCGTGGTGGATTCAGCGGTTGCGCTGGGCGACGCGGAATTGCGATTACATCCGGCTCGATCATTTCCGGGGGTTCGACCAGAGCTGGGAGATTCCCGCGGCCGATCCTACCGCGATCAACGGGCGCTGGGTGGATGGTCCGCGCGACGACTTGTTTCAGAAGTTGCGCGAGGCTCTTGGGGGCTTGCCGTTCTTCGCGGAGGACCTGGGCTACATCACGCCGGAGGTGCACGCGCTGCGGGAACGCTTGCAGATACCGGGGATGGCCGTGCTGCAATTTGGCTTTGGCGACGCGGGCGCGCACATGTATTTGCCGCATCGCGCCGCGGGCAAAGTCATCTATACCGGAACGCACGACAACGACACTACCGTGGGCTGGTTCCGCTCCGGAGCGGCCGATCACGAACGGCGCAACGCCGAAGCCTATCTTGGACCTCGCGAGGATGGGATTCATTGGGCATTCATTCGCGCGGCGCAGACTTCAGTGGCGGAGTTCGCATTGATCCCGCTGCAAGATGTGCTCGGCCTGGGAAGTGAAGCCCGCATGAACACGCCCAGCCTGCACGGAGGGAATTGGAAGTGGCGGCTTGCTCCCGGGCAGTTTACGGCGGAGCTGATTGGTAAACTTGCGCAGCTCGCCGAAGTGACGGACCGGCTGCCCCAGGCATTTCCTGTTCTTGCAGATGAGAGCTTCGCAGCCTGAGATCAAAATCGTGAACCACTAAGGACACGAAGTTTCACGAAGGTGGATTTCCTGCTCGGTGGGAGCACTTTCCGGCATGCGCCGGATCGTGTATAGAGGTTAGGGAGAATTTTTCTTGGCGACGGAACCCATCATCGAAGCGCGAGCGATCGAGAAGTCGTATCCCCAGCCGGACGGGACGCGGATTCAGGTGGTGGGGCTTACCGATTTTTCCATTGAGCCGGGGAAGATCATCGCGCTGCTGGGAGCGTCGGGCTGCGGCAAGTCGACTCTACTGCGTATTCTGAGCGGACTTTCGCAGCCGTCGTCGGGGGCGATCTTCTGGCATGGCAAGCCTCTGGGCGGTGAATCGCCGAACGTGGCAATCGTCTTCCAGAGCTTCGCGTTGTTTCCCTGGCTTACGGTACTGGAGAACGTTGAAGCGCCGCTGGAAGCGCGGGGTGTGGCCGCGGTGGAGCGCCGCAAACGGGCGCTGCGCACGCTCGACACAGTGGGTCTTGACGGCTTTGAGACGGCCTATCCCAAAGAGCTTTCGGGCGGCATGAAGCAGCGTGTGGGGTTCGCGCGGGCGCTGGTGGTGGAACCGGAAGTGCTCTTCATGGACGAACCATTCTCCGCCCTCGACGTGCTGACGGCGGAAAACCTGCGCGGCGAGCTACTGGAACTGTGGCTGAACAAGAAGATGCCAACCAACGCCATCTTCATTGTGACTCACAACATCGAGGAGGCGGTGATGCTGGCGGACCGCATCGTGGTGCTGGGCAGAAACCCGGCGCGCATCCGCTCGGACTTCAATGTGAAGCTCTCGCATCCCCGCGACCGCAAGTCTGGACGCTTTACCGAACTGGTGGACTACATCTACAAAGTGATGACTGAACCGGATGTCGAGCATCCGCTGCCTGATCCGGAGAGCACTGGAGAGATCGTGGTGCCGCCGGGAGGGTTGAAGCGCGGCGAAGCTCCAGTGAAAACGAGCAAATACCAGATTCTGCCGCACGCCCGGGTGGGCGGAATTGCCGGTTTGCTGGAACTTCTGCACGATCGCGGCGGGCGCGAAGACCTGTTTCGCCTGAGTGAAGAACTGGTGATGGACGTCGAGGACCTGTTGCCCATTCTGGAAGCCTGCCAGTTGCTGGGTTTCGCGCGGTTGACGGAAGGCGATGTGCAACTCTCCAGGCGAGGAGTGCTGTTCGCCGATGCCGATATTCAGGCGCGCAAGGTCCTGTTCCGCGAGGCAGCTCTGGAAAACGTCACATTGCTGAAGCAGATCGACAGTATTTTGAAGCGGAAATCAGACCACGCGATCACTGACGAATTCTTTCACGACATCCTCGACGAGCACTTTTCTGAAGACGAAGTGCAGCGCCAGTTCGACACGGCGGTGAACTGGGGCCGCTACGCGGAGATTTTCGACTACGACCGGGCGAGCGGCCGGTTGGTGCAAACGGAGACAGCGCAGACCGAGGCGCCAGCGGCTGTCATTGAGAACCACGATTCCACTCCCACGCCAAAGGCTTGATCGAGAATTCCAGTTGAGGGGAAACGCCATCGCATGAAGAAGAGCATCACCCTGCGGGGATTCTCGTCCTATCGGCTGTGGACACAGCTGCCGAGGATCGAAGTTTCGCGCTTGCCCGACGTCATCATGTTCGCGGCGGCGATTGCGCTTTTCTATGGCGTGGCGATGGTTGGGCGCTCCTGGTTGGGGCCAGCGGTACCTTCGGCGGAGATTTCGCGCAGCCTGAGTGCGCTGCCTGCTTACGCGGGGTATTCGCTGTTGCGCATCACCATCGCCTACGGGCTGAGCCTGGGGTTCGCGCTGGTGTATGGCTATGTGGCCGCGAACAATGCGCGCGCGGAGCGCTTCTTGCTCCCGCTGCTGGACGTGCTGCAATCGATTCCCGTACTTAGTTTTCTTCCTCCAGTGATGATGGCCATGGTGGCGCTGTTTCCGGGACGGCAGCTTGGCGTGGAGCTGGGCGCAATCCTACTCATTTTTACCGGCCAGGTTTGGAACATGGCCTTCAGCTTTTACGCTTCGCAAAAAAGTATTCCCAACGAGATGCGGGAGGCGGCGAAAATTTACCGATTCAGCTGGTGGCAGCGCTTCACGCAGATGGAGTTGCCGTTTTCAGCGATCGGGTTGGTATGGAACTCCATGATGTCGGTGGCGGGGGGATGGTTCGCGCTGATGGTTTGCGAAATGTTTGTGCTGGGGCAGCGTGATTTTCGTTTGCCCGGCTTGGGTTCGTATCTGCAAACCGCGGCCAGTGCGGGTGACACGACTTCGATCTTCTGGGGAGTCGCCACTATGGTTACCGTGGTCGTGCTGCTGGACCAGTTTGTGTGGCGGCCGGTGATCGCGTGGGCGGAAAAGTTCAAAGTGGAGCAGGTGGAGAGCACCGACGCGCCGCGATCGTGGGTGTTGAACCTGGTGCGACATTCCAGTGGTCTGGCGAGGATCCGGCAGAAGACCGTGCAGCCGATGGCGGAGCGTCTGCTTCTGCATTTCGCGCGGAAGCATGAGGAAGAGCGGCCGGAGGAGCGTCCGGCGCCGTGGCGGGATTGGCTGTTGCGCGCGCTAGCGGTGGCGGCGCTGGCTGCCATTAGCTACGGCGTGGTGCGCGTCGTGATCATTCTCAGCGGAGTGGGGAAGGCTGAGCTGCATGTGACTGCTCTTGGTCTGGGCGCAACTTTTCTGCGAGTGAATCTCGCCCTGCTGCTGGGTGCGCTGTGGACGATTCCGGCGGGAGTGGCGATCGGCTTCAATCCCCGGCTGGCGCGCATTGCACAGCCGCTGGCGCAGATTGCGGCTTCGGTTCCGGCGACGGCGTTGCTTCCCGTGATTCTGCTGGTGCTAATTCGATTAGGAGGTGGACTTGGGCTCGCGTCGATCGTGGTGCTGTTGCTGGGCACGCAGTGGTATGTGTTGTTCAATGTGATCGCGGGGACGATGGCGATTCCGACTGATTTGAAGGAATGCTGCTCGGTCTTCCGGGTGCGGGGCATTGAACGCTGGAAGAAGCTGATCTTACCTGGAATTTTTCCTTATCTCGTCACCGGGCTGGTGACGGCCTCTGGCGGGGCGTGGAACGCCAGCATCGTGGCCGAGTATTTTCATTTCAAGGGACAGATTTACACCACAACGGGACTGGGTGCGACGATAAGCCAGGCAACCGACAGCGGCGATTTTCATTTGCTGCTGGCTGCGACCATTATGATGGCGGCCACCGTGGTGACGGTCAACCGCTTGGTGTGGCGCAGGCTCTACTCGCTGGCGGAAACGCGCTTCCGGCTGGAGTAAGAACAGTGGTCAGTGGCCAGTAGCCAGTTATTAGCAATGCGAAATATTGCATGTCTTAAAGCCGACAGTGATTACTGGCCACCGATCACTGGCCACTGACCACTGTTCTTCTGGTTACTTTCGAGTGTCGCCTCCTCCAGATTTCATCAGCTATTAACCTCCTCTTCATCCCTCTGCAAACTCGCTGCGTTATTCCTCTAACATGCCCTCAGACCAACTGCACGAAGATCGGACGCAAGCGGAAGTGTTGACGCACGTTGCAGACTTTCCCGGCATCCCAGCGCTGGCGGGGAAAGTGCTTCCCGTGGAGAGAGTGCGAGCACTTTACCGTCGGGTGCAGCAATCTCGCGACGGATTCGGGCTTGAGAATCTGTTGGCGGAGATGCGGGTGGAACTGCGCGTGGATGCGGCGGACACGGCGCGCATTCCGGCCAGTGGCCCGGTGGTTGTTGTCGCCAACCATCCGTTCGGCATGCTCGATGGGGCTGTGCTGGCGGTGCTGCTTACGCGCGTGCGTCCTGATGTGAAGGTGATGGCGAATTACCTGCTGCGCGATGTTCCGGAACTGGATCGGCATTGCATCTTCGTGGATCCATTTCAAAGCGACGTTAGCGGCAACGGTGTCCATGTGAATCGCCGCGCCGTCCGCGAGGCGCTTGCCTGGCTGCAGCAGGGCAGAATGCTGGCCGTCTTTCCCGCAGGCGAAGTATCGCACTGGCAGTTTCCTCAGGCGGAGATCGCAGACCCGGTCTGGAGCGATACTGCCGCGCGTCTGATTCGGCGCACCGGAGCCGCCGCGCTGCCGATTTATTTCCGCGGACGGAACAGCGTGAGTTTTCACCTCTTCGGGATGATTCATCCGCGCCTTAGAACCGCCTTCCTGTTGCAGGAGTTTCTGCATCAGGAGGGACGTACGGTCGAAGTGCGCGTGGGCGGCGAGATTCCCAGCGATTGCTTGGCGGGCATCGCGAATGATCGCGAAGCCATCGAGTATTTGCGCTGGCGCACTTACTTGCTGGCGCGGCGGAGTCGTCCGGACAAGTCTTGGCCCGCGGCGGTCCAATCGAAAATCGCGGAGAAGGTGCAGGAACCAGTTGCTTCGGCCGAGCCAGCGGAAACGCTGGCGGCAGAATTGGGACGCCTTGCTCCTGACCGCTGTCTGGCGCAGAACGGCGATCTGGCGGTCTATCTGGCGAAAGCGAACGAGACGCCGCGAATGTTGCAGGAGCTGGGACGGTTGCGTGAAGTGACGTTTCGCATGGTGGGCGAGGGCACGGGTAAGGCCCGCGATCTCGACCGCTTCGACCGTTACTACTGGCACATGTTGCTGTGGCATAGGACCAGGCAGGAACTTGTGGGCGCTTACCGTGCGGGCAATACTGCCGAGATCCTCCCGGAGCGCGGCGTGAGCGGGCTTTATACGAGCACGTGCTTTCGATACGATGCGCGGTTTTTCGAGAAGACTGGTCCGGCGCTGGAACTGGGGCGTTCTTTCGTGAGGCCGGAATACCAGCGACAGTACGCTCCACTGCTTTTGTTGTGGAAGGGGATTGCGCGCTTGCTGGCAACGCACGCCGAGACTCCGGTGTTGTTTGGCGCGGTCAGCATCAGCAACGATTACAGCAAAGCTTCGCGCGAGATGATTTTCCGGTTCTTCGAGGAGCGCATGCGCGATGACGAGTTGGCGGGACTGATCGAACCACGGCGGCCATTTCGTCCAGCCGGTTTGCGGCCGTGGGATTGCCGCGCCATGTGCCACGCCTTGCGCGATGTCGAGGAACTCTCGCAGCCGATCACTGACGTGGAAATTGACGGCAAGGGCCTGCCTATTTTGTTGCGGCAGTATGCGAAGATCGGCGGCAAAATGGTGGGCTTCAACGTGGACCGGAAGTTCTCCAACGTGCTCGACGGTTTAGTGGTGGTGGATCTTCGGAAAACTGAGCCCGCCGTGCTGGAGCGCTACATGGGACGGGAGGCTGCGGCGCGGTTCAGGCAACGCCACGGGTTGTAGAGGTATCTCGGGAGAAGCTATTTTCTCGCCTTCAACTTGGTCGATTCGTTCGGCAGGATGCAGGACTGCGCGGCGTCTTTAAGCGCTTCTTCCAACTGTTCTCCTAGAACGACTAGTTCGTCTGAGGTCATTAACTTCTGCAGGCGCTCGAAGAGTCGGCGTTCTTCTGTGCGGATGTGGGCTGAGAGTTGTTGTGCGAAGGCGGGCAAGCTTTCTGCGGACATCTTGTGCGCCTCCGCCTGAGAAAAACATTCTCGCAACGCGGCGTGATCGGCGATTAATTCTTCCACCAGCGGGATGAGTTCGGGGAACTGGTGCGCGGTTGGGAAGAGGACTTGTTCCTCTGCGGAGAAGTGAAGTTCGATTTCCTGCTTGAAGATATACTCGATTTCCGCCTGCCAGGCTCGAAGGTCGGCGCTGGGGATGGGCTGGGCGCGATCGATGCGCACACATAGAGCCAATGCGCGCTGATGTTGGTGCGAGAGCGGAATCAGGCTCTTATCGCGGAGCATGGCATCAAGAGCAGCAGAGAGCAAACATCACGTTACGGTCACGGGTTCTGAATCCTCGCTGACAGCTGGACGCACGGTCAGCCAGTCGGTGCGAACGCGCTCCCACTCTTGGATCAACATGCCGTTCGCCTCGAAAAATGCGCGAATGCGGGCGCGTTCCCATCCTGCGATCTCTTCGAGAATCGGTGCTAGCACGGCGAACGCGCTGGTGCTGAGCACGGTGCGCTTGGCAATCTGGGAAACGTGGGGCGACTCCGAGACCGCGATGGTGAGGCCGTCGCGCGCGTTCACTTCCAGCATCACATGAATGTCGGAACTGCCGTCACCGGTGTAAATGACGTGATCGGGGCCGGTCACGTGCTCGACCAACAACTGCTTGAGGACCGCGACCTTGCCATAGCCCGCCGTGGCTCGCACGATAGTGTCGATTTCGCCGGAGGGTTTGTAGCGGAACTCAGTGCCGAAAATGTGGTCCTCCGGGACGATTCCCTCGAGCGCGGAATAAATCACCTCGACCGGTGCGGCGGAGAGAACGTAGAAGTCGAAGGAGTAGCCATTCACGCCAGTTTCCAGGATCTGGTAGAGCGCCTTGATATCACTCTTTAGCCGGATGCGCTTGCCCACTTCGTGAAGGTGTTCCTTCCGCACCTTGGCTTTGAATTCAGGATCGTGGAGCAGGAGGTAGGCGAGCTCCGCTCCCTGCTGCACCAGGTTGATCTTCGCCATGCCTTTCGCTTTGCGTTCGAACTCCGCGGTGGGAATGCCGACCAACTCGGCGAGCACGTAGCCGGAATCGTTGAAGGTGAGCGTCTGATCGAAGTCGCTCGCAAAAATATAGCGTTTTAAGGGCTTATCTGCCATACACCTTAGATTCGCGGTGAGCCGGGATGGCCCATTAAAAGTATCGATAGCGATTATATGCGTGTCCGCTTAAGTCATTGTTAACAAACAGACGTGAAAGTGCTGGGCGACTTCCGCAGAGTGCTCTGACCGGAGGCTGCCTGCCTTTACTAAATTCTCGGACACGTCCAGAATAGAAGGTCGACCGTAGGCATTGTGGGTGACGTTGAAGCGGGCATTCAGCCGACGGATTAGCCAAGAAAAGCTGAAACATACAGGAGCACTCATGCCAGTATCTGGTGAACTGATTCGTGCGATGAATTATGTGGACGATATGACGACCACGCTGCGCCGCATCTGCATTTACATTCCTGCCATGAATACCGAGGAGCGCAAGCGCCTGGCGGAGAGTCTGCGTGCGACCGGTGGCGCAATCAATGCCGCGATCGTGGATCTCGAAAAGGTGGGTCCGTAGTGGCGGAGGTTAAAACCGTCGCGGTAATCGGCGCCGGCATAATGGGCCGGGGCATTGCCCATGCCGCGGCCATCGGCGGCTATCGCACTATTCTCGAAGACCTGCTGCCCGGGGCGTTGCGGCGGGCCGAGAGCGAAATCCGGACCAATCTCGACAAGGCGGTTGAATTAGGAAAGGTTGCGTCCCCCGATGCCGATGCCGCCTTCCGGCGCGTGGAATATGCGGGTTCGGTGGAAGAGGCGGCGCGCGAGGCCGATCTGGTGATTGAAGCTGTTCCGGAAGAGATGGAGTCGAAGATTGAAATCTTCACTCTGCTCGACAAGATTTGCCGTCCGACGACGATTCTGGCTTCGAACACTTCTTCTCTCAGCATCACGGAAATTGCGAGCGTGACCTACCGCGCTAAGAAGTGTGTGGGCATGCACTTTTTCAATCCCGTACACAAGATGAAGCTGCTCGAAGTGGTGCGCGCTTTGGAGACCGATGAAGACACGCTATCTACTGCGGTTGAAGTTGGGAAGCGGATGAAGAAGGAAGTGGTGGTGATCAAGGAAGCGCCAGGCTTTATCACCAGCCGCATTAACGCGATGATTGGCAATGAGGCGTTCTATATGCTGCAGGAGGGAATTGCATCTGCGGCGGACATCGACAAGGCATTGAAGCTTGGGCTGAACCATCCTATGGGACCGTTTGAGTTGGTCGATCTTGTCGGACTCGACACGCGGCTGAATATTCTGGAGTATCTGCACAAATCGCTGGGGGAGAAATATCGCCCCGCGCCTCTGCTGGTGCAGTACGTGAAGGCCGGAAGGTTGGGGCGGAAGTCGGGGCGCGGGGTGTATGAGTATCCAGAGGTGGCGGTGCCAGCGTCGAAACCAGGGTCCCTTCGGCAAGCTCAGGGCAAGCTCTCACCGGGCTTGACGCCCAGTTCGGAATGACAAGGGTTCTCAGGCCGCGTCTTCACTTCAACGTACGGCTGTGCCTCGGCCGAAGTTCAAACCCGACAAAGCCTCGACTTTTTCTTGGTCAACTCCCTTACTCGCAATCAAAACTTGGAAGCTCTCGCCCATGCCTGCGGGCGTGACCAGATGCTTGAGTTGCAGCGCGACTTTCGCGCGTTCCTGTGGCAGGTGACAGTCTTCGAAAGCGTCGGCAAATTGATTGGCTTCGCCGATGCCCATCAGGAATTGAGATTGCGTGATGAGTTTGTGTGTCTGCATGCCGTGTTTTTCTGCGGCGGCGGCGAGTGCGGTGAAGTTTACGTCGGCGGTGATGTCCTGTTCGCCCGGCGCTTCGTAGGGATTGGCGCTGATCGAGTGCTGCCGAAGCGCCTTCAGCGTGCCGCGATGCCGGCCGGCGAGTTGCTCTTCGCGGGTGTAGCCGTAGTCGATGACGACGAGGAATCCGCGCGGGATACTGGCGGCAATGCGATCCATGGATTGTTGTGCAGCGAGCGGAACTTCGATGCGTTCGTCCGGTTCGGGATGGATCGAGTAGCGGTCGAGGAAATCGAGTTCGTCGGACGAAGGCTGTGCCCACGCTTCAACGAAGTGGCCCTCGCGTGCGTCGATGCGGAGAGAACCCTTCGTGCTCAGGATTTCGACTGGCAGGGCGTCGAAGAATTCGTTGGCGAACAGGATGGTGGAGATATCCGAAGCTGAGTCAAACGCGGCAAATCCTGCTTTTCCGGATTCAATGTGACGCTCCAGGGTCTCTTTGATGCGCTCACGCAAGGCAGGTGAGCTTTCCATTAGAACGTAATGCAGAGCGCGAAAGAACTCCGGAAACTTCTTTTCTGACCAGTCGAGGACGTCTTGCGCGAACAAGCCACGGCCGGGGCCGAGTTCGGTCAGGTCGATACGCGCGGGCGAGCCCAGGGCGCGCCACATTTCGTCGAACTGGCGGGCCAGCAGTCGGCCGAAGACTGCATGCACGTCGCTCGAGGTGTAGAAATCGCCCGCCTTGCCGAACTGCAGCGCGTTTCGCGAATAGTAGCCGTGCTTAGGATCGTAGAGACAAAGCTCCATGTAGCGTGAGAACGGGATGGGGCCGCGCTCGCGGATTTCCTGCTCGATCTTTTGGCGCAGAGGATTCACAAGCCCTTCCGGCGGCGGTCGGCGCGGTCCTGCGGAGTGCGGATAAACATTTCCACGAAGTAGTCGTGCAGCGCATCGTAGAGCTGGCGCTGGAAGCTCCATTCAAATTGCGGGTGGTCGAGGTCGCGGGGGTGGAGTTCCAAATAATACGTGTGCATGGGAATAGAGGCGTCTTTGAACTGGATGATCAGTTCAACGCCTTCGCCCTTGGAGCGGGCGGAGAAGTTCAGTAGAGGGTGCTCGTAGAGGCGGAGTTGGGCCAGGACGCGGTCGAGGCGGGTGGTGGCGGTTTCAGGCACAGGGGGATTGTAAAGCAGCTTGGGATCTGTCACGTGCGAGGGCGGGACGCCCTCGCGACAGCCGGCGGGACGCCGGCGCTACCCGTAAAGGCGCTACTCGTAACGCAGGGCCTCGATCGGGTTCAGTCTGGCTGCTTTGATCGCGGGCAGCATGCCGCTGATGATGCCTACGAAGCTGAGGATGGCGGTTGACCAGATCAGCGTGGCGAAGTCGATGGCGAGGTGGATGTCGCCTTCGTTGGCGTCCTCGATGAAGGCGCTCCAGAGGGTGAGCGAGCCCACGCTCCAGGAAACCAGATACGCCAGCACCACGCCCAACAGCCCGCCCAGAGCGGTGATTACCAGGGCTTCGGTCAAGAATTGAAACAGGATGTGCCAGCGATGCGCGCCGAGCGCTTTTTCCACGCCGATTTCGCGCGTGCGTTGGGTCACCGAAACCAGCATGATGTTCATCAATCCGACGCCGCCGATGCCGAGCGTCAGCATGCCGATAAAGCCCAGCAGAACCTTGATGCCAACCGTGATCACGCTGAGGTCTGCCAGATCTTTCACGGCGTCGAAAACGAAAATGGCGCGGTCGTCCTTGGGATTGAAGCTGTGATGAAAGGCCATGGAACCGCGCACGGCCTCGACCACCTTGATGTGGTCGCCTTCGTAATCCATGAAGACACCGTCAAGATAGAAAGTATTCTTGAGGTCGCTCATGGCGCTGTAGGGCAGATAGACCAGGGCGTTCATGTCTTCGTCGCTGTTCGAAATGGTGTGGCGGAGAACGGCGATGACTTTGTAGGAGATGCCGTCGACACGAATGCTCTCACCTAGCGCATTCTGGCCGGAGAAGAGTTTCTTCTTCACGGCGGAGCCGATGACGGCCACTCGAGTGTGGGTGAAGTCTTCCTGCTCGCCAAAGAATGCGCCTTCGCCCACGTCCAGCGCGCGAATCTTCTCATAGCTCGAATAGACGCCATGAACGCCATAGCTTCCGCTGCGGGTGCCATAAGCCACCAGGCTCTGTTTATCCACCTCGGGGGAAATGCGGGTGAGCATGGGGCACTCGGCACGCAGATAGTCGAGATCGTCGCGCGTAAGGCGAACCTGCACGCCGGCTTTGGTGCCGCCCGCTTGCAGGGAAGTGCGTCCGGGAAAAATGCCGACCAGGTTTCCGCCAAAAGTGCGGAAGGCGACCATCAATGCGTTCTGAAACCCGGCACCGTAGGCCAGCAGCAAGACCACCGTGGCAATGCCCCAGGCCATGCCCAGCATGGTGAGTGTGGAGCGGCGGCGATTGTGTTTCAGCGCATTAAAAGCTTGCCTGCCCAGATCGGTGAACATGGCTACTCCTGCCGCAGCGCTTCCACGGGGGGAAGCAGCGCGGCTTTGCGCGCGGGATAAAGGCCGGCAACAATGCCGGCCAGTGAAAGCGAAAGAATGGCAATGACGGCGGAGGCGGGCACGATGCGCGGTGTGTCGAAACCATCCGGGGAGGGCAACTGCGCCAGCAGGGCCACGAAAGCAGCGGTGATCGCCAGGCCGATGCCGCCGCTGAACGCGGTGAGGAATGCTCCCTCAACAAAGAACTGGGTCATGATGTTACGGTGTGTGGCGCCGAGAGCCTTGCGCAGGCCAATCTCGCGGGTGCGCTCGGTAACGGAGACCAGCATGATGTTGATAATGCCGATTGCGCCCAGGCCGAGGGTGACCACTCCAACCACTCCCAGGAAGTAATCCATCGCGTCAAAAATCTTTGCTACACGGATGGCGCCGTCGATGGTGTCCCAGTCATTGAAGGCGTCGTCAAACGTGGGATCGAAACCATGGCGCCGGGCAATGATGGCGTGAACTTCACTCTTGGCTTCGAGGTGCAACTCTTTCTTGATGGGCCGGTAGTTGATGAACGAGATCGCATTCTCCGAATTTTTCGCCTTGAGCGGGAAAAGCATCCGCATAGTGTCGAAGGGCACAAAGATACGATGGTTGGTGCCGTTCTCGCCTTCTTTGCCAATTTTGGGGATGACCCCGATCACTCTAAAGTCCAGGTCGTTGAGCAGGATGGTGCTGCCTACGGCAGGCTGGCCGGGAAACATGTTCTTGAGCAGTTCCCAGCCCACGACGGCCACGCGGCGATGCTGGGTGTTGTCCTCTTCATTGAACCAGCGTCCGGGCTCGATGGGCGTATTGCGAATCTGGCTGTACTCGGGAGCGACGCCGAAAACCTGGCCACTGGTGGAACCATAGTCGCTGACGGCCCGGATGTCATCGCGCTCCAGGACGGGCGAGACCGCGCGTAGAAATCTGGATTGGTCGCGAATGGCGAAATAGTCGCCATAGGTCAAATAGTAAGGCTGCCCCGATTGATAACTGCCGGCCACGGCCGGGATGCGGCCGGGGAAGATAAACATTATGTCTTGACCTAGCTCCGCCAGATTCTTGTCCTGGCCGCTGCGGAAGCCTTCTCCCAGGCCTACGAGGAGCAGCAGCGAGCCTACGCCCCAGGCGATTCCGAACATGGTGAGGAAGGAGCGCAGCTTGTGCGCCCAGAGCGTGCCGAGCGACTGCCGAATGATGTCGAGAAGTATTCGCATGAGATACACCCCCACGCCTCCGGGGAGGTGCGTGGGGGTTCCGGGCACGTTCAGGCGAGGGGTCTCAATCCCGCCTAAACGGTTTCCATTCAATCATCTGATTGGTAATACGCAGCCGGGTCATATGAAGTTCCACTGACGCGTTAGTTTCTTAGACCCAGGAAGCGCAGGAAAGGTTACCTCGAGAGGGGATTGGGAGCGTTGACGAACGAGCAGGACGATGCACAGCAAGATGCGCTCTGACTTCTTAGAATTCGAAATATCCGGCGGCTTGGGCTGCACGAGGCGGCCCATCGGTACCGGTCGCAGGCAGCAAACCTAAAACACCGCTCAGACTCTCCCATGCCGCCTGGTTCAGTGCGGGATCGGAACCCACCAGGTCGCGGATCATGTCCCATGCCGCCAGGTTGAGGGCGCCCTCGGGAGGTGGTCCCATGGCGAGCGAGACAGCGCACTGCGGGCAGAAGGAGATGCGGTGGGCCGCCGACTTCTGGCGCGGTTTGATGCCAACGGTCTGCGCGAACATGTAGAGGGCAACAGACTTGTGCCCGGCGCCAAGCTCCCGGTTACAGCGAAGGCAATGCATGTTGTCCAAGAATCTCTCCTGGTGCCGGATTATCGCCGATGGAATATGAATATTGTCGTTGAGGTGGGGCGAGGTGCAAGTATGTAGAAGGATTCCGGCTACGGTCGGGAACCAAGGTGTGCTCTAGGCAGAGGCGACGGCATCGGGCACTCTGATGCGATGAGTGCTGATGCGAGGAGTGTTCGAAGTACGCGGTTGACGATCGATCGCTCACACCTTCCGACACACCAGGTCTCGGGCGAGTTCGTCCGGCTGTCACATCTTCGCAAAATACGGGAATGTGAACAGGTCGCCGCGGTTTGCTATCGGGTCCGTGGCAGCGGCATCGAGTTTCTGCTGGTTCGCACGCGCAGCGGTGGACGCTGGACTTTTCCCAAGGGCAGCCCCGAACCGGGCTTGACCCACGCCCAAGCTGCGGCGCTCGAGGCCTTCGAAGAAGCGGGAGTTCATGGACGGATCGAGAAGGCTCCGTTCGCTCGGTATATTCGCCGCAAGCCGGCCAGCACAGGGAATCCTGGTTCGAGATCCGGTGAGAAAAGAGTTGCGGTCAACGCTCATCTCTGCGAGGTTTCACGGCTTAGCACTCCGCAAGAGTCCAAGCGAAATCGGACCTGGTTTGCTGTCGAGGAGGCGAAGCAACACCTGCGGGAAGGACGCAAGAGCGAAGACTGGGGCGAGATCGCCCGCGTCGTTGACCAGGCGGTAGCGCGGATCTACCAACTGTATGGCGCGCCCGACATTATCGATCACCCGCGAGGAGAGCGGACGCAACAAACGCGGCCGCGGCCAGATTCAGTTCAGAAGGACGGTCTGCAAAGAGTGCAGTTTGACTTTGCCGAGGTCCATGGCCGGGGCGAGGACGTTTCGCTCATGCCCTACATTCGTCGCCAGAGCGGCGGCGTGCGGCGATTCGTCTCGCCGGCCATCGAGGTTCAGCATCGCGAGGTTTTGCCGTGTGAGGTTCTGGAATTCAGCCCAGTGCGGGAGAAGAAAGCCAGAGCTTTGGGAACTGGCACAAAGAACGGCTGACCCGTCTCCCACTGCAATTCTCACTCTTTGGCCTTGGGCCGCTCGAAGGCCTTCTGCAGATATTTGCGTGCTTCTTCCAGGGCGGCGAAAGTATCGTCGTTGGTCTGGATGGCCTGCCGGTATTCGTTGATGGCGCGTTCGCGCTGGCCGGTGATGTCGAATATCTTGCCCAGTTGGATGTGGCTCCAGACTTCGGTCCAGCGCGGGTCACCGTCGCCGTTGATGGACGAGCGGTAGGAGTTCGCCGAAGACTGATAGTTTCTCTGGAGGAAGAAAATTTCAGCGATGCGGTAGTGGGCCAGGGAACTGTTCTTATTCTGGTCGAGCGCCTTGTTGAACTCAGCCAGCGCAGCGGAGAGGTCCCCTTGCTGCTGCAGCGCCTGCCCGCGGAGAATGGACGAGCGCAATTTCACATCCGTGGAGTTGGTGAGCACGTGATGGTCGGGATCGACGGCGATGCGCCGCGGGCGTCCGAAGGTTTCAACCGTAAAGGGTGAGTTGGTGCCGACCAGTTCGATCTTCTTGTCTTCCGTCTTGCCGTCGGTATCAATTCGCAGGTCGACGGGCATGCGGAACAGGTCGAGGTCCTGGGCAATTTCGCCGGTGACGCGGAAGCCCTTATTGCTGCCCAGGCGGTAGGTAGTGTACTTCACCTTGAACTCGGGGGCGCCGGTGGAATCGAGCCACTGAGAGAAAAACCAGGTGAGTTGTTCGCCGTAATGCTTCTCGGCGATGGCCTTAAAGTCGTCCATGCTGCCAGACTTGCCGGCGTAGGTTTCAGCGAACTCGCGCATGGTCTTGTTGTATTTGTCCTCGCCCAGCACCCAGCGCAGCATGTGCAGGATCATCGCGCCCTTGTCGGTGACCAGCGACTGAAACTCGGTGGAGAAAGGATCGAGTTTGCTGGCGCTCGAGAGCGGGACCGTATCATAAGCCAGCGCGCCCACCGACATATCTTTTACTGCTTCTTCAAGCCCCGCCGCGCCAGCGGCATTCTCGACATACATCGCTTCGGAATAACGGGAAAAGCCGTCGATCAGCCACCAGTCATCCTTGGAGGCGGGGCTTACGGAAGCTCCCCACCATTGATGGGCGATGGCATTCGCGAGCAAACGGTAATTTGTCTTTTCCGTGATGGAGTGGCCCGCTAGACCGGCGATCCCTGGAGCCCAGGCGTAGGGAACTGTGTCGCTGGGCAACTCCACGACGTTGAGCTTCGACGAAAGCGGGGTGCCATACAGCGTGATGTAGTACGTGAACTCCTGGACCGCAGTGGTCGTGTAGGTGGCAGCCAGCGCCTGATGCGTGGGCTTGAAGTAGACGTGGAGATCCAGTCCGGCTTCGTCGCTTTTATATTCCTGGAAGATGCCTGCGATGATCGTCCCGGGGAAGGTCGGTTTGTTCTCGACGAAGGTAAATGTCTTGGTAGGCAGGCCGTTAGTATTGGGCTTCTTCGAGGGCGGATTGTCGGTAACGGTAGCTTTCCCGCTCCCGATCACGAGCATGTGTGCCGGGACAGTGACGCTGATGGTCGCGGTGAAGCGGTTGAGCCCGTAGCCACTCACTGGGAACCAGCGTCCGGAGTAGAGCAGGTAGCTGGTGTCGTCGCTGATGTAGGCCAGCTTAAGGCCCGGGACTGGGCTGTCGTCGGCGGTCTCGAGGTTGCCTTCGTATTCGAAGGTGAGTGTGGTGGAAGCGTCCTTGGTAAGGCCCGCGGGCAGGGGCACGCGGATGGTTGAATCCTGCGTGACGCGCTCGGCCGAAAGCGGCTGGTTGTTGGCGTCAAGAACCCGGGTGACGCGCAAATCGTTGTGCAGTTCGAAAACGGCAACGCTTAAATCCTGAAGGGCCGTGAATTTGACTTTGGCCCGCACCGAAATCTGATGGAGATGAGGGGTGAGTTCGGCCTCGATCTGGTAGTCGTCGACGCGCAAGCGGGCCTTGTCGGCGGCCCGTGAGAGGGTCGAGCCGAAAACCAACAGCAACAGGGCGAGAAAACCCGATAGGACGCTCTGGGCGCGCCGAAGGCGAATCTGCATTAAGGAGAGTCTCCCGGAAATGGGCCTTACCATTCCTATGATGAAGATTCTCCTCTAAAAGATGCTGGGAGCACAAGGTTTAGGAGCAGCTTTTAGCTTTTAGCTCCTAGCTTTTAGCCTGAACCGCTTGCGCCAGGCTCAGAATGATCTCGGCGGCGCGGTCTGCGGGGTGCGGGGCCGGGCCTGTCGCCGCCGTTTGTGGCGGACGTAGGAGAGCTTTCACCTGGGTCAGGCCTTGCAGCATGCGGTCGCGCGCGGGGCCGTCGGGGAGGATTTCGTGCAGGCGGGAAACAATATTTCGTGCGGTGAAATCGCGTTGCACCAACTCCGGGACAACCTCCTCGCCGGCGATCAGGTTGACCATGGCGAATCGCGGGACTTTTACTCGCGGTTTGCCCAGCAGATAAGTGAGAGGCGAGACCCGGTAGACCATCACGAACGGAG
>DATMQT010000073.1:0-10324 GCA_035566655.1 Candidatus Dormiibacterota bacterium
TCAAGGCGTTCGTGCTCCGAAAGTGGGTGCCCCGTCCAAGCTCCGCTTGGGCGGGTCTCAGGCTCGACAGTCGGACTCGGCTCCGGGTGAAAGCGCAGGCTGGTAGACAGCTTCTCGGATTGGTGATCGGGTGGCACCTAAAAATTGCCAAAGCACAAGCTTGCGGGCATATGATTATCTTAAAGCTAATATACGCATCGCGAGAAAAGCGAAAGTGTTCCACCTGGAACGTTTTTCGGAATCCTGTGTCAGGCGCCGAGCTCCGCTCGGCCGGACAGGCGAGGGCGCCGGTCCTTGCGCGAGCTGTGTTCTTTCATCCCTGGGGGAGAAGGACGATTTTGCCGGTGACCTGGGCATGCTCGATGAGTTCGTGGGCTCGTTGCGCTTCGCGCAACGGAAGGCGTTCGGAAATCTGTGGACGAATCTTTTTGCCGCTAAGCAGGTTAAGGAGGTGCGCGAGGTCTTCACGGAACCACTCGGGATCACGCTGCTTCTCGGTGGTGATCGAGTACCAGCGGGCGGACTTGCCGTCGGGAAGAATGCCGAGCAGTCCGAGCAGAGCGAAGCTCGCGGCCCCACGCAGCTTGCTGGGCTTGCCGCGATTAATCACCGACGACATGCCGTATCCGATCAGCTTTCCTCCCGGAGTCTTGCCTCCGGCGCGCAAAGCTTTGTAAGAGCGCCACCAGTTCTGGCCGCCCACGGCATCAAAAACCGCATCGACTCCGGCGCCGCCGGTCATCTGGAGGATACGGGTCACGAAGTCGTCGGATTTGTAATCGATGGGAATTCCACCGAGAGCACTCACGAGGTCGTGCTTGCCGCGCGAGGCGGTGCCGTACATTTTCAAGCCGGCCAGCTTTCCGAGTTCGAGCGCGGCCGTACCCACGCCACCAGCGGCTCCGTGAATGAGCACAATCTGGCCGGGCGCGAGGGCGGCAATGCGATGGATCATCTGATGCGCGGTCACGTAGTTGAGGACGAGACTGACGGCTTCGGCGGGATCGACACCGGCGGGTACTCGCGTGAGTTCGCGGGCGGCCACACAGAGATACTGCGCGTAGCCGCCGATCATCGTGAGGGCTGCAACCGTGTCGCCGGGCGCGAAGTCCGACACACCTTCTCCCAGCTTGTCGACAATGCCAACGACGTCGTAGCCCGGAGAAAATGGTAGGGGCGGCATATTCGGGTACATGCCGTAGCGCATCAGGACATCGGCGAAGGCGACGCCCGTGGCCAGGATCCGCAGACGAACTTCTCCGGGGCGCGGCTCGGGGAGGTCTTCCTGAACGAGTTTCAAAACGTCGGGAGAACCGTGAGCGGTGATGAGGACGCGGGTGTTTTGCATGGAGGCAGTTGATTGGATGTAAGGAGAGGCACAGTAGGTGCGCGGCTCGGTGCAACATCTTGCGAGGGTCCTCGTGTCGTACGCTTTCGCATGGGCCTGCACCAGACCTTGGCAATGACAGGAGGAAAAGAGCTCCCGAACTTCGCTCGGCTGGACAGGCGAGGGCGCCCGTCCCTACGCGAGCACGGAATCCTCTGGGAAAACATTTCTGCGGATTGTCGATAATGGGGGAGGCCGTTCGACTATCCGGTGAAGGGCAAGGAGGCCCAATGACATGCAATATCTGCTTCTGATCTACGACCAGGAGAGCCAGTGGGGAAAACTCAACGAAGCCGAGCAGGGCAAAATGATGCAGGAGTATGGTGAGCTGACCAAGAGCATCCAGCAGAGCGGGCACTACCTCGCGAGCAGCCAGCTGCATCCGGTGTCGAAGGCGACCACGGTCCGGGTGCGCGATGGTAAGAAACTGGTCACCGATGGACCTTTCGCGGAGACCAAGGAACAGCTGGGCGGCTTCTACCTGATCGAGGCGAAAGATCTGGATGACGCGGTGGCAATTGCGGCGCGGGTTCCGTCGGCCCGCCTGGGCTCGATCGAGATCCGTCCGCTGGTGGTGCGGGAGCGGGTTGCTGCCTGACCGCTTCAGGGCATGACCGCTACGAACTGCGCCCCGCAGAACGCGTCTGCCAGGCGAAGGCGGAGCATTGAACATCGAGCAAATCTATCGCGAGGAGTCCGGAAGGATTCTCGCCACGTTGATCCGCCTTCTGGGCGATCTGGATCTCGCCGAGGACGCGGTGCAGGAGGCGTTCGCGGCGGCGCTGGTGGCTTGGCCGAAAACCGGCGCGCCCGCGAACCCGCGCGCCTGGCTGGTTTCGGCGGGGCGAAACAAAGCGGTTGATCTTCTGAGGCGGCGCGCTCTGCTGGAATCGAAGCGCGACGAACTGGCACGCCTGAACGCGCTGGCCGAGCAAGTGGCCGAGGTGCCGGAAGAATCCATGCTCAAAGATGACCGGTTGCGGTTGATCTTTACGTGCTGCCATCCGGCATTGCAGCGGGAGGCGCAGGTGTCGTTGACCCTGCGCACGCTGTGCGGATTGAGCACGGAGGAAATCGCGCATGCGTTTCTGGTCCCTGTCCCCACCATGGCGCAGCGGTTGGTGCGCGCGAAGCAGAAAATTCGCGACGCAGGGATTCCCTACCGCGTGCCCGCGGACGAGGAACTGCCCGACCGCGTGGAGACGGTTCTGCTGGTCGTGTATCTCGTCTTCAACGAAGGCTACAACGCGAGCGCAGGCGATGCGTTGGTACGGCGCGACCTTTGCGGAGAAGCCATCCGCCTGGGACGCCTGGTGCACGGACTGATGCCGGGCGAACCGGAGGCGCAAGCTTTGTTGGCGCTCATGCTGCTGCATGATTCCCGGCGCGATACGCGGACGACGGAATCAGGCGAGATCGTGTTGCTCGAAGAGCAGGATCGAAGCCGGTGGCATCGTGATCAGATTGCCGAGGGACTGGAACTGGTGGAGAACGCGCTCGGACGTGGAGCCCGAGGACCTTACGCCTTGCAGGCGGCGATTGCGGCGTTACATGCGCAGGCAAAGAGTGTGCAGGAGACCGATTGGCATCAGATTGCGGCGCTGTATGAATTGTTGTGGCAGGCGCAGCCATCGCCAGTGGTGGAGTTGAATCGCGCCGTGGCAGTGGCGATGGCGAATGGGTTGTCGGAAGGGCTGCTTTTGCTCGATGCTTTGCAGGAACGTGGAGAACTGCGTGGATATTATTTGCTGCCGGCCGCGCGCGGGGATCTGTTGCGGCGCATGGAGAGATGGGAAGAGTCCGGTGAAGCGTACCGGGAGGCGCTGGCGTTGGTCAGCAACGAGGCGGAGCGAAAATTTCTGCAAAGAAGATTGGCGGAAGTGCAGGGCAAGATTTGACGATCATTGTCGCAAGCGACATGCCTTCAATACATGGGCAACACCCCGGGAGGTAGCGCTGGCGTCTCGCCGGCTGTACGCGGACATCGAGGCCGCCGTTTTGGCGCGGCAAACATGCCGGCAAGATGCCGGCGCTACCTTAACCGCAAAGCTCGCGAAGAACCACCGCTCAGGACGCAAAAGAAAAACTTCGCCAGAGCAAAGGCGTCTTACGCGCTTGCCTTGCGCACGCGTTCGAGCGCGGTGCGTGTTTGCGCGAGTTCCTCGGTGAGGATGCTCATGACCTGGAAGCACAACTCAGGTTTTTGGCGCAGAAGATCGAGCAGGCTTTGCCGTGACAGAAAGGTCAGACGGCAGTCTTCAAGTACTTCAGCGGTCAGACTGTAACTGGAGTCGGAGAGGGTGGCGGGCAGGCCCACCACCGATCCCAGACCGACTTCGCGCGAGGGAAAGCCGGCGGGATTGCCGTCGAGTCCGAGTCGGACAACTCCCTCGATGATCAGGAAGATTCCGGTTACGGGTTCTCCACGGCGAAACAGATATGTGCCGCGGGCACGTTCGATGGACGTCCCGGTCGTGATGAAATGTGCTTTAAGGTCGTCGGGCGCTACAAGTGTTCCCATGCTGGGCCTCACCCAATCGAGTGGGATTTTTTATAAACCAGAAGATGCCAGGACAATGTGACGGCGATCACGGATGCTAGTGACCCAGGCCCGGCAAAACAGTCGTTGGTTGTTAGTCGTTGGTCGTTGGCAAAACTAGTCGTCGGTCTTTGGCAAAACCCGTCCCTGGTCGTTGCCGAGGCAGAAGCCGCCGCGGCCGGACAGGCGGGGGGGCCGTCCCTACGTGGACATGGTTTGCGCGTACATTCGGTGGAAGGCGTGGACACCCTTTTCCTGCTTTACGCTGAAGCGGCCTCGCTGGTAGCTGCGTGAGTGCAAATTCTTCTGGACGGCTTCGCAGATGGCCATGTCTTCGTGTTGAATCTCGTCGCTGAAGCGAACAGAAGCTTTGGCGGCTTCGCTGCCCAGATCTTTTTCCGGCAAATACCATTCGAAGATGGCGAGGCTGCGTTCCGGCTCCATTGGAAGGACAATGTTCAGCGAGACGTTATCGGGATAGCAGTTGAGCATCCAGTTGGGGAAGGCCCAGAAGTAGTCGGTGGTGAGGCCTTCGCAGGCTTCCTGGTAGCGACGAGGGGTGGTATCGCCGGGCTGCGCGCCGCGGATCGGGCTCCATTGGCGGACGTGACGCGCGTAGGGCTCGACGGTGTAGGCGTTGAAGTCGAGTTCGCGATTCAGGCCGGGATGCACCGTGGGCAGGTGATAACCCTCGAGATAGTTGTCGACGTAAGTCTTCCAGTTGCACTTCATGTCGTAAGTGCGGCGCTCCAAGAGCTTCATCGTCTGGAACTGGAAACGCTCGGCCTGTGTCGGCAGCTGGCCGAGACTGTCCAGCAGCGGAGGCGCGTTGGCGTCGAGATTCACAAAGACGAGATGGAACCATTCGGCGCAGCGCACGGGTGCGAGCGCGAAGTCTTCGGGTTTGAAACCTTCTACCCCTTCGATTTCGGTGGCATGGTTGAGCGAGCCATCGAGGTTGTAGGTCCAGCCGTGATAGACGCAGCGGAAGAGCTTGCGGGAGCCGCAGCCTTTGGCGGGCGGCCCGGCCCGATGCCGGCACACGTTGAAGAAGGCACGGAGCTGGTGATCGCCCCCGCGCACGATCAGCAGTGGCTCGCCCGCGAACTGGGTAGTGAAGTAGTCGCCCGAGTTTGAGACCTGGTCATGGTGTCCAACCACCTGCCAGGTGCGGGAAAAGATTTTGTCTTTCTCTTCGGCGGCGATTGCGGGGTCGAGGTAGAAGGAGGCAGGCAGGGTCCAGGCACGGGAGATGTCGGGATCGATCAGAGAAGGTTGAACGAGGGTCATGGGATGTTGGGTTGCGGACAGCATTGTACGGCAGCCGTTAGGATGGGGAAGGGATTTGTCGCTGGTCGTTGGTCGGTCGTCCCGGTCTCGCTTGCACCCGCGGCAAAAATCTCCTCGGCCGGACAGGCGAGGGCGCCTGTCCCTACGTGGTCGGAGAGCGACACAAATTGGCTGACGAAATTTGTCAGGGGCGACGTTTCGTTTCAGTCCGAACGAAGGGAGCAGCAGCGTTTGATACGAAGAGATGGATGCTAAGTCAGTGATTTTCTTTGATGGATCGGATGAAGCGGGGAGAGCGATGAGAGTATTCGTGAGTTGGCATGGCACGTGCCACCAGTCAGAGTGTTGTTCTAGATCTTTCTAACAAGTTGGCGAAGTACCTGGGGGAGGGTACAAGCCGGAAAGCAGCGGAAGGCAACTTCCGCTGCTTTTCTTTTTTTGTGCTCGGCTCTATTCGCGCGGCTCTTCTTTTGTATTGCGGCTTTTGTGTGGTGGAGGTGAGTGCAGGCAGGGAGGCCGTCGCGAGTTGCGCAGTTCGCAGGCTACTGAGAATGTGCTGAAAACACGGCAGGTAACGACAAGGATTGTTGGTGAGATTGACGGAAATTGTCAGAAATGGGAATGGAAAGACAAAGGCAAGCGTGGCGGTAAGTGTTACGAAAGGATCGGTCAGCTATCAAAATGTGGATGTTAGGCCATTTGTGGCGTGGGTATTGCGGTCACCTTCGAATTTGGCCCGGCAAGTGCCATTCAACAGGCGTCGGTCGAACATGACCAAGTTCAAAAAGCCAAACACTAGAGACGAGGGAAAAGAAATGCGGAAACAGAAGGGTTTCTCACTGATTGAGTTGCTGATTGTGGTGGCGATCATCCTGATTATCGCAGCGATTGCCATTCCGAACCTGCTGCGCGCGCGCATGGCGGCTAACGAGTCGTCCGCAGCGAGCTCCATTCGTACCGTCAACACTGCCGAAGTCACCTATTACTCCACCTATCCGGCGACCGGGTATGCGGCTCTGGCGTCTCTCGGTGGGGCGGCTTCGCCTTGCATTCCGGCGATTGCCAATGCCTGCTTGATCGACAACAACCTGGCCACCAACGGTGGCGGCGCTGGCAAGAGCGGATATAACTTCGCGGCAGTTGCGGCTGCAACCGGCGGCGGAGTGCTGCTCTCGCAGTATGCGGCCAACGGCGCACCGATCGTGTTCCGGCAGACCGGTACGCGCGCCTTCTGCTCGACCGAAGACGCAGTGGTTCGTCAGGATCCAGCGGGTGCAGGTTCGACCACGCATGACACCTGCCAGGCCTTCCTGCCACTTAACAACTAGTCTGAAAGCTTCACGAGGTTGGCAAGTACCTGGGGGAGGGTACAAGCCGGAAAGCAGCGGAAGGCAACTTCCGCTGCTTTTCTTTTTTTTAACGATTTTACGTATCGGTTTGCTGAAAACCCTGGGGATTCTCTGGAGCAGGTCTGCGAGGCAACCTAATGACAACGATTGTCGGCACTTCGGACGCAATTTGTCAGGGATGGACCGTTCCTGTCAGGGGAGAATGAAGTTGCCTTGGGTACCGAAGGATAGGGCATAATTGAAAATATGAGTTTTACGCTCGGTGGCTGGTCTTACGTACGTAACCTACAGATCTGGCCCTCGGGATGCGATCATTCCTGAAGATGGGTCTTACCATAGACCAGTAAAAGTTAACCGGAGATGAGGGGAAAAAAAGAGATGCGGAAACAGAAGGGTTTTTCATTGATCGAGTTGCTGATTGTGGTGGCGATCATCCTGATTATCGCAGCGATTGCCATTCCGAACCTGCTGCGCGCGCGTATGGCGGCTAATGAGTCGTCCGCGGCCAGCTCCATTCGTACCGTCAACACTGCCGAAGTCACCTATTATTCCACCTATCCGGCGACCGGATATGCGGCTCTGGCAGCTCTCGGTGGGGCGGCTTCGCCTTGCGTTCCGGCGATTGCCAATGCCTGCTTGATCGACAACAACCTGGCCACCAACGGTGGCGGCGCTGGCAAGAGCGGATATAACTTCGCAGCAGTAGCAGCTGCAACCGGCGGCGGAGTGCTGCTCTCGCAGTATGCGGCCAATGGCGCACCGATCGTCTTCCAGCAGACCGGCACACGTGCCTTCTGCTCGGTGGAAGACGCGGTGGTTCGT
Organism: Candidatus Dormiibacterota bacterium; assembly: GCA_035566655.1. Classification (GTDB taxonomy): domain Bacteria; phylum Acidobacteriota; class Terriglobia; order Terriglobales; family Acidobacteriaceae; genus Sulfotelmatobacter. The sequence goes on from DATMQT010000073.1 coordinate 7,388, forward strand.
CAGGATCCGGCGGGTGCAGGTTCGACGACGCATGACACCTGCGTAGCCTTCTTGCCGCTCAACAACTAATTCAAATCCCGCGAGGGCAACCGGGGGCGGAAGCGAAAGCTTCTGCCCCTTTTTCATTTTCAGGGGCTGTCCCGCCGTGTCGCCGGAGTGACGATTTGTGGCGGTAACCGGGTTCGCGACCTGTCGGTGGCCGGGTCATTGCCAGCTGCTGACACCTAAGTCACTGCCTAAACGGATGTTAGGTGGGTTACGGCGGGAAGCGGGCGGGCGGTCACAATGGCCCGCCGAGTGCAGTGTAAACATAAGGAAAAGTTCACGAATCGATCGATTGCGAGGCGTGAACGGGAATCTCTTATGCGCCATCAACATGGATTCTCGCTGATTGAGTTGCTCATTGTCGTGGCGATCATTTTGATCATCGCGGCGATCGCGATCCCCAACCTGTTGCAGGCGAAGATTGCGGCGAATGAGTCGGCGGCGGCCAGCGATCTCCGCACCATCAAGACATCAGAGTATGCTTATAGCTCGGCATATCCGACGGTGGGATACGCGACTTCGATTGCGAATTTGGGAGGCGCGTCACCGTGCACGCCTTCGGCAGCAACGGGATGTTTTCTCGATAACGCTTTAGCCACGGCGATTCCTGGTTCCACTGGAAAGAGCGGTTACACGTTTCTGGCTACCGGACTGACGGGCGGAGGAGGCGGAACATTCAACGCCGCGTTTGTGGCGGCAGCCGCTCCGATTGCGCCTAAGTCCACCGGCAACCGCAGCTTCTGCTCCACCGATGACGGTGTGTTGCGCGTACAGCCTCTCGGGACGTCCACGCCCGAAAATACGACGGCAGGATGCCTGGCGTATCCAATCGCGCAGTAGAACAGTCGTCAGTCTTCAGTCGTCAGGCAAGACAATCGTTGGTCGTTGGCAGAAAAATCCTAAAAAGCAGCGTTCGCCACTAGCCATTAGCCCTCAGCCGTGTGGTTCTTCTGACGACTAAGATTCAGCCGTTACCAAAGGAACCCAACCGCGGCTGACGGCGGTACTCTCTGAGCCTGAGGTTTTTATATACTTTTCTTGATTCGACACTGAAACGCCGCGGGCGTGGGCGCCCGCTACACCGCATGAACGCTATAGAAATTTTGGGATTGGAGAAGACGTATAGCGTGGGCTTCTGGCGCAAGCGTCCGAAGTGCGCCTTGCGTCCGCTTCATCTGAATGTCGAAGAAGGGGAGATCTTCGGATTTCTGGGGCCCAATGGGGCTGGCAAGACCACCACGCTGAAAATGCTCATGGGGCTGGTGTTTCCAACGGGCGGCTCGGCGCGCATTCTCGGGATGGATATCAATGACTCCACGGTGAAGGCGCAGATCGGATTTCTACCGGAGCAGCCTTACTTCTACGACTATCTCACCGCGCGCGAACTGCTGGAGTATTACGGGCGGCTTTCCGGGGTGGTGGGCAAGGATTTGTCGCCGCGGGTCGAGAAAGTTCTGGGAAGGGTTGGGCTGCCGGATGTAGGCGGCGTGCAGTTGCGCAAGTTTTCCAAGGGCATGTTGCAGCGGGTGGGAATTGCGCAAGCCATCCTGCATGAACCCAAGGTGGTTTTCTTCGATGAGCCCATGTCGGGGCTCGATCCCATGGGCCGACGCGAGGTGCGCGACCTTATGGAGCAGCTTAAGGCGGAAGGCAAGACGGTATTCTTCTCGACCCATATTCTTTCGGACGCGGAAGCCCTATGCGACCGGGTGGCGGTAATTCATCTGGGTGAATTGAGGGCCGTGGGAGCGGTTGCCGACCTGACATCGGGCGTGCAGGGCAAGGTGGAGATTATCTGGGAGGGCACATCGGTTCCCGCCTCGGTGAAGGCGTTGGGCGCGGAGTGTCACATCACGGGCGACACGGTGCGAGCTGTGCTCCCCGAGGAGAGTCAGGATCTCGCTCTCGATGTGCTGCGCCGGGAGCGGCTGCGGCTGGTATCGCTGGTTCCGGTGCGCACCACGCTGGAGCAATATTTCGTCGAGAAACTGAAGCGATCGGAAAAGACCGCGGGGAGCCTGGCATGAACAGCCGGATCGCTACCATCGCATCGAACACGTTCCGGGAAGCCGTGCGCGATCGGGTGCTCTACAACCTGATCGCGTTCGCAGTGCTGCTTTCGGGCGCGGCCATTCTGGTAGGGCAGATCTCAATCGATATCGAGAAGCTGGTGGTCATCAACCTGGGCCTGACGGCGGTGTCGCTGTTCGGCGTGGTGATTGCGATCTTCGTGGGGATTGGCCTGGTCTCGAAAGAAATCGAGAAGCGCACGTTGTACACGGTGCTATCGCGGCCGGTGCGGCGCTGGGAGTTTATTGTCGGAAAATTCTTTGGCCTGGCCGGCACGCTGGTGGTGAATGCCTTTTTCATGGCGATCGGCGTATTTGCGGCACTGCTCTACGTCGCGCACAAATTTCAAAAGCCGGATGGTTGGGTGCTGGTGGCGCTTTATTTCATCATCCTGCAGTTTCTGATCATCTGCTCACTGGCGCTGCTGTTCTCGTCGTTCTCTTCGCCGTTGTTGTCGGCGGTGTTTGCCTTCTCCCTATTCGTGATCGGAACGTTTTCCGAAGACCTGCGCAACTTCGCGGGCATGGCAACCGGGTTGACGAAGTGGCTGGCCACGGCGGTGGCGTACCTGATACCAAATTTTTCGGCGCTCAATGTGATCAGCTCGGTGGCGCATGGGCAGCCGGTTTCCGGGCAGTTGATCGTCTACAACACTCTCTACGCGCTGCTGTACGCGACCATGGCGCTATGCGGCGCGATTCTGATTTTCCAGAGGCGCAATCTGAAATGAATCGTTCGCGCCAAGTCACCATTGTAGCGAGCGTTTTACTCATCACGTGCCTGGCGGGATCGGCGTTCTTACTGAGCTTGGTGGACCGGCTA
>DATMQT010000074.1:0-27489 GCA_035566655.1 Candidatus Dormiibacterota bacterium
CCAGGAAACATTGGCGGAAATGGTCGGTACGACGCGAGCGCGAATTAACTTCTTTATGAATCGGTTCCGACAGCTGGGCCTCATTGACTATAACGGTGGGTTGGAAGTTCACAGTTCGTTGCTCGACATCGTCCTCCACGAATAACGCTCCTCTTCTGGAAGAATCCAGGGCAAGCATGTGCATAATTGAACAGTTGTTTTCGCTTGAAGGAGGTTGTTTTTTCAACAGTGCCTGTGCAAAAACCGATGGCAATACTCTTGAAACGCAGGACCAATACGCTCTTGAGCTGTTTGCGCCTGAACTGTTTCATCAGTCTAGGAACTGTTCAAATGTGCACAGCCCAGAAGTAGAGTTTGTCCCTAGGAGCCAAAGCTTGTTCGGTATTCGCAACACACTGCCGAATAGAATTAAAGCGCCCTTTATCTGAATTCCCGTGTATACTCTTGGCCGGCTCTACGCCCCATCCATTCTGGGATTTTCGGCTGAAGGCAACCTATGCTTTTCGTGCGCCGACTCGTTTCGTTTGTAGCGTTCGCGACAGTACTGTTGACTTCGCTGTCCGCACAAGCTCCCCAGCGGTCACCCACACAACCGCCCCCGCAGCAACAACAGAAATCTCAGCCCAAATGTGCGGATAACGGAACCTATGTCAACAAGAAGGGCGAGACAGTAAAGCGTCCCGAAAATTGCTCGGCTGCGCCTCAAGGTGCGACGGCACAGTGCCGTGACGGAAGTTACAGCTTCAGCCAGAGCCGACGGGGCACTTGTTCGCATCACGGCGGTGTCGCCAAGTGGTTGTAATGACTCAATCACCCGTGTCGTGCCGTCGCAATCGGGGCATCTGGTGCGCATGAATGCAACTCCCTGCCTCCCGTCCACGGCTTGCAGGTTAAACCCGGTACCGCCGCAACCCTGACAGTCGTCGCCGGCTGCTTCCTGCTGACGCACATCATGCAGGGGTTGCAGGAACTCAAACCCATGACGAAAGACATTACGGTTTCGTACAACAGCGCGACCAGTTGCGAGCGCTATCGGCGTTTTCATGTTGAGTTCGACGATCTCTCCCACCTCCAGTTCGGTATGCAAAAGCGCTGACATGCCGGACTCGCTTATGTCCAGAGTCCGACCAGGCACAGACTCATTTGCTGAACGAATCGTCACTTCGGTTTCCCACTCAAGTCGCCGGTGACGCCGGTTTTCTGTTTTTTCCTCGGGCTCGATTTCCTGATCCATAGATGTCCCTGCTTCTTAATGTCCAATCGTGGAATAAGGGTGAGTAGTTGGGACAGGATTTCACTGCGCCTTTTTCTACGGGCCACAAAAGCAAGAATCTCGTATCGTTCGGGAACAGACTTCCGGCAATGGTCAGTGTCCCAACGTTCGATTAGTCGCAGTTCCCCTACAAGTCGCTCGACTTGATTCAAAGCATCATTGTCTGGGACTGACCGCATACGACATTGCTTGGCACGGCAATGGCCATGACATTTATCCAGTGTTTCCAATAACTTAGGATTGGAGGCAGCCTCAGCGGTGCCGACTTTTCGGCAGCATGACGACGCTTCGGCACATACTCTTCCCGTTCACGCCACGCGAGTGGAGAGGCATCCGGAATGGAACCCTCCACTTTTGACGACCGGCAATCGACAGGCGTCCAGTCGTCACATTCTGGACGGCCGCCCAAAAGGTTGATGCCCAGAACCACCACGGCCACGAGATGTCGAAAGAGAGTTAGGATCATTGTCGTCAAGCCACAGAAATCGACCCGCAAGGAATTTTTGGAAGGCTTGCCCGTCGAATGCTTGCCTAGCTACCTGCCTCGATATCGCCCTGGATTACGATTCCGCGCGACAGGTCTCATGATCTCGGATAGAATGAACCCTCCTGTCATGCGCCGCCTCATACAGTGGAGCGTTCTCCTCAGTGGACTCTGATCCGCGCAGAATCTAAGACTGCGCTATTGTATTCTTCGCCCCCATTCTCAACGGCAAGCGAACAGCTAAAGGCTAAAAGCTAAAAACTTATGGCTAATGCATACGACGTAATCGTAATCGGCGGCGGCCACAATGGCCTGGTCAACGCCGCCTACCTGGCGCGCGCCGGAAAGAAAGTTCTGGTGCTCGAGCGCCGCCACATCCTCGGCGGCGCAGCCTGCACGGAAGAAGTTTTCCCCGGCTTCAAGTTTTCGGTGTGCTCCTACGTGGTCTCGCTGCTGCGCCCGGAAATTATCCGCGACCTCGACCTCCCGCGCCACGGCCTCGAAATCCTCCCGCTCGACGGCACTTTCACGCCCATGCCCAGCGGCGATTACCTGTGGCGCGTAAACGACCACGGCAAAACTCACCGCGAGATCGCACGCCACTCCCGCGTCGACGCTGAAGCCTACGACGAATTCGGTAAAGCCATGCAAGCCATGTGCCGATTCGTAAAGCCGATTCTCAGCATGGTGCCGCCCGATCCCAACACCCTGAACCCACGCGAACTGATGAAGTTGCTCTTCATCGGACGCCGCTTCCAGGGCATGTCGAGCAACGACAAGTACAACCAGGTCCAGCTCATGACCATGAGCGCCATTGATTTTCTCGATCAATGGTTCGAGACGGACGTACTCAAAGCAACGATGTCGGCGTCAGGGATTATCGGAACTTTTCTCGGCGTGCGTTCGCCGGGGACTGCCTACGTTTTGCTCCATCACTACATGGGAGAAATTGACGGCGCCTTCCGTGCGTGGGGCTTCGCCCGCGGCGGCACCGGAGCAATCTCCAACGCCATCGCTGACGCAGCCCGCGAAGCCGGAGTCGAAATTCGCACCCTGGCCGCCATCGCGAAAATCATCGTCAAAGATGGCAAAGCCAAAGGCGTGGTTCTCACCAACGGGGACGAAATCTACGCCGACACAATTTCCTCCAGCGTCGACCCGCGACTCACGTTCAACAAATTCATCGAAGCCGAGCACTTGCCCGCCGACTTTCTCGAAGATATCAACCGCTTCAAGTACCGCGGCTCGTCCGGTAAGGTAAACATGGCGCTCGACGCGCTCCCGAACTTCAAAGCCATCCCTGGCCCCGGCGCGCATCTGCGCGGCGCAATTTCGATCTCTCCCTCTGTCGAATACATGGAGAAGGCCTACGACGACGCCAAGTACGGCAACTTCTCGCGCCGTCCCTACATCGACATGGTCATCCCCTCGCTCACCGATCCCTCGGTCGCGCCACCGGGCAAGCACGTGCTCTCCTGCTTCGTGCAGTACGCGCCCTACAAGCTCCGCCCCGGCTTGAACTGGGACGATCAGAAGGAAGCCTTCGGCGACACGGTAGTCAACACCATCGCCGAATACGCGCCCAACATCAAAGACATCATCCTGCACAAGCAAGTCATCACCCCGCTCGATCTCGAACGCGAGTGGGGATTAAGCGAAGGAAACATCTTCCAAGGCGAGCTTTCGCTGGAGCAACTCTTCTTCCTGCGCCCAGCGCCGGGCTACGCGCGCTTCCGCACGCCCATCCAGAATCTCTACATGTGCGGTTCGGCAACGCACCCCGGCGGCGGCATTATGGGCGCACCCGGACGTCTCGCCGCTCTCGAAATGCTCAAAGACAGCAAGGGAGCCGTGTAACATGCCCGAGAACAGATCAGGCGTACGCGACCTCGTCATCATCGGCGGCGGCCACAACGGCCTGGTCACGGCCTTCTACCTCGCCAAAGCAGGATTCAAGCCTCTAGTTCTCGAACGCCGCGCGCAGGTGGGCGGCGCCGCGATCACCGATGAATTTCATCCTGGCTTCCACTGCTCCACGCTCGCGCACACCGCTGGGCCGATTCGCGCAGACATCGTCCGTGACATGCAACTCGAAAAGCATGGCCTGCGGCTCATCACACCAGAGACCTGTGTGACCGCGCTCTCACCCGACGGCCGCGCGCTCTCTCTGTATCAGGACGAAAATAAATCCGCGCAATCAATCGCTGCCTTCTCGCAGAAAGACGCAGCAAAGTATCCCGAATTCGAAAAGTCTCTAGGCAAGATCAGCAAAGTAATCGCGGAAGCGTTAGCCACCACGCCTCCGGATATCGACCACCCCAGCGGCGGCGACATGTGGAGCATGCTCAAGACCGGCCGCGCTCTCCGCAACCTGGGCAAGCGGGACATGTACCGCGTCCTGCGCTGGGGCCCGATGGCCGTGGCCGATCTCGTCGCCGAATATTTCGAAACAGAATTATTGCGTGCGGTCATTGCCGCTCGCGGAATCTTCGGCACTTTCCTCGGACCGTGGTCAGCCGGCAGCAGTCTGCAATTGCTCATCCGCGCCGCCGGCGATTCTCATCCCGCCGGCTCCGCCTTCTTCGCCGCCGGTGGAATGGGCGCGCTCACTCAAGCCATGGCCTCCGCCGCGAAAGCGGCCGGCGTCGAGATTCGCACCTCCGCCGAAGTCATCGAGATTCGCGTCAAAGACAGCGCAGCCACCGGCGTGCTCCTCGGCACCGGCGAAGAAATCAGCGCCAAAGCCGTCATCTCGAACGCCGACCCCAAACGCACGCTGCTCAAGCTCACCGACCCCACGCATCTCTCGCCTGACTTCGTGCAAAAGCTACAGCATTTCCGCGGCAACGGCACAGTCGCGAAGGTGAACCTTGCGCTCTCCGGCCTGCCCACTTTCACCGCTCTGAAAAACGCAGACACTAACGCGCTCAAGGGCCGCGTTCACATCGGCCCCGAGATCGACTACCTCGAGCGCGCTTTCGACGAGTCCAAGTACGGCAACTTCTCGCGCCAGCCTTATCTCGAAGCCACCATTCCGTCGCTCACCGATCCCACGCTAGCGCCCGACGGCAAGCACGTGATGTCGATCTACATGCAATACGCGCCCTACAAACTGAAAGGCGATTGGGAAGACCAGCGCAAAGCGCTAGGCCAAACCGTAGTACAAACGATCGCGCAATACGCCCCGAATCTTCCCGAGATGATCCTGACCCACCAGATCATCACCCCGCTCGATCTTGAAGAAGTCTACGGACTAACCGGAGGCCAAATCTTCCACGGCGACCTCGCGCTCGACCAATTCTTCACCATGCGTCCGCTGCTGGACTGGGCGCGCTACCGCACGCCGATTGAAAACCTGTATCTTTGCGGCAGTGGCACCCATCCCGGCGCAGGCCTGAGCGGAGGCTCAGGCGCGAACGCCGCGAGGGAAATATTGAAACTGTTGAAGAAGTGATGAGGTCAGCGCGTGAAGAAAAAGAAGACCGGCAACGGGGCAAAAGCCCCTAAAACAGTGGACGAATACCTGGAACACGTCCCCGAACCAGCCCGCACCACTTTGAACAAAATTCGCGCGGTCATTCGCTCAGTTGCACCACACGAAACGAGTGAGAGCATCAGCTACGGCATCCCCACCTTCAAATACAAAGGGATGCTCGCGGCCTACGCAGCCTTCTCGGACCACTGCAGCCTGTTCCCGGGCGCGGCGCCGACCATCGAGTTCAAGGACGAACTCAAGAACTTCACAACATCAAAAGGTACCATCCGCTTCGCACCGAATAAGCCTCTCCCAGCAACTCTTTTGAAAAAATTGATGAAGGCGCGGATCAGAGAGAACGAGCGCAAGAAGGCCCGCTGACCAGGCTGCTGCAGACTATGAAAAACTCCGCCATCCTCCTAATTTCCTGCCCAGATCGCAAAGGCGAAGTCGCCACCATCGCCGACTTCGTCTATCGCCACAACGGCAACATCCTGCACGCCGACGAACACGCCGACGAAGAGTCCGGCCTCTTCCTGATGCGCGTCGAGTTCGATCCCAAAGATTTCGACATCGATCTCACAGATAAAGACCTCACCGACTTCGCCAAACACTTTTCTCCCATCGCCGAAAAGTTCCAGATGAACTGGCGTCTGGCACGGTCCTCACATCGTCCGCGCATGATCATCCTGGTTTCAAAGTACGACCATTGCCTGGTCGATCTCCTCTACCGCCACCAGAGCGGTGAACTAGCCTGCGAAATCCCGCTGATCATCTCCAACCACCCCGACAACCAGCCCATCGCCGACTTCTACAAAATTCCCTACGTCGTCATCTCGATCACAAAGGACAACAAGCAGCAGACCGAAGAACAAATCCATTCGCTAATCGAAACTCACAAAGCCGACTTCATAGTGCTAGCCCGCTACATGCAGATCCTCTCCAACGATTTCGTCAACCGCTATCCGCAGCGCATCATCAACATTCACCACTCGTTTCTGCCCGCCTTCATCGGCGCACGCCCATACCATCAGGCCTTCGAGCGTGGCGTAAAGCTGATTGGCGCCACCAGCCACTACGTCACCGAAGTCCTCGACGACGGGCCCATCATCGAGCAGGACGTAGTCCGCGTCTCCCACCGCGACAACGTCGAAGACCTCATCCGCAAAGGCCGCGACCTCGAGAGAGTTGTCCTCTCTCGCGCCGTTCGCTGGCACGTGGAGAACCGCGTCCTTCTCTATGGCAACAAGACCGTAGTCTTCTGAGGTTGAACCTCCTCCATGCTCGCGCGGAAGGTCATGTACGTCCGTGGTTGTCAAGGCCAGAACATGACGGTTCCGCGCCGGTAGTAACTTGCGAGCGAGGTGACTTTCGTCTTTACTTAGACAGCAGTTAAGAAATCCCTCCACCCAACGGGGAGAATCTCGCTTTGGGAGCGTTTCTTGGCCGAGGATCTTAGATTTGAGTTAGCAATCCTGGCGACAGTCCAGGGTTTTTATCAGAAGCTGATGCGTGACTCGCTCGGCGGCGATGTGCCCATTCCGAGTGGGCTCGACGAAGTGTCGCTTCGCCACTCCGACGAAGACCTTCCGGAAACTCTTTCCCGCATGTATCGCTGGCTGCATCTGCTTGATATGGCCATCACACCGGCGATGCTGCGGCACGCGCTTACTCCAGAAACGGATTCGGAAGTCGCCGAAGCTCTGCTGCGCTATTTTGTCCGGCGCCGCGAGCCCAGCGAAGTCAACCGCGATAAAACCGACCTCATCGCAACCTTTCTGTACCGTCATCCCCGAGTTCAGGGGCAGTGGCAACAGCATGGCTACGGACTCGATGGATCGCTGCCGCTTTCACCGTTCGAGATCGCGCTGATCGAAATTCTTGCCGATACCGATGTGCCTTCGCTTCCCGAAGAGCACGTGCAACTGCTGCGAAACTTCGATCCCTTGCGCGAGGAGATTGCCCGCTATCGCGATTTCAACTCGCTCATCGACTCTGGCATCGTTTCGCGCGTGCGCGAATTGAAACGCTGGCTCGATGCTTCCTTCTATCATCCGGGCGTCCTGGCCACAGTCGCCGCGCACAACGCCGCGTTTGGCGCGCGCTTCGACATGCTTTTCGCCAAGGCCCTTGGAGAGATCAAACAATTCGCCCAGGCCCTCGACGAAATGGGAGGCAGCATTCTCAGCACGGTGGACGGCGTGGAAGTCACCGTCGACCACGTAGCCGCGATCCAGCAGAAAGAAATGCTCCAGGCCGACTACGGCAGCGCGCTGGAAAAATTCCGCCGCGTGTCGCGTTTAAAAAAAGAACTGGACCGTCGTCCGCCCATCCGCAAGTCGCTGCTTGCACCCGCTGCCGGAAACAACGCACCATCTTCCGGCGCGGCAGCTGTGGCGTCCAAGAGCGCGCGCGCCGCTGCCGCTGCTGCGAAAGCCCCCTCTCCGGCGCAAGCATTCCAGCCACCGGTCATCACGGCGCAACAAATCTCCGCGGAAGAAGGCAAACTGCGCCGCGTTGAGGAATCGATCCGCGTGTTTGTCCGCGTGGCCGATCCCAAATATCGCCAGGTTGTGCCCATGCGCTTCTTCAATCTGACGCTGACCACACCCGAAGCCGAAGCCTACAATGCCAGCTTCCTCGAAGAGAAAAGCCCGCGCGCCGATGTCGCACGCTCGCTGATTCGCCTGGTTTCCTGCGTGGCCCGCGTCAACACCGAACTCGAAGAACTCAAACGCAGCCAGAGCATGTCGTCACTGTGGAAGCTCCACGCCGACGCGCTGGTAGTCTTGCTCGAAATCGCCAGCACCACCACCGAAGAAGCCGAGGCAGTTGCCAAGACAGCCGCAGGCAGCGACGCCGCATCAGCGAAAGCCATTTCCGAAACCGTGCAGAAACTCCGCAACCGCTCCGATCTGGCCGTGAAAGCGTTGGCTCATCCCGGGAGCTAGAAGCGGTGCAGTCGAAAGTCTTTGGAGGCCGAAATGTCCATCAGAAATAAGGGTCGTGTTGTGACAGGCTTGTGGACAGTTCTGGCACTTTCGCTCTTTTCGAGCAATGCACTTGGACAGGCCGACCGCAATCCCATAAAGGATTTTATTGTTGGACATTCGAGGCTGCATCCCGGCGGCGTTGCGCCGGAGCGTCCGGCTGCCAGTTGTTCGGTGCAGCCGAATGAAGTCATCGTGGGTGAACCCGTCACCGCGACGGTCGCGGCCAGCAACTTCAATCCCAAGCACACGCTCACCTATGTCTGGAACCCTAGCAGCGGAGGCGGCAAGGTGATCGGGAACGACGCGATCGCCCAGATCGAGACCACGAATGCCGCCCCCGGCAACTACATCGTCACCGCCTTTGTGAGCGACGCGAGAGAGAAAGAGAAGAAAAACAACGAAGTGAGTTGCTCGGCCAATTTCATCATCAAGCCGCAGCCCAAGAATCCGCCCACTCTGTCTGTCTCGGCCAGCCCGGTAAGTGTTCCGGTCGGTGGAATCGTGAACCTGTCGGCCGCCTGCACCAGCCCGGATGGTGTTCCGGTTACCGTCGCCAACTGGACGGCCAGCGCTGGAACCGTTTCCGCTGCAGGCGTAGCCACCACACTGAACACCGCCGGCGCCTCGCCGGGTTCAATTAAAGTTAGCGCCACCTGCACTGATTCGCGCGGCCTGACTGGTCAAGCGTCGACGGAAATGCTGGTGGAGAACCTGCCTCCACCTCCTCCAAAGCCGGAGATCGAACTACAGGAAACCCGCCTCACTCTGCACAGCATTTACTTCCCGACGACTATGCCGCAGATCGGAAATCCCGACGCTGGACTAGTTGCCAGTCAGCAGCAAACTCTGGTTTCCCTGGCCGCCGACTTCAGGAAATATCTGGAAAGTAATCCGCAAGCGCACTTGATCCTCGAGGGTCACGCCGACCCGCGGGGCGAAGCTGGATACAATCAGGAACTCTCCGAGCGTCGTGTCGAGCGGGTCAAGCGCTTCCTGGTCGAACAAGGCGTTTCCGAGGCCAGCATCGATACCAAGGCGTTTGGCGCTCTACATTCTCTGAGCCAAGCCGAAGTGAAGGATGCGGTGGAGAATAATACTCAGCTCAGCCCAGAAGAGCGTCGACGGACACTCCGAGACATGCGGACGATCATTCTTGCAAGCGATCGCCGTGTGGATATCACGTTGAACACGACTGGCCAATCGTCGCTCCGCCAATTCCCATCCAATGCCGGGGATGCTTCAATTCTGATCGGCAACCGGGAAGGCGAGGCAAACAAGAAGGCGCCTGAGTCTCTACTCAAGAAGACGGCGATCAAGCATTAAGGCAGCACGACCAGCGCAGCCTCCGTCCTCAAGAGCCATGAGCGAAAGGCTGATAGCTGACAGAGCAGTTGATCACGTCGGTCCTTGCTTTTGACTTGGCCAAGTCCTGCCATCCAGCTATTTTCTCGAGCCATTTCACGTAACAGCTAATTGATATCGAACTGCTCCTGATGCAGCGCGGGGTCGCTCTTCACGATGATCGTGCGCTTGGTCAACTCTTCCATCTCGTTCAGCAGGCGGCCGTTGTTGGCTTTCAGTTCCTTGGCCACATCCGGATTCACGCGCAGCATTACGTCTTCGTGCTCCAGATGCTTGGCGATCTTGCGCATCTCCACGTAGATTTCGTTGCAGATGGTGGTCACTGATTTTACGTAGCCGGTGGACTGGCAATAGGGACAAGGCGCGCCAATGGTGCGTTCGAGCGATTGCTTCACGCGCTTGCGCGTGATCGCTACCAGGCCGAAATCGTTGAACTGGAGGACTTTCGACGGCGCTCGATCATGCCTCAACTCTTCTTCCAGCGCCTGCATCACGCGCTGCCGGTTGCGGCGTTCATCCATATCGATGAAGTCGATGATGATGATGCCGCCCAGATCGCGCAGCCGAATCTGTCGCACGATCTCTTTGATCGCATCCACGTTGGTTTTGACGATGGTGTCTTCGAGGCGCGAAGTCTTGCCTACGTATTTGCCGGTATTGATGTCGATGGCGACCAGCGCCTCGGTCTGGTTGATGACGATGTAGCCGCCGCTCTTCAGCCAGACTTTTGACTTGAGCGCCTTGTCCATCTCATCTTTCAGGCCGAACTGCTCGAACAGCGGCGTCTCTTTGGTAAAGAGCTTCACGCGCTTCACCAGTCCCGGCTGGAAGCGATTGAAGAAGCGCAGAATGCGTTCGTACTCCGGTTCGGTGTCGACCCAGATCACGGAGAAGTCGCTGGTGACCTGATCGCGCAGCACGCGCTCAACTACGTTGAGATCGTGGTAGATCAGCGCCGGCGGCTTCGAAGCCTCGGCCCGGCTCTTGATGTCATTCCACAAACCTTTCAGGAAGCGGATGTCGGCGCGCAGTTCGTCTTCGCCCGCATTCTGCGCCGCGGTGCGAACGATGAAGCCTCCGTGCCCGTTGTCGCGCTCGCTCATCACGATGCGCTTCAGCCGCTGCCGTTCTTCGTCCGATGCAATCTTGCGCGAAACTCCAGTGTGGTTCACCGTCGGCATGTAGACCAGGAACCGCCCCGGCAGTGCGATGTGGCTGGTGATGCGCGCGCCTTTTTTGCCGATGGGTTCCTTGGCGATCTGGACCAGAATTTCCTGACCTTCCTTCAGCAGGTCGCTGATCTTGGGAACGTCCTGCGGCTCGCGGCGCGGGAAGCGGCGACCGCCACCGCGGCGTCCGCCACCACGCTGCCGGTCGAAACCAGGCCGCGGACGCGGCGCACGCTGCGTGTAACCGGCCGTTCCAGCGGGAGCACGAACTTCGGCACGGGCATCGACCGCGCCGGTGCCGCGCGCTTCGGCGTCGAGCAAAGCCTCGGCTTCGGCTTGCGCTTCTTCCAGTTCCAGTTCCTCGGAATCTTCCTCACCCTCGGGCGTGCTGCCGTCAGGGGAAGGGACAATACCAGCGTCGGCCAAGGACGACATGTGGATCTCATCCACTGTCGCGCGGACTTCGGCAATCTGGCCGGCGGCTCGCGTCTCTTCTTCAAACTCGTCGTAGCCCTCATCGGACGATTCTTCGTAACGGGTCGTGTCCGCCTCTTCCTCGTCGATGGTTTCTTCTTCGAGCGTTCCGGGAGCGGCAAAGGCCGGCACTGCCATTTCAAGAGCCTGAACCTTCCTCTGATTTGCCTCCTCGGAATCCACGACCATCTCGTCTACTTCTTCGACGAATGCCTCTTCCGCAACCTGCGCCGCGTTCCCCTGCACCGCCTCTGCGGCCGCTGTGGAGACGTCGACACTGGCTGTATCCTGCCGGTGGAATTCGCGGTTCCAGTCCACCGTAGTTGCGGCCTGAGCAGCCGCGACTGCATTGCCGCGGTCTTCTGGCGCGTGTCGTGAATCAGCGTGCCGCTCAGGCTCTGCCTCGACAACTGGAGCCGGGCTGGTGCTGGCGTTGGCACTCGCATTAGCGAAGATGGGTTCATCGTCTGGGAAAGTAGCAGCCACAGGCTCTGACAGCGCTGCCGAGGCTGGTGCATGAGCGGAAGAGAAATGCCGCTCGTCGCTGACATCCTGCGAACGCCGCTCCGGCGCGGCCGTTGGCTGCGCTAAACCACGGTACTTGGAAATCGATTCTCCGGGCAACAGGATGGGCTGATATCCAGCGGGAGGACCATACTGCTGGGTTCGTCCTGATTCCTGCCGGCGCGGAGCAACCGGCACCGGGGGAGGCACGAAAGAAGGTGCGCTCTCGACCGGAGGCCTGGCGAAACGCGGTTCGGAACCGCGATCACGGCCTTCGCCGCGTCCATCTCCCCGCGCTTCTCCTCGTCCATCGCCGCGTCCGTCGCGACGCCCGCCACGGCGCCGGCGGCGTCCGCGAAAGCCTCCGCGGTCGCGGTCTTGAGAAGCCCCGCCACCAGAGGTGTCCGGCGCGGCGCCAAATGAAGGTTGACCCTCCATCTGTTCTTCGGTTTCAACGAAATCCTGACTGGATGCGTTCCCAAAGCTCTCCGACTCGGCGACATCGCCATCAGCGGGCAATTGTCCCCCCCCGGCCACAGATTCCTCCCGCGCCGGTTGCTGCCGCATATCCGCCACGCCGCGGTTCGCGGGCACCACGTCGGTCAAATCCTCGTCGTGCTCTTCCAACTCCATAAAGTCGGAAACGTAGAGGAAAGCATCGCGCTCCAGGCCGATGTCGACGAAGGCGGACTGCATGCCGGGCAGAACGCGCGTGACGCGTCCTTTGTAGATGGACCCGGCCAATGTGTATTCATTTTCGCGCTCGAGGTAGATTTCCGCGAGCAGATCGTCTTCCACCAGGCCCACCTTGGTTTCGTGGGGCGTAGAAGAGACAAATAATTCCTTGTTCATGGACACTCCGGTCCCGCAGCGGCTTATAGCCGGACGGGCTTCACCGGGGCAGAGCGAGGAAGGAAATGGGAGGATCGAGCGTCGCGATGCTGGCCCCGCATAGGGGACGGCTGGGGCCGGGAAGGTTGCTCCCTGACCGAATCCGCTGCACAAGCTTGGGTATCTTTTGCACTTGTCCGCTTTCCGTCTGCCGGGTTTGTGACCGCACTCTCAGACCGTTTATAGGTCGGGGGGGCCGTTTCCCTGCCAGCAGCGTTATAGCTTCAATCCTGCCCGGCCTTCTGACTGCTCGACTAGCCGATGAAATGCCCCCTTAACGCGAGGGCGATCGATATTTTTTGGGCTGTGCCTCAGCACAGCAACTGCAAAACTACCGTCTTCCGACATTCAAGAATAAGGTTCAGAAATCCAGTTCAAAGACGCATGAACCCGGTGCTGAATCCTATGGAACCAGCCAGACCGACCTAATTCGTTCAGCCGGCTAATTCACAAAGCGGCGCATTCGGACGTTCATTACCATCCCCAACGCCAGGAACATAAACAACACGGAAGACCCGCCGTAACTCATTAGCGGCAAAGGTATTCCCGTGACCGGCATAAAACCGACCACCATGCCGACATTGACCAGGATATGGAAGCTAAGCACAGCCACCACACCCATCACCACGAACGTGCCCGCACGGTCGGGCGCGGTTTGCGCGTTCTGGGTCAAACGCATCAGCACTATGAAGTATAACAGCAGAACCCCCAGAGCGCCCACGAATCCGTGCTCCTCGGAAAAAGCCGCGAAGATGAAGTCCGTTTGCGGAACCGGAAGGAAAGCACCGTGTGTTTGCGAGCCTTTCCCGCCCCACAAGCCGCCTGAACCCACCGCAATCTTGGATTGCTCAACTTGGTACCCCGTCCCCTGGGGATCGTCTTCGGGATGCTGGAAACTTGTAAGGCGCTGCTTCTGATACCCCTTGAGCACGTGAACCTGGGGGATAAAAAATACAGCAACTACTGCGATCCCGGCAAGCACAGCCACCAACAACCCCTGCTTCCACTGCATTCCGCCGAGGAAGACTCCCATGACTGCGATCGGAATATAGGTAAGCGCCGTCCCCAGGTCAGGTTGCTTCAGCACCAGGAGCATTGGAATCACTACGATAGCCCCAGCTTTCATAAAATCCGGCCAGGAAAGTTCGCGATGCCGTAAATCGGCAAAAAACTTCGCCATCGCCAATATGAGGATCAACTTCACCCATTCCGAAGGTTGGAAGTGGTTGCCGCCGGGCATCTTGATCCAGCGCTTTGCGCCGAGAAACCTCTGCCCAAACAGCAGGACAGCCATCAAGGACGCAACCCCGGCGATGTAAAACCAGTGGATCCGGTCCAGCAGCGCCTGGTAGTTCACCAGGCTGACCAGAAACATCATGCCCACTCCGCCCACGACCCAGTAAATCTGCCGGATGTGCGAGCCGGCAAACTTGGTGTGCACGGTGGCGCTGCGGATCTCCATCACCCCCAGCCCGCAGATCATCAGCACAAAGATCAGCAGCAGCCAGTCAAAATCGCGGAATGAAACGTAACGTGACATCAGTACCCAGTACCCAGTAGCGAGTACCGAGTAACCGCCTCCCTGCGCATGTTTTCGATTAACTTCTTCATTGCATTTTCCCGGTACTGGGTACTAGGTACTGGGTACTGGCGGTTAGCGGCCGCTTCGCCACATCCACAAAGAAGTGTCCGCCCTGCAGCGTCTGCTCGCCGCCGTCTGGCCCCGGCTCCGTCCACACAGCGCCAATCTCCGCGTTCCCAGCGCTCTTTGCCATTTTCGTAGGCAGCCGCCGCTGCTTCTCCACGTAGGCTTTGATTACGTCCGACACGACGTGGGCTGCCAACGATCCATGCTCGCCCTCTTCAAACAGCGCGCACACAACGATCTCCGGATTGCGCCGCGGTTCTACTCCCACAAACCAGCCATTGTCCTTGTACTTGGCTTTATCGCTCGCGCTCATCTTGGCTTTCAGGGCGTTGCTGACGGTCTGTGCACTGCCGGTCTTCCCGGCCATATCCACGTCTTTAATTGCCGACGCCCCCGCCGTTCCCACCGGACTCACCACCTGCGCCATCGCGTCCGTAATGATTTCCCAGTTCTTGGGGTCGATCGGAATCGTCACTTCATCCGGCACGTTCTGCGCGGGAACAATCCCCGGTGGCAGATCCGTCGGATTCGTCACGTGCGGCCGCACCATCCGGCCTCCGCTGGCAATCGCGGCAAACGCACGCGCCATCTGGATCGGCGTAGCCGCCACCGCGCCCTGCCCAATGCTCACCGAGATGGTTTCCCCGGCAAACCATTTCTGCTTGAAGTTCTTGATCTTCCACTCTTCCGATGGCATCACACCGCTCGCTTCCTGCGGCAAATCAATCCCGGTCTTCTGGCCCATACCCAACGCCATCGCATACTTGGCGATGCGGTCGATCCCCAACTTTTCCCCCAGGGTGTAAAAGAACACGTCGCAGGACTGATAAATGCCCTTCACGATGTCCACCGGCCCGTGCGTCTGATGTCGCGCCGCGATCCAACACTTGAAATAACGGCCATAGAAAGTCCCACCGCCAGTGCAGTTCACATGCAGGTCCTGCGCAATGCCTTCCTGCAATCCCGCCGTCGCCATGATGATCTTGAACGTCGATCCGGGCGCCAGTTGCGCCTGAATCGCCTTGTTCATCAGCGGATGGTCTTCGTCATTGACCAGCTTGCTCCATTGATCGCGCGACACCCGCACCGAAAAACTTTGCGGATCGAAAGTCGGCCGGCTTACCATCGCCAGGATTTCCCCGGTCCGCGGATCCATCGCCACGATGGCGCCGTTCTTTCCTTCCAGCGCTTCTTCGGCCGCAATCTGCAAATCGATATCCAGCGTCAGCTTCAACTGTTTCCCTGGGATCGCATCCGTTTCTCCCAGCAGCCCCACTTCACGGCCGTGGCTGTTCACCAGCGCTCGGCGCGCTCCGTTTTTGCCCATCAGCGCGTTGTTGTACTGCCGCTCTACGCCCGAGACTCCCACCACATCGCCCGGGTTGTACAACTCAAACTGCGGCTGGTTGAGCATGTCTTCCGTCACTTCGCCCACGTAACCGATCAGGTGCGCCATGAATCCGTTGCGCGGATACAGCCGCCGGTGCGCCACGATCGTGTCCAGTTCCGGCAGTTCGTTGCGATGCGCGTCGATGAACGCCAGCTCATCCGGCGTGATGTCTTCCTTCAAAAAAATCGGCTGGTACTGCGGCATCGAAGCGAAGCGGCGGATGCGTGTGCGCACTTCAGTTGGGTCCAGATGCAGGCCTTGTGCAATGAGGTCCGCGTCTGCATTCAGATCGCGCGAAGAATCGCGCAGCAGCAGCGCCGAGAACGAGGGATAGTTATCTACAATGACGCGCCCTTCGCGGTCCAGAATCTTGCCCCGGGGCGCCAGAATCGGCACATTGCGGATGCGGTTCTTTTCGGCGGCCGAAGCGTAGTAGCCGCTCTCCATCACCTGCAGCTTCCACAATCCGTATGCCAGCATCAGAAAGATGGCCAGGATCATGTACTGCGCCGCCGTCAGGCGGATCGCCGATACTTTGTCATCGCGGCTGAACATAAATCAGTGGTCAGTGGCCAGTCAAACCCTCGTGGGAGATTGATCCAGTTGGCAACAAGTCACAGCCTCGCAGAATGGAATGTGTGGGAGCTTCCAGATTCATTGTAATCCGAGCGGAAGCCTGGGGTTTGCCGAGTGGGTAACGGAAGTCACAACCTGCTTTACACTCACTGACCACTGACCACTGGCCACTGACCACTGCTTCAAGTTCTCTGCTTAAACTTGTCCAGCATAAAATACAACACCACACCCACCACCGCGTTCGCCAGCCCCGCCAGAAGGTCATGGCCCCAACTCCAATGCAGCGTCAGACTCACCATGTAGCGAGCCACGCCGAAGTAAACCGCCTGGTGAACAAGGTAAAATCCCAGCGTGACCAGCAGCCGCGCCCCGGCGTTTTCCACGTCAAGCTTCGCTCCCAGCGACGACGCTCCGAAACCCACCACTGTCTTAGCGATCCCATAGATTCCGATCGGATAGGGTCCCAGCATGTCCTGCGCCAGCCCAATGGCGGCTCCCGTGAACAGCCCAGAAATCGGATTCCGCCGTGCCATGGCAAAGAAAATCGTGACCAGCAATGGCAAGTCGAATATGGAAAAGAATGGGAATCGTCTGGGCAGGAACGCCTGCAGAAACAGCGCCAGCAACGGCACCCCCACCGTCACCGGAATGCTGAACCGGTAGACCTCAATCTGCTCTCCCGATGTGTAAGTGATGGGCACGCTAGTGAGGACTATCGTCAGTCGTGGCGGGTTGAGGATTAGCCGGCGGGTTCGCGGGTTTGGGCTGCGCCGTTGCCGGCTTCGCGGGCGGATTGGCGGAACTCGGATTGGCAGAACTCGGAATCGAGTTCGTCGTGGAGCCTGAAGCCGCGCTGTCTGTCCCACCGCGGTTAGCGGAATCCGCGGGAGCCGTCTTCTGCACCACCTTTTTCAGAACTTCGCCAGTCCCGGTCCCTGGCTTGCCCGCAGCGTTAGCCTGCGGCTTTGAGCTGGCGCCCAATCCCGGCGCACTCACCCCGCTGGCAGCGCTTTTCAAAGGAACCGTTCCCGCCACCGCCGGCTTGTCCGGCACGGAAGGCAGCCGCTGCGCCAGAATATCCGCCGCCCGCGCCCTGGTTCCGCTTTCCGCCACTGCCGGTTCGCGCTCTTGCTTTTCCGCCACCACCAAAACTTCCTCAATCCGGTTGAGATCTGCTGCCGGTTTCACCCGGATGCTCAAGAACATCTCTCTCCCCGGACTCACCCTGCTCACCGTGCCCACCGGCAGTCCCTTGGGAAAAATCTGGTCGCCGCCGCTGCTCAGCACCGTTTCTCCGGGAGCGACTTGCTCATCACTCATCACCCGCTCCAGAATCAGCTCGCCATCGGGGGTTCCGCGCAATACGCCCTGCAACCGCGATTTCTCGAGAAGCGCGCCCACGCCGCTGCTCTGATCGTTAATCATCAAAACCAGCGAAGTCGAGGGATACACGATCCACACCTTACCCACGATGCCGCCCGCCGTAATCACAGCCATATCCGGCTTCAATCCGGCATTTTCGCCTTTGTCGATGTAGATGGATCGCGAAAGATCGCTGCCGCTCGACCCAATCACCTGGGCGGGCACGGTCTTGGCAATGAACTGCTCCTTAAACGCCAGCAAGGATTGCAAGCGGTGGGCCTGGGTGGCATCTTCGTTCAGCCGTACCTGCTCCAACCGCATCTGTTCAATCTTTTCCTTGAGTTGGCGGTTCTCGGCCCGCACGCCGCGCAGGAAAAAGTAGTCGTGCCAGATATTGCTGGTGCCGTTCTGCGCCCAGACCAGACCGCGCTCGAAGGGAGTAATCAAGTCCACTGCCCAGACTCGGATCAGCCGAGTACTCGACGCATCGCCGCTGCGCTTGACCTGCACCGCCAGCCCCAACACCTGCAGAAACAGTACTCCCACCAGAATGATTAGATTACGGTAACGGCCAAGCACGGATTCCATAAAAACAGTGGTCAGTGATCAGTGGCCAGTGGTCAGTGGATATTGCAACTGGCCACTGATCACTGACCACTGACCACTGTTCTGCTACTCGATCGAAATTTTTCTCAACAGCTTGAAGTCCGAGAGCATCTTGCCCGTACCCAGCACCACGCTGCACAGCGGATCGTCGGCAATCGACACCGGCAACCCGGTTTCTTCACGGATGCGCTTGTCCAGATTCTTCAGCAGCGCCCCGCCTCCGGTCAGCACGATGCCACGGTCGCTGATGTCGGCCGAAAGCTCCGGTGGGGTACGCTCGAGGGCCACGCGAATCGCATTCATGATGGTCGAAACGCATTCGCTCAGCGCTTCCCGAATCTCGCCGTCATCGACGGTGATGGTTTTCGGCACGCCTTCGATCAGGTTGCGGCCTTTGATCTCCATGGTCATCGGCTTGTCGAGCTGGTGCGCGGATCCAATCTCCATCTTAATTTGCTCGGCCGTGCGCTCGCCGATCAGCAGGTTATATTTCCGCTTCAGGTAATTCATGATGGCTTCGTCCATCTGATTGCCTGCCATCCGCACCGACCGCGAGTAGACGATGCCGCTCAGCGAAATCACCGCGATGTCCGTCGTGCCGCCGCCAATGTCGACCACCATGTTGCCGCTCGGTTCCGTAATCGGCAGCCCGGCTCCAATCGCCGCCACCATGGCCTGCTCCACCAGGTGAACTTCACTGGCCTTGGCGCGATAGGCGGAGTCCATAACCGCGCGCTTTTCCACCTGCGTAATCTCGGACGGCACTCCAATCACAATCCGCGGATGCACCAGCATCTTCCGGTTGTGCGCCTTCTGAATAAAGTAGTTCAGCATTTTCTCTGTGACTTTGAAGTCGGCAATCACGCCGTCCTTCATGGGTTTAATGGCCACGATGTTGCCCGGCGTGCGGCCCAGCATCTCTTTCGCCTCTTTGCCCACGGCTTCCACTTCGCCCGTGTTCTTGTTGATGGCGACGATCGAGGGCTCGTTGACCACAATGCCCTTGCCGCGCGCATAGACCAGAGTGTTGGCTGTACCCAGATCGATGGCCAGGTCGCTGGAGAACAAGCTGAATAGTGACCTTAAGTTGTGAGAGCGTGATGAATGAAATCCGTTATTTGACATGTGGACGAACTCTTCTCGCGATCTACAGTGACCGCTATGTTTTCGGGCGAACCCGATTTGCGCCACCCGGCGCGGCTGCATCCTTTCTCTAGTGTAAGAGATGCTGCGCAACCTGCCGGAACCGAAGGTTCCTCGTACTCCTGGCCGGAACCCCTAATCCTGCTTGCCCGTACCCACCTACTGAAGAATGATCTTTTTCTGCTGCGTGTTCACTCCACCCTGGGCCGTCTGCGCCGTCACCGTAATCACCGCTTCCCCGGTATTCAGCGGCGGCGTGAAGTAATGGAACGTCCCGTCGGTGGATACCATCGGAACCTCCCGCCCATTCACCATCACCCGGGCCCCCACCCGCGTCTTGCCCGTCACTTCAATCACGTGCCCATGCTGAATGAAGGGGTCCAGTTCCAGTTCGATGGCTTCCGTCTGCTTGCTCTTTGGAATGATGGTGAAACGGTTCTTCTCGCTCTCCACCGATTCCTTCCCTGACACTTCGTACGACTGTACCACCCAGTAGTACGCTCCTTCGCCAAGGCTTGTTACCGTAACATCTGCTGTATTTACTCTCTTGTCAACCAGCGTGGACGAAAAGTAAGGGTTTCTCGAAATCCGCAGCCGGTACGCCACCGCGTTCGCCATCGGCGTCCAGGAAAACTCCACGTCCTTGGTCGCCTCCCCCGAAGTGAAGATGGGCGCCATGTTTGCCGGAGAGATCGGGGTAGGCGGCCCCGTCCCTTTCGCCTTCTCCATGTGCGTCTCGGCGCCCTGGAAGCTCACTTTCTCCCAGTTGGCCAACTGCACCGTCTCCCCGTTGCGTTTGACCTCGCCCGTGCCCTTCTTCATCAGGATCTCGTGCTGGTCGGCCTTGGGATCGTTATGCACCTGCGCCGCCGACTCCGGTGCCAGCGATGCCGTAGCGCCCGCCACAATCACCTGCGATTTCGATCCCTGGGAATACGTCGCCGTCGAAAGATCCACGGTTCCCGTACTCACTGCCACAGCCACATTGGTCTGCTGCTGATCGTTGGCCGAGTTCTCTTCAATCACGATCAGCGAATCCTGTTTCACGGTATAGCTGGTGCCGTCGTTGAACACCACCTTCGCCATACCTTCTGAGCCGGTCTGCACCACATCGCCCTTTTCCAGGGGAATGTTGTAGTCGGCTCCCACCCAGCTATTGCCGTTGCCCTTCTTCACCCTTACCGTGCCATCAAGCGCGGTAAAGTGAGCCTGCTGCGCCACAGAGACGCCGCTGCCCGCCGCTGGCGCCATGCCGGCCACACGCTCCAGGGCCTTGTTGGCCACGTTGCCAACAGCCTTTAGGCTGTTCTCGGTAAACTGCGGGAAGGTGAATCGTACCGCGATAAAGAATACGGCGGCGCCAGCCACGATCAGCAGCGCTACGCTGCGGTACGTGACCGTCGTCCAAGCGATGTGGATGCCCGGTTTGCGAATCGGCGAAGACACTTTGCCCTAAAGAACCTCTTCGAACTCTTTTGAAGATGCGGTAATTCCAACGTTACCATAAGCCTATCGGCACGAAAAATGGGTAATCAACGGGGAACGTTACCTTCGTTTTCCGCCATCATGAAGTGAGGCCAGCCCCCCGTCCATCAGCCGAGCGCAGCTCGCCAGCGGCCCCGATTAACCCAAAGTCGTCACCGCAACCTCTTGTCTTGTTGAGGCGAATTCTCCCGCCCGACGCTTGACATCGCTAGACACCCTCATCAACAATCGGGACGCACCTCAGATCAGTGTCAAATCGCTCGACTCAGCTGGGAAAATTCTCCAAGAGGTTCACTCATGTTGCTCGCCGCACGCCTGGCTCTCCTCCTGTGCCTACCGCTTTTGATCGCCGTCCTTTCCGCTCAGGACATCAAGGTTACTCAGCCCACAATCTGGGCCTCCAAACCCGACGTCGCCGCTTTCGAGAAAATCGAGACTGACCGCCTCGCCGCCGGCCAGCATGCCATCGAAACTCTGCTCGCCGCCAAAGGCCCGCGCACCATTGAGAACACTCTCGTCCCCTTCGATGAGGCCATCCGCCAGAACAACTCCACCGGATATTTCGCCGGACTTATGGAGCAGGTCCATCCCGACGCCGGCTTCCGCGACCACGCCCAGGCCATGCTCACCAAAGCCAGCGCCGCCCAGACCGCGATCGCGCTCAATCACGACGTCTACAACGCACTCGCCGCGCTCGATCTCTCAAAGGCTGACGCCGCTACGAAGTATTACATGCAGCGCCAGCTCCTGGAATTCCGCCTCGCCGGCGTCGACAAAGACGACGCCACCCGCGCCCGCCTCAAGAAATTAAATGACCAGGCCACCGAAGAGCAGTCCATGTTCGATCGCAACATCGCCGACGGACAGAACGTGATCGAGGCCGACCCCTCAGAACTAGACGGTCTTCCTCAGGATTACATCGACCGCCACAAGCCCGGCACTAACGGCAAAGTCCAGATCACCACCGCCTATCCCGACGCCCTGCCCGTCTTCAGCTTCGCCAAAAGCGAGTCCCTGCGCCGCCGCGTCACCGTCGCGTTCCTCACCCGCGCCTATCCCAAAAATCAGGAAGTCCTCACCAGCCTGCTAAAGACGCGCTACGAGATCGCCACGCTGCTCGGCTACTCCAACTGGGCCGACTACAACGCCGCCGACAAAATGATCGCCAAGGGTCACAACATCGCCGACTTCATCCAGCAAGTCCACGATGCATCCCGTCCCCTCGCGGAACGCGAATTTGAAATGCTCCTGGCCGAGAAGCAGAAGACTACCCCCGGCGCAAAAGAGATCTGGAGCTATGAATTAGCCTATCTTTCCGAATCAGTCCGGCGCACAAAATACGATTTCGATTCTCAATCCGTCCGCCCCTATTTCCCCTTCATGCAGGTCAAGCAAGGCATCCTCGATGCCTCCGCTGAACTTTTCCAGGTCAGCTTCCAGCAGGAGATGAACGTTCCCTCCTGGGATCCCGCGGTCGAAACCTGGATCGTCATCGACCACGGCAAAGCCATCGGCCGCTTCTATCTCGACATGCATCCACGCCCCGGCAAATACAGCCACGCCGAAATGGCTCCGGTGCTCGACGGCATCCGCGGCAAGCAATTGCCCGAGGCCATCCTCGTCTGTAACTTCCCCGCTCCCACCGCCGACGACGCCGGCCTCATGGACTACGGCGACGTCCAAACTTTCTTCCACGAATTCGGCCACCTCATGCACCACATCCTCGGTGGCCAGCAGCAGTGGGCCGGCATCACCGGCATCAGCATGGAATCCGATTTCGTCGAAGCCCCATCTCAGATGCTCGAAGAATGGATTCGCAGCCCGCAAGTCCTCGCCAAGTTTGCCCGCCACTACAAAACCGGCGAACCCATCCCCGCCGAACTAGTCGCTCGCATGAACCGTGCTTCTGCCTTCGGACGCGGCGTCTGGGCCGACCGCCAAACCGCTCTCACCGCCATTTCCTACGACATTTATAAAACCAAGCCCGACGACGTAAATCTCGACGCCGTCACCCTCGACGCAAACCGCAAATACACGCTCTTCACCCAGATCCCAGAAACCCACATGTGGGCCTCCTTCGGACACCTCGGCGGATATTCCAGCGCCTATTACACCTACCTGTGGGATAAAGTGATCGCCGAAGACTTCTTCCTCCAGTTTGACCACAAGAACCTGCTGGCCGGCGATGCGCCCATGAAGTATCGCCGCGTCGTGCTGGAACCGGGCGGCTCCATGTCAGCCAATGATCTGGTGAAAGACTTCCTCGGCCGCCCCCAGAACATGACCGCCTTCCAGCACTGGCTGGGAGAAGAATTCGACACAGCGGCTGGAGCCCAGAAGTCAGCGGGCCAGTGAGGACGATGGCGCAGCGCCAGCCTGCTCCTTCCGTCGTTGAACTTCACGCGCTTCATGAGGAGCCAACAGGATCAGCGATTATGCCGGCGCAGTTAGTGGTTGATCCTTTGCACCTCTAATCAGAAGCCAGAACATGATCGGCAATTCCCCGGCTCCCTGCAGAATGCCCGCATAGCGGGTGACAAGATCCCCGTAACTCGGCAGGAGCAATGACGTGAGACTGTCGGCCAGGTAGCCGAAACATGCAGCGATCAGCAGGACGCCCAGTATGCGGGGAAGGAATCCCGATTTGAATACAAGAACACCGAAGGGAATGAAAAAGGGACCCCAGAGGAGCTCGGAGGCTCCGATTCCACTGCCATGCAACCAGAGAAACAGCATGCCCAGGGCGTCCCGCTGTGGTTTGTCGAATACCGAAAGGAAGTCGGCGCCCCGAAAGAGCGTCAGGGCGGCGACATCGTTCAGCACATTCAGGAACATGATGGGCAGTGGGACCAGGCCCAAGATCACCATTAGCGAGGCCTGCGTCTTGTTCACACCGTTGAGTAAGCGGTACAGAGCCCAGACCACGAAGATGAACTCTGCCGCACAAAACAGTTCGCTGACAATACTGAGACGGAAGAGCATCTCGTGAGCCAGAACATTGTTGGCGGTCGCCGCCGCGTTGCCGGACACAATTAGCCTGCCGGGGACATACTGGAGGCTGAAGAAGCCGGTAAACCCGTTTAGCACATAAAGCGCGCCCGCGACTCGGGCAGTCTGTTTGGTTGAATTCATGTCGACTCTTCTTTGATCGCCTACGCGAGCCATTCACTCAAGTGCCTGGCGCTCTCAAGTACGAGCGGCCGACACCGGCTCGACTGACTGCTTCGCCGGAGTCAGCGCGATCAGGACCAGGCCGATGGCAGCAAATACAGCCCCGGCAATTAGCAGGTCTTCGCGTTCGTTCCTAAGGTGGACAGCCATGAACGCCATCACCGCGGCATGAGCAATATTCGCCCATGCGGCGAAAGCGATCACGCTGCGATTCGCTGATGGGTTACGGGCTGCCAGCAGCAAGAAAACCCCCATCGTGACATAGAGGCTCAGCATCATCGGCAAAGCGTCCTCTTTATTCGCTCGCCAGCCATCCCGAACCGAGGTCACGATCGGATAGATCCCGGCCGAAAACACCAACCCCACCAACACCAACACAACCTTCAGCGCCCGTTGTCGACGCATATTGTCCTCCTCAGAAGCGCGAGGCTCCTGCTCACTTACTCAACTCATAGAAGAGAGCCGTCACAGCGATATAGCAAGCGCACGCGACGACATCGAACACCAAACCGACCCGGCCGTGAGCGAAGAGGACGGCCAGCCCCGTCACTATGGTGAACAAATAAAAGATGCCGGTGATTCTGGCCTTGAAACGTGGCGACGCTTCCGCAATCCGTTTCATCATTTGAGGGTCCCTCCTAGCAAAGGCCACCACATGAACGTGGCGATGCCGAATATTCCGACGCCCATAAGAACGGTGAGTACTACCAGACTTCCAGCCATGGCAAATCGTCCGTTAGGAGTACCGCCTTCCTTTGCGCGCAAGTAGAGTTCAAGAACGGCGAGGGGCACCATATAGCAGCCAAAATCCAGAAAGCTTGCGAAGGGCCCGTCGAGGCTTTCCCGGCCGCCCAATAAGCCCCGGATGATCATCCATGCGAGAAACCCGACTCGCGTGAACCATTGCGCATTCGCAACAAGATAGGCGCGCAGCGCCCAACGGCGATGCGTGGAGATCTCATGCGCAAGAGCTGAGCGCCAGGCCAGAACGCAGAACAGGATGATGAGCACAGCGTTGAGACTGATGGCGAGGCCACTGACAATGTTTTCGTGGTCGCCGCGTACCCACTCCATATAAAGTCCGGAGACGCTTAGGCTTAACGCGGTTACAAAGAACACTCGCCCGTTCCAGCGGTGAACGGAAATGGCACGCGCCCGAATCTGCGGAATCACTTGAATCGCTCCGCCGAAGGCTATGACCGCGGCCAGCAAAGCATGCGCAGCGAACGCCAGGTTCCCAGCGGTATCCCCGCGGACGTACGACATCCGGAGAAACGTGTTTCTCGTCCAGGCCTGAAAATTTCCTGTAAAGGTCGAGGGGCCGTAGAACCCCACAAGGTAGTACAGGAACGCCCACTGGCCAATGACAGCTACCAGAAACCAAAACCCCGCAGCCGCTTTCAGGGCCGAGTCCGCAATCGAACTCAACTGCAACTTGTTCGTCATTACAGCTGTGCTCATAATCCTTTCTCCTGAGGCGAGCTAATGAATCAAGATTCCATACCAATCAGAGCGGCTCCTGATAGCGGCGCAGCCGCACCGCCGCTACGAGGCAGGCTGCGGCGAACACCAGCCCCAGCCACACACTCGGGCTGCTCAGAAATCTGCCCGGAGCCAGTTGTGCCAGCGGAATAAAATGCGTATCGACAGGGACGCCATTCTTGTCCTTGAGGTCGAAAGCGGCCGCGCCGAATCCCCACAATCGGTCTTGCAGCAGGGAACCCAAATGCGACGTGTGGAACGCAATGTTCTCGAGAACGGCAATCCCCACCCACGGCAGCACGGCCCATAGAAATGTCGCGCGCCGCGCCCAGCCTGAGACCAGCAGAATCCAGCAGTAGATCGGCGCATGCCAGAGCGTTAGCACGAAAGCACCGTACAGTGTCACCAATTCCATTTCGGACAACGGCAACCTTGTCCACAGCGTCGCGGCGCCTCCGCCATTCGCCACCAGGACGGCAATACTCAACAGCCGCATGATCTGTTGCAGGGCAACGGTCACCGCGAAGGCGACCAAGGGCAGAACTACGAGGGGAATGCTCGCCTTCGAAAGCACGGTCGTAAGATCGGAAACGGGCAGCGACTTCCAGAACCGGATGGTGTGATCGCGGCGTTCGCCGTGCAACGCGTCAAGCGAGTAGAAGATCCCCACCAGGAATGCGACCAGCCCGACCAGCATGGCCGCATGGGCGTACGGCATGGCCAGCCCGATCAGGCTGTCTGGCGCCTTGAGCGTCGCCATTTCGCGCATGGTGTGCGGCATCCAAACCTCCCGCATGCTGGGCGGCAGCCAAATCAGGCTGATCATGAAGCCGACAAGGTAGACGGCGGCGACGGCGAGCGGCGAGATATAGATGGAGTGGTTCTCCCACACTTCACGCCGCACCGACCAGTACAGGGGACGAGTCGCCGACGGGGCCGCGGACGGGATTGCCTGCGAGCCGAGAGGAGACTCAGGCACGGCGTTCGATTGAGTGTTCATCGTGCTGCTCCTTGTGCCTCGCCGGCCTGATTGCCCATGACAGCAATGAACAAGTCGGCGATGCCGGGCGTGCGTACGTCGCCGAGCGCGGTGAGTTGCTTGCGGTCGACATGATCAAACAGCAAAATGCTGCGGCCGATCACCTGGCGCTCATGAATCGGTTTGAGCGCCCGCGCCGCAGCGACCTGCTCGGGACGTACCGTCACTTCCAGATACCGCGACTCGAAGTCTTCCATGCTGCATTCGAGCACGATGCGTCCGCGGTTGATAAACATGAGATCGGTGAGCACGTGCTCGACATCTTCCACCTGGTGGGTTGTCAGCACGATGGTGCGAGTGCGATCGAAGTAATCGTTCAGCAGGGAATCGTAGAACTGCTTGCGATACAGGAGGTCGAGGCCTATCGTCGGCTCATCCAGCACCAGCAATCTCGCGTCAATGGCCATGACCAGGGCAAGGTGTAACTGTGTCACCATGCCTTTCGACAACTCCCTGATCTTGCTGGTTCGCCGGATGTCGGTCTTGGCCAGAAAACTGTCAGCCTTGGCGCGATCGAATCGCGGATGCACGCCGGCCACGTAGTCGAGCGCCTGCGAAACCCGCATCCAGCGCGGCAGCACGGCAACGTCGGCAATGAAGCAGACGTCGCGCATCAGCTGATCGCGCTCGTCCCACGGATCGCGCCCAAGCACCCTCAGTTCTCCCTGATATTCGGTGAGGCCGAGAATCGCGTTGAGCGCAGTGCTCTTGCCCGCTCCGTTCGGACCGATGAGTCCGAGGATGCGGCCCTCGTCGACACGCAAGTTGACGCCGTCCAGTGCGACGGTTTTGCCGAAGGCCTTGCGCAGACTACGTGCTTCTATCACTGTCATGACTTAGGCTCCTTCTTTGCAGCATTCGACGGCTTGCCGTTTGCAGCTTCCAGCAGTTCTTCCGGCGTCAGGCCGAGGCGCTGAATGGTTGCGTAAACCGTGGGCCACTGCTCCGCCAGAAACTTCTGG
>DATMQT010000075.1:0-23983 GCA_035566655.1 Candidatus Dormiibacterota bacterium
GCTGCGTTTTTGATTGCTCTGCGTGGTACCCGAGTAGAAGTCCGCAACGGCGCGACCACAGCAGCAGGCAAAGTGTTCAGCGTTGAGACTATTGAAAAAGAAACCGCAAGCGGCGGCATTATTCACCTAACCCAACTAACCATCGTCACAGATGACGGGGAAATGCGGATCTTCGAAGTGGTCCCAGGTGTTGTGGTGCGTGCGGCGGAGCCAGAAATACACAAGGATCTGAACCGCTATTTGAATTTGATGGGGTCGACGCGATCGAAGGACGTCCGCCGCATGAGCATCAGCGCATCCGGCAGCGGCGAGCGCGAGCTCATCGTGAGCTACATCAGCGAAGTTCCGGTGTGGAAGAGCACTTACCGGATCGTGATTCCGAATGAAGGGAAGCCGTTGCTGCAGGGCTGGGCCATCGTGGATAACACGGTCGGTGAGGACTGGAAGAACGTCGAGCTGTCCCTCGTGGCGGGAGCGCCGCAGTCGTTTGTGCAAGAGCTTTCGCAGCCCTACTACACGCGGCGCCCCGTAGTTGCACTGCCGCAGAATGCCATGATCACGCCGCAGACCTATGAGGCGACCATGGAGCAGCAGACGGAAGTCGCTAATAGCGAGCTTGCTATGCCAACGAGAATTCCCGCGGGCGTGGTCGGAGGAGTTCCGGGTGGAATTCCCGGTGGCCAGATGGGAGGCGTTATCGGCGGAGTCGCCAGCAGCGCCACCAGGCTTTCCATGCCCGCCAAGTCCGGCATCGGATCAGGTAACGGGAGTGGCGTTGGTGGCGGAGCCTATAAGGCCTGGCGCGCCGATGCCAACACAGTGGCCGAGTCTCTCGAAGCCAACACCACCACCGCCCAAACTCGCGACCTCGGCGATCTCTTCGAATACAAGCTCCAGGACCGTGTCACCATCCGCAAGAACCAGTCCGCGCTGGTTCCCATCCTCCAAGCCCGCGTTGACGCGGAAAAAGTCTCCGTCTGGAATCCTTCGGAAAGCTCTGTCCTGCGCGCGCTCTGGGTCGACAACACCAGCGCGCTCACCCTTGACGGTGGCAGTTTCAACGTACTCGAAGGTGATGCTTTCGCCGGCGAAGGCCTGATGGACCCCATCAAGCCCGGCGAAAGGCGGCTGCTTTCCTACGCCGCCGACCTCGGCGTCTTGGTCGATGCCAAGCAGAAGGCTGAAAAACAACGCGTCACCAAAGTGATCATCGCCCATGGCTCTATGATGCAATCAACCCAGGAACGCGAAGAACACACCTACACCATTCGCAATCGTGACACGGCGTCGCGAACGGTAGTGATCGAACATCCTGCGCGTCCGGGATGGAAGCTCACTGACGACGCCAAGCCGGCGGAAAGCTCAGCCTCGTTCCACCGCTTCCGCCTGACGGTCGAGTCCAGGAAAACCGAAGCCCTGACGGTCAAGGAGTACCGGCCAATCACAAACAATTACCTGTTGTCGAACGTCACGGATGACCAAATCAAGTTCTTTGCTGCGCAGAAGATGATCAATGCAGAGATCGATCAGGCCCTGCGAAAAGTGATTTCCCAGAAGAACAGCATCGCCGCCCTCGATGCCGACGTGGCGTCGCACAAATCGAAGATCTCGGGAATTTCGGAAGATCAGCAGCGCGTTCGCGAAAACATGAAGGCGCTGAAAGGCAGCGTGGAAGAGAAAGCGCTGGTGGCACGCTACGTCCGCGAACTGAACGAGCAGGAAGACCGCGTGCAGTCTCTGCACCACGAGATGGCCGACCTGCAGCAAAAGCGTGAAGCCGCGCAGAAGACGCTGAATGACATGATTGAAGGCCTGCAGATGGAGGCGACGCTATAGGCGTGCCCGACTCTACGCCGTGACGGGCGACTGCATGGCGTTGACGACCGCTTCCAGGTGAGCCAGCGTCTCCTCGATCGTGAGCGAATACATGTCGCGGCCCAGGCCCTCGCCAGCTTCCAGTGCGGCTTTCAGATAGTGGCCGGCAATCTCGATGGCGAGCGAGTCCGTGATGGTTCTGCCGGTGCGGTTCTTGTACTCCACCCAGGCGGGGTGCGGCAGCGCCACCGACAACGTTCTTCCGTCGACCAGGAACTTGACGTCGACCGCATCGGCGTGGCGTGTGGCAATGGCGACGATCAGTGCTTGATAGACGCAGTGCACCGGCTTCTTCGTCCAACGGTCGGTGGCAGTGAAATCCTCAAACATGGCTGAGAAAACTATAGCGGACGAGCACAGCGCGGGCAAATGCGAACAAGCGACGAGCGCCGACTCTAGCCCCCCGCAATGGCCCCGATGATAAGAAGCGGCTCCTTCCCGGACGCGACCGCATCGGGCAGCGCCGCATCCGGCGATTCGTGGGAAAGATCCTCCTCGCAGGCGAAGAACCGGAGGAACGGCCGCCGCTGCTGCGTGACGTGATCACGGATCGTGCCACGCAGCATGGGATAGCGGGCCTCAAGTGCGTCGAGCACCGCGCGCAGCGTGACCGGGCTTTCAACTTCGAGTGTTACCTCACTGCCGGCGTGGGACAGGGTTCGCAGATGTTGCGGGAGAATGACGCGAATCACGGTAGCGTTTGCACCTCCACCGACAGCACGCCAGGCAAATCCCGCACAATCGGATTCCAGCTATCTCCGGCATCGGCTGAGCAGTAGACTTGTCCGCCGCTGGTGCCGAAATACACGCCGCACTTGTCGAGTGAGTCGACGGCCATGGCATCGCGCAACACGTTGACGTAGCAGTTGCTCTGCGGCAGGCCTTTGGTCAGCGCTTCCCACTCGTTTCCGCCGGTGCGGCTGCGAAACACGCGCAGTTTGCCATCGGGAACGAAGTGCTCACCGTCGCTCTTGATCGGGACCACGTAGATCGTCTCCGGCTCGTGCGCATGAACGTCGATCACGAAGCCGAAATCAGTGGGCAGGTTGCCACTGATCTCTGTCCAGTTGTCACCGGCGTCGTCGGAACGCATCACGTCCCAGTGTTTCTGCATGAACATCACGCCCGGGCGCGTCGGATTCATGGCGATGTGGTGAACGCAGTGGCCGACTTCGGCGTTGGGATCGGGAATGTACTGCGAGCGCAGTCCGCGGTTGATGGGCTTCCAGCTCTTGCCGCCGTCGTCGGTGCGGAACGCGCCTGCGGCTGAGATCGCGATCCACATACGCTGCGGATTTTTCGGGTCGAGAATAATGGTATGCAGACACATGCCGCCCGCGCCTGGCTGCCACCTGGGGCCGGTGCCGTGGCCTCGCAAGCCGGAGAGTTCGTGCCAGTTCTCGCCGCCGTCAGTCGACCGGAAGATAGCGGCGTCTTCCACGCCGGCGTACACCGTGTTGGGGTCAGTGAGCGAGGGCTCCAGATGCCACACCCGCTTGAATTCCCAGGGATGCTGGGTGCCGTCGTACCACTGATGCGTGGTGAGGGGCTTGCCGGTTTCGCCAGACGCGTCGTAGACGAACTTGTTGCTAACGGCTTTCGGAGGCCCGGGCACGGGCACTTCTCCGGGAGGCGTTCCGGGCTGGTGCCACGTCTTGCCGCCATCGTCGGAGCGCTGGATCAATTGTCCAAACCAGCCGCTGGTCTGCGACGCATACAGCCGGTTCGGGTCCGCGGGCGATCCCTTGAGATGGTAGAGCTCCCAGCCCGCGACATGCGGGCCGCTTACGTCCCACTTATCGCGCTTGCCGTCCGCCGTCAGAATGAATGCGCCTTTGCGTGTACCTACAAGTACTCGTACCTTGCTCATTAGTCTCTCCTCGACTTAACTTATGCGTCGGGCCCGCAGTTAATCATCCACGGTATACCAAACTGATCGATGAGCATACCAAATCTGACGGCCCAGAATGTCTGCTGGAGGGGCATCTGAACCGTCGCATTTTCTTCCAGGGCGTGGAAGATGCGTTCGGCCTCCGCTTGATCTTTGATGCCCAGGCTCACGGAAAAGCCGTGCGATTTCTGGTAGTGCTCAGGTGGAACGTCGGACCCCATCAGACGTTGCTCGCCGACATTCAAGCGGGCGTGCATGATCTTGCTGCGCCATTCCGCGGGCACTTGCTCCGCGGCGGGCGTGCCCTCGTGGGGAAACATGGATTCGATTTTGGCCCCGAGCGCTTTCTCGTAGAACTTGAATGCCGCCTCGCAGTCGCCGTTGAAATGGAGGTAAGGATTCAATTGCATAACGCATCTCCTTGTCGTTGGCTCGCAATGGTGTGACTCGATCAGCTCTCGCGCTTCTTTTCATGTTGCGCTTAAGAGAGCGGCGCAGGCGTACCATCCGACCACATGCCCGTAAGAACCATGAACACGTCAATGGGTTCTGGTTGGCCCTCGAATTGTGGATTGAGGTAGACGGGAGACTTAGGCAGATCCGCGCCCCAAGCCGCTTTGTCCATCAGCGGAGTGTAAAACATCAGGTGGGCCAGGTTGTGGGCGCCATCGTCAGTGATGGCCTTGTCGGAGAGATAGCTCCCCTTCGCCATCATGTAGCTCATCGCACCAGTTTCAAGAACCGGCAATTCCTTCTTTTCAATCGCGGTCTTCGTGGTCTCTCTGATCTCGGCTTTAGACTTTCCCGCCAACACCAATTTCGTTCTCATGTAAGTAATGGGCAGCACCGTGCGCGCGGCTGGGGGATTGAAGCAGATCGGGCCTCGAACTTTAGGACTCCAAAACTCCGGATTGTCGAACAGGTTCATCCACGCGCGCTCCACGACGCAGACAAACCCGTTCTTGCCTTCGACGGCTGTTTCATAGCCATGGGACCCGAGCACCACAACCGTCGCATCGCGGGATATCGACTCCGGGGCCGCACTGCGTGCCAGCGCTATCTCGGCATTTCGATCCGTCATAAGGTACTGATCAAGCGGAGCCATTTTCGGATACGGGTCCTTGGCCGCCTGTGCTTGCGCTGTCCACGCCGCACCGAGAACAACGCCCAGAGTGAAGGCTTCCAGCGCAATTGTCTTGACTATCTTTCGGTTCATTGATTTTCTCCCGGGATGCCAATGAGTGGCACGGTAAAGAGTGTCCACATTTGACTTGCGAAGTGCAAGTGATAATTTAGAATGGATGCCGATGACGCGAAAAAAGGTGTCTCCAAAGCGGCGGTCGGAATGCCCTCTGAACGCCTCCGTCGAGATGCTGGGCGACCGCTGGTCGCTATTGATCATCCGTGACATGATGCTGCGCGGGGCGAGCACTTACAAAACATTCCTGGAATGTTATGAAGGCATCGCTACTAACATCCTTGCAGATCGCCTGCGCAAACTGACAGATAACGGAATCATTACCGCCGAACCCGATCCGCGGGACGGACGCAAGCTGATCTACTCGCTCACCCAAAAAGGAATCGATCTGGCGCCGGTACTCACGGAGATGGTGCTCTGGGCGGCCGCGCACGAAGATACTGGCAATCAAGCGCTGGTCGATCTAATGCGCAAGGACAAAAAGAAGTTCCTGGCCGGGGTGCGGCAACGCTGGGCCGGCAGGTAACATGGATGGGTGCCGAATCGAGTTCCTGAGCAAGGCAACCTCAAGATTCTCCGCTCCAGCCACTTGAGCAAGCTCCCTTGGCTCATCCACGGATTTTCCACGCGCGTCGGAGGATTTTCGCGGGCATATGGGAAGCAGACGCTCAACCTTGGATTCACCAAAAACGACTCCAAAGCCGCTGTCGAGCGCAACCGCGCTGCGTTTCTGCGCGAACTCTCTGCGGACAGCGAGCCTCGGCCGCTGGTCACACTGCGCCAGATGCACTCCGACATCATCCGTTACGCCGACTCTCGGGTGAAATCGCAAATTGCCGGCGATGGCCTGATCTCGGACGCCCCCGGTTTGTTGTTGGCCATTCAAACTGCTGACTGTTTGCCCATTATTCTCGTCGACCCCAAGCGCCGCGCCGTGGGTGTGTTCCATGCAGGCTGGCGAGGGACGGTCAAACGCATCGTTGAGAAGGGCGTGGGCGAAATGCGTCTCCGCTTCGGCAGCCGGGCCCGCGATCTCAAGGCCGCGATTGGCCCCGGCATTCAAGGCTGCTGCTATGAAGTAGGTGCGGAAGTTCGCGAGCAGTTTGAGATGCAGTTCGCCTATGCGACCAAGCTGTTTCGTGAAGTCGTGGAGCGCGATCCGGTGCGCGAGAAATATCCCATGCTGTTTCTAACGGCGCGCGCTCCCGGCCACAGCATTTTGCCGAAGAAAATCTTCCTCGACCTGGTGGAAGCCAACCGGCAACAACTGTTGGCCGTGGGTGTGCCAGCAAAGTCTATCGAAGCCTCGCCGCTTTGCACCAGCTGCCGGACAGACCTGCTGTTTTCCTATCGCGCCGAAAAGGGAAAGACGGGGCGGATGATGGGAGTCGTAGGAATCCGAGGCTAAAGTAGAAGGCTGAGGTCAAAATGTAGAAGTAGAATCGAATCCGTTCTTACTCCTGTATTCTGACTTCCGCATTTCTACATCCCAGGCGGCGCTGGCGCAGGCGCCGCAGCCGCCCCGTCGGTAACGCCCTCATTCACCAGGTCCTTTAACTCCTTGCTGGGCTTGAAGAAAGGAATCTTCTTGGCCGGCACCTCGACCTTTTCACCAGTCTTGGGATTGCGGCCCATGCGGGGCTTGCGCTGCCGGGTGCGAAAGCTGCCAAAGCCGCGTATCTCGATCTTGTCACCCGCGCGCAGGGAGCGCACCACGCTGTCAAAGATCGTTTCCACAATCACTTCGCTGTCTTTGCGCGTAAGTTCAGCTAAACGCGAGACTTCGTCAATCAAGTCGGCTTTCGTCATAGTCCCTCTTCGCTCCCAGCCAGCCGTTCCTTAAGAAGTCGTCACTTGGCGGCGACGCTCTCGGTTCCAAGCCGGCAATCTCCCATAACCTTCTCAAATTTCAGGGGTTGTACGCAAGTGGGAACCTGGAGTCGCCTCCAGCCGTGAGGGCAATCCAGCGGTTATGCCTTCGTCGCGACCTGAATCTTACCGACCCGCACCGTAATGCTGAGCCATCCCTTGACAGAGCCGAGGACAGCTACTAGCCTGCCCCGATGCCGAATTCCCTGCAGCGGTGGCGTCATGCATAGACAAGTGTTCGGAGCATTCGCTGCACTCTTCTGCGCCTTCGGCATCCTTGGTGCTCAGAAAGCAGATCAGCAGACCGTGCAGGATTTCGAGATCGAAGGAGTTGGCTTGTTCCAGTGCCAGTGCGCGGCCCATGCGTGCCCCTGTCAGACCAACGGGGCTCCAACCCACGGAACCTGCTTCGCGGCGGACGTTGCCCACATCAAGAGTGGTCACTACGGGGAGGTGAGGCTGGATGGGCTCAGCATCGCTCTGGTTGGCGACCTGGTGGATGCCAGGCCCGAGCGCCTCTTCGCCACGCTTTACCTGGACCGGAAGGCTTCACCCGAGCAGCGCGAGGCGCTCCGCAAAATGATGGAATACATGAACGAGGACTATGTCGCCGCGCCGGGTGAGCCGGCCGTGCCTTTCCGCAAGATCAGCCCGGTACCGTTCGAATTCTCCGAATCGGCCGACAAGACGATTTACTCCGTAGTCCTTCCTGGAATCCTCGAGGAGAAGGCGATCTTGAAGCGCAGCGCCGACGGCAAACCTGTCTCGACGATTACGGCCATGGATTCATGGAGCAACGTTGTCCACAATGCCGACAATGTTTCCTTCCGTTATCACGACCAGAGTGTGGGCAAGGAGTGGGACGAGTCAGGAGACTACGCCAACGTCAAATACTTTCATCTCACCAAGATGATGTACGACAGAAA
Organism: Candidatus Dormiibacterota bacterium; assembly: GCA_035566655.1. Taxonomy (GTDB): domain Bacteria; phylum Acidobacteriota; class Terriglobia; order Terriglobales; family Acidobacteriaceae; genus Sulfotelmatobacter. The sequence goes on from DATMQT010000075.1 coordinate 7,760, forward strand.
ACAGATGCTGGGCCAGCATGGCGATATGTCGGGCGCATGGACACTGGAGCAAAAGGAAATCATCCGCAAACAGGGGCTGAAAGAAAAGTAGCGCCCACGCTACCTCGTCACTTCCACAGATAATAAAACCCCACCTGCTGCTCCAGCATCTTTTCCCGGTCGGGAAGATACTTCGAAATGTCGCCGGTCATCAGATCCAATAAAGTCCGGCGGTCTTTCTCCGGACGCACCAGCGTGGGTTCCCCCGAGATGCCCACGGATTTCGCCGTGTCTTTCACCGCGGCTTCAAAGTCGCCGACTTCGTCAATCAGTTTCATGGAGTGGGCCTGTTGGCCGGTCCACACCTTGCCGTTGGCGATGGCCTTCACATCGTCGAACTTCATGCCACGTCCGTCGGCCACCGCCTTCACGAACTGCCCGAACATGTTATCGATCAGCGACTGCATGTAGGCCTGCTCCGCTGGCGTGAGGTCGCGAGTGGGATTGCCGGTGTCTTTGAACTCGCCGGTCTTGATGACGACATCTTTCAGCTTGGCCCACTTCAGCAGATCGCCGTAGTTCACCCACTGCGCAATCACTCCGATCGAGCCCACGATGCTGCCCTGGTCGGCATAAATCTTGTTCGAGGCCGACGCAATGTAGAAAGCCCCGCTGGCGCCCACGCTCTCAATGGAAACCACGACGCGCTTCTTCTTCTCCTCGCGAAGGCGTTTGACCTCGCGGTAAATCTCTTCCGACGCAGCCACACCGCCGCCGGGCGAGTTTACGTGAATGATAATGGCCTTGATGGAAGAGTCGTCACCAAACTTCTTCAGTTGGCTGACCACCGGCTGCGGCGAGAGAATCACGCCGTCGAGATCGACCACCCCGATGCGGTCGCCAAAGCCGCTGAATCCAGCCTCGTTGCTGCCCGCATGCAGCGTCAGGTACACCAGCGAGAACACAGCCAGCACAAAGAGGAAGAATGCTCCTCCGCCAATCAGAATCCAGAGCAAAGTGTGGGAACGTCGTTCAGCCATAGGGAAAGTTTAGCACCGGAGTTATGGTGTGAGCACCTTCAACGCCTTGGGCTCCACGCTGACTTCGATTGGCGTGCAGCAGACATATTCGCCATCGGCGTAGACATCAAGCGGGGCCTCGGTTTCCACCCGCATCCGCGTCGCCTGGAAGTAGTTCACCTCGCGAATGCCAAGGTGACGGCCGAAGTACACCGTGGGAAACATGCACGCGAGTTTGAAACGATCGATGCCGCCGATCACGCAAACGTCGAGCTGGCCGTCATCCATTCGCGCGCGAGGTGCGATCTTCATCCCGCCGCCATACGTGGAAGTGTTGGCGTACGCAGCCAGGATTGTCGGCTGGTCACTTCTTGTCTTCCAATCGCCGTCTTCGTCTGAGGTAGAAATCTTCATGGGGAACGGAGCAAAATGAAAGACGGCTGGAGCCAGAGTTAAGGCATAGCCGCCGTGCCCGCGCAGCCAGCGCGGCAGGGCGTTGGCGCGGCGGGCCACTTCGCCATCAAGGCCAACGCCGGCCACGCTGCAAAAGTGGCGAGCAGACTCGCGCGGTGCGGGCGATTCGCCCGCAACTGCCAGCGGTGTGATAACTCCCAGATCAATCGCTCGCACGTTGCCTTGTCCTGCGCAGAACCTTCGCCATGCCGCGAGCGAATCGCGCACCCGGCGCAGCCCAAGCGCGCCGGCAAAGTCATTCCCACTGCCGGCAGGAATGACCAGCACCGGCAGGCCAAGCTTCACTGACTGACTCAAGTGCCGGTGAATCGTGCCATCGCCGCCAAAGATGAGGATGATGTCCGCCTGATCCGCAGCCGCTGGCATCCCGATGCGCCAGTCGATGCTCGTGTCGGTTTGAAATGGCTTGAGATTTTTCGGAGAACATCCCAGCCCGAGGATGGCAGCGGCGCGCATGTGCGCGCTTGAGAGTAGCAGAATTGCCGCAGACTTAGATAACTCATGTGGGGAATGCCGCCCCACATGACGTGCTAGTTCGGGCCAGTACCGTTAACCACCCGCACCCGTTTCATTCGTCGGCCAACCCGCAGGAAGAAGTAGTGGTCCAGAAGTACATCTGCGATGAAGGTACTCTCTCCGACGGCCTCTGCCTCGATGGCAACGGCTCCGCTTTTCACGAGCTTACTCGCTTCGCTGTTCGACCCAGCAAGCCCGGCCTGTCGAATCAGTTTGTCAAGACGAATGACGGATCGTCCGGCAGGACTTGCACCTATCCCGATTTTCAAATCAGGCAGTTTTCCTTGGGAGTCACCTTGAACATCCGCAAGTCGCACGTCTATCGACTCAATCTCTTCGGGCACCTCACTCTTCTGGAACTGCTTCGCCCAATCCTCGCCCGCCTTAATGGCCGCTTCCGCCGAATGAAAATCCCCCACGATCCTCCGCGCCAAATCCTTCTTCGCCTCCATCGGATGTGCGTCCCGCTTCATCTTCTCGATGTCGGCAACCTGCACGTCGGTCAGCAACTCGTAATACCGCCACATCATCTCGTCGGAAATGCTCATGATCTTGCCGTACATTTCCAGCGGCGGCTCGTGAATCCCAATTGCATTCCCCAGAGACTTCGACATTTTCTGCACGCCGTCGAGTCCTTCGAGGATCGGCGTCGTGAGCACCACCTGCGACTCCTGGCCGTAGGCGCGCTGCAATTCGCGTCCCACGAGCAGATTGAATCTCTGGTCGGTGCCGCCGAGTTCCACGTCCGCTTCGAGCGCGACCGAGTCGTAACCCTGCACCAGCGGATAGAGCAGTTCGTGCAAGGCGATGGGTTTTTCTTCCTGAAAGCGCTTGTGGAAGTCTTCGCGCTCCAGCAGTTGCGAAACGGTGTACTTCGCCATCAACCGTATGAAATCGTCGGCCGTAAACTTTGCGAACCAGCGCCGGTTAAAGTCGACCACCGTCTTCTGAGGGTCGAGGATCTTAAAAACCTGCGCCTTGTAGGTTTCGGCATTCTCCTCAATCTGCTCGCGAGTGAGCGGCGGACGCGTGACCGAGCGTCCCGTCGGGTCACCGATCATCCCGGTAAAGTCGCCTATCAGGAAGATCGCTGTGTGCCCGAGATCCTGAAAGTGTTTCAGCTTGCGCAGAACTACAGTGTGACCCAGATGCAAGTCAGGAGCAGTCGGGTCCATGCCAAGCTTCACACGCAGCGGCTTTCCAGAGGCGCGCGATTTCTCCAGCTTGGCCCGCAGGTCGGACTCGCGGATGATTTCCGCGGAGCCTTTCTTCAGATACGTCAATTGTTCGTCGACAGGAGCGAAGTTGGACATGCGAAATTGATTATAGCGGTGTCATCACGTCGTTCGGAGCAGTCTCCGGCCTTTCACTGCGTACTTCCCACCCAGCACGGTGTTGATGGCTTCCGTATAAGCGATGTGCTCCTGCTCCAGAATGCGGACGGCTAGCGTGTGCTCGTCGTCTGAATCGAGCACAGGCACGGTCTTCTGCACGATGATCGCGCCATGGTCGAGTTCCTCATCGACGAAGTGCACCGTGCAGCCGGAGACTTTCACTCCATAGGCAAACGCCTGCTCTTGCGCTTCTAGTCCGGGAAACGCGGGCAGCAACGAGGGATGGATATTGAGAATGCGCCGCGGGAACTGCTGCACGAACCACGGCGAAAGCAGGCGCATGTATCCGGCAAGACAGATGAGATCGACATTATGCTGCTTCAGTGCCGCGACAACTTCGCGATCATGTTCTTCTCGAGACCTACCCCTCGATGGAATTACCACCGCATTCAAGCCGCGCTGCCGCGCGGTAGCGATCCCCGGCGCATCCGCTTTGTTGGAAATAACGACCGCGATGCGAGCGTCCGCGATGCGGCCCGCGTCCATGCTGTCGGCGATGGCGACAAAGTTCGAACCGCGTCCGGAAAGAAGTATGCCGAGGGAGTGCATCGTCGATGGCTAATGGCTAATTGCCAACTGCTGATTAGTTGTAGATTACCTTGCGCTCGCCTTTGACGATGCGCCCAACGGTATAAGCCTTCTCTCCCACGCGTTCAAGCACAGTCTGCGTCTTCTTAAACTTCGCGAGTGGAACGACCATCAGCATCCCGAGCCCCATGTTGAACGTGCGCAGCATCTCGTCCTGCGGAACATTGCCGAGCTTTTGCAGATGCTCGAACAAAGGCGGCACCGGCCACGATCCCAGATCAATCGCAGCCGCGGTCCCGCGCGGCAGCACGCGCGGCAGATTCTCCGTGATCCCACCGCCGGTAATATGAGCCAAGGCGGAAACACATTGACCGTCGATCAGCTTCTTCAGCGCCGGCCAGTAGCTCTTGTGCGTTCGCATCAGTTCGTTGCCCACTTTGTTCTTGATCTCGTTGACGTAGTCTTCCGTCGAGTAGTGGGCCACTTCGAAGAGCAGCTTGCGGGCCAGCGAGTATCCGTTGGTGTGCAGGCCATTCGACGCCATTCCGAGGACGACATCCCCGATCTGCACATCCTTGCCCGTAATAATTCGGTCGCGTTCCACCACGCCCACAATAAATCCCGCCAGATCGTACTCGCCATTGGGATAAAAGCCGGGCATCTCGGCGGTCTCCCCGCCAATCAGGGCGCAGCCGTTGTGCTTGCAGGCATCGGCAATGCCTTCCACCACTTGTTCGGCGATCGTGGGCTCCAGCTTTCCCGTCGCCAGATAGTCCATAAAAAACAGCGGTGCAGCGCCCTGCACCGCAATGTCGTTCACGCAGTGGTTCACCAGATCTGCGCCCACGGTCGAGTGCAGTCCCATTTCGAAAGCAATCTTGAGCTTCGTCCCTACTCCGTCGACGCTCGACACCAGCACGGGATCCAGATACTTGGCCTTGTCCACCGCGAAGAGGCCGCCAAAGCCGCCGATTTCGCTGAGCACGCCGCGGGTGAAAGTTTTATGCGCCAGATATTTAATGCGCTTCTTCGTGCGGTTGGCGGCGTCAATGTCCACGCCAGCATCGGCGTAGGTAATGGGCCCGGCAGCGGCGATGGGATTCTTAGCCACGGATTATTACGTTATCTTCCTCGGTACTGCAGTGGGGAAATGCTAGGAAGCAAGAGCCTCTAAGGCTGCTGATTGTAACACGTTCAAAGGAGGATGCTTGGGCTGTAGGAGGAATCAGGGATCGGAACGACAACCCTGAATACACTCGTGTGTCCGCGGACGCGAAGTCCTTGTCCCTGCGGTGCAGCTGCTAGTGCGCAATGAAGTTCGAGAAGAAATAAGCGAGGGTCGCGAATAGAATCAGCCCTGAGATGCCGTAGCAGGTGAGGACCCAGGCGCCGCGCCCTTCACGTCTTCGCATCGTAGACTGACTCAGCGAGGTCTGGGTAGTTGAAGAGGTATCAGGGGCCTGATCTTCCATACTAGAAAATCCTCCGAACGGAAAGATCGTGGCGCAGGCACATTATGCGTCACGCCTGCCTGGCGTCGTGGCCAGGCAAGACTATCTGAGAGGGATTTTACTATGGTTTTAACCGGCAAACAGAGAAATGTGATCGAGGGCGGAGCCCACACAAAGCCCGACCTGCCCAATATTCCTTCCCGCTCGTGAGATTCAGCGCCCCGGCTTGGGATACAGGTGCCACAGGCCTTACTATTACCTTATGCGTCGTTTTGTTCTCTTACTCCTCGTTGCGTTCACCGCGGCCGCTCCCGCAACTGCCCCGGCACAATCGGTCGAAACTCCCACCGAGTCAAAACCTTCCAACCTCGTGCGCCCCAAGCTGGATGAAACCAAGCGCGACTATTCTCCGGAGGCGTTTGTCGTCGAGCACTACCGCTCCACCTACAGCTTCGAAAGCGATGGCACAGGGCGCAAGGAAACTGTGGCTCGCATCCGCGTACAGAGCGAGGCCGGTGTCCAGCAGTGGGGACAGATTCAAGTGGGTTACAACTCCGCCAACGAACGCGTGGAGATCGCCTACGTCCGCGTCGTCAAGGCCGATGGCACCGTCGTGGAAGCTGGCGACGATGCCGTGCAGGATCTGACTGCGCCGGTGGAACGCGAAGCCCCCGTCTATACCGACTACCGTCAGAAGCACATCACCGTTCCCGGCCTGCGCCCCGGCGAAGTGCTCGAGTACGACATGGTCACCCTGATTCACACGCCGCTGGCTGCGGGCCAATTCTGGGCGGAATACGATTTCGACAAGACCAACATCATGCTCGATGAGGAACTCGACGTCGATGTCCCCGCTGACCGCCCCCTCAAGTTGAAGAACAAGCCCGGCATCGATCCGAAGATCTCCGAAGCGCACGGGCGTCGCATCTACCACTGGACCAGTTCTCACCTGGAACGCGAAGACGACGCCAAGGATAAAGACAAAGACAAGGACAAGAAAAACAAAAAGAAAAAGAAGAAGCGAGCCGAAGAGGAACGCCCCGACATCCAGCTGACCACCTTCGTCAGTTGGGAACAAATCGGCCGCTGGTATGCCGGACTTGATAAAGACCGGCGAGCCCCGTCGCCCGAAGTTCGTGCGAAAGCGGAAGAACTCACCAAAGGCCTCGACACGCAGTTAGATAAGGTCCAGGCCCTCTACGACTTCGTCGCCAAGAATTTCCGCTACGTCAGCCTGTCGCTGGGCGTGGGCCGTTACCAGCCCCACGCCGCCGGCGATGTCCTCCACAACCAGTACGGCGACTGCAAGGATAAGCACACCCTGCTTGCCTCGCTGCTCGAAGCCGAGGACTTGCACGCGTCTTCAGTGTTGATCAACTCCAGCCGCAAGCTCGATCCCGACGTGCCTTCGCCTTCGCAGTTCGACCACGTCATTACGATGTTGCCCACGCCGCACGAAGAAGTCTGGATGGACACCACCAGCGAAGTCGCGCCTTTCCGCCTGCTGGCCTTCAGCCTGCGCAACAAGCTGGCCCTCGTCATCCCCGCCGACGGCAGCACACCGCATCTCGAGGAAACGCCCGCCGATACGCCCATGCCGGATACCGAAATTTCCGAGGTCCATGGAAAAATCAATGACATCGGCAAGCTCGAAGCGCACGTCCACTACACCTTCCGCGGCGACGAAGAGCTGATGCTGCGCTCCGTTTTCCGCCGCGTCCCCGAAGCGAATTGGCAGCGCGTGGTGGAAAACGTGAACGCCGGGATGGGCGGCGACATCACGAATTTAAAGGTCAGCGATCCGGCCGCAACCCGCGAGCCGTTCACCATGTCTTACGACGTCTCACGTCCGAACTTCCTGGACTGGTCGAAGAAAAAGTCTGACCTGACGCTGCCGCTCTGTCAGTTCAACCTGCCCGACATCGGCAACGACGATGACGACGGCGACTCAGACGCAGAAGTGCTGAAACTCGGCCCCAAAGCGGAATACGTTTACAAGGTCAAGCTCGAACTGCCTGCCAAGTACACCGCGCACGCTCCGCTGGCTTTCTCCGTGAGGCGCGACTATGGCGAATACCAGGCCACCTATAAATTAGACGGATCCACCTTCACCGCCACCAGGACGCTCACCATGCGTCAGGACGAGCTGCCCGCGCCCCGTGCCACGGATTATCAAGCCTTCCGCCGCGCCGTCAGCTCCGACCTTGGGCAGTTTCTCTCCGTTGAAAATACGGTAGCGGGTACGCCCACTCCGCCCGCCGACATGAAAGCCGATGACTTGTTTGAAAGCGGACGTGCAGCCTACGCCAGCAACAATCTTCCCTTGGCGATCCAACTTCTCAAGCGTGCCACGGAAGTAGATCCCAAGCACAAATACGCCTGGTACGCGCTGGCCGTGTCTTACATGGGACTGCGCCAGAATGACGACGCCATCGCCGCTCTGAACAAGCAGATCGAAATAAATCCTTACGACGAATCGGCTTACAACGCCTTGGGTCGTGCCTACTGGCAGGAGCGCAAGTACGACGATGCCGTCACAGCCTTCAACAAGCAGATCGAAATCAATCCCCTCGACAAGTTCGCCCACGCCGGCCTGGGCATGATGTATTCGGAGTGGCACAGATATGCTGAAGCCGCGCCGGAACTGGAGAAGGCCGCATCCCTCACGCCCGATAATCCCGAACTGCAAGTGAGCCTGGGTGACGCCTATCTCAACCTCGGTCAGGATGACAAAGCCCTGGCCACGTTCGACCACGCGGTCGAACTCTCAGCCACACCACTGGTGTGGAACAACATCGCCTACCAGCTTTCGCTGAAGAAGTCTCATCTCGACAAGGCGCGGCAGTACGCCGAGTCCGCAGTCTCGGCTACCACCGCGGCCTTGCGCAATGTATCGCTCGATCGGCTCACGCCGCAGGAATTGCTCTTGGTCCCATCGCTCATCGCCTACTGGGACACGCTGGGCTGGGTCTATTACAGCGAAGGCAACATGGACAAAGCCGAGAAATACGTCGCCGCAGCCTGGGGCTTAGGCCATCACGGTGAGGTTGGCGACCATCTGGGACAGATTTACGAAAAGCGCGGCAACAAAGACCTGGCCTTGCGCACCTACGCGCTTTCCCTGAGCGGTTTGCGCCCCATCCCCGAAACCCGCGACCGCCTGGCCTCCCTCACCGGCGGCAACGCCAGGGTTGACTCTACGGTGGCGAAGTACAAAGAGGATTTGCAGCAGTTGCGCACCATCGACCTGGGCAAGGTGGCAAAAGAAACCGGCAGTGCCGAATTCTTCGTCCTCCTGAGCCGCGGCAAGGGTTCCGCAGCGACGGTAGAAGCCGTGAAATTCGCCAGTGGCGACGAAAAACTAAAAGTCTTCACCGAAGCCCTCCGCACCGCCGAGTACCGCCTAACCTTCCCCGACGACACTCCAGTAAAGATCCTCCGCCGCGGAATCCTATCCTGCTCTACGGCAACGGGGACCTGTTCGTTCGTGTTGATGCTGCCCGATGATGTGAGGACTGTGGATTGAGTCTCTAGGTTGCGCACCGCCGCCCATGCCAGTCCGTCGCCAACTCATAAGCATAAGCCAGCCTCAGCACCAGATCCTCCCGCCAGTGCGGCCCGGCGATCTGCAACCCGATGGGCAGCCCGCTCTTCGTAAACCCGCAAGGCACGGAGATTGCCGGCAGCCCCCATACATTGAACGGCCGCGTGTTGCGCAGCAACGCAAGTTCCGCCGGACGCAGCGCTGCGGGATCTTTTTTCAGATCGGCAATCGCCGGCGCCGGGATGGGCATTGTAGGTGTGACCAGCAAATCCACGTCGGCGAAGAAATCATGAGCGCGACGCCGTTCCTCGTCCAGTTCACGCCGCCGCCGAATATATTCGGCCGCTGAAATGTTCGCGCCAGTGCGAATCCGTCGCAGAGTCTCCGGCTGATACAACTCAGGAGTTTTAGCTACATTGTCGGCGTGATAAGCAAAAGACTCCGCAGCCTGCACCGTGCGATCCGAGGAAACCTCAATCTGTACGTCCTGAACCTCCGCCACCAGCGTCCCGATCACAGCCAGAGCCTGCTCCACCGCCACCCGCACTTCATCATCAAGATCATCAAAAAAATGGACCCGCGGAACTCCGACGCGAAGAGTCTTAGTTGCATCGCCCAAGCCAGAAACATAATCCGACACGGGAACATCAGCGCTGCCCACGTCGAGCGAATCGTATCCCGCGATAGCCTGCAACACAGCGGCAACATCACCAACGGTCGCAGCCAACGGTCCAACATGATCGAGCGACCACGAAAGCGGAATCACGCCATGCGCCGAAACGCGCCCATAAGTCGGCTTGATCCCGACGCACCCGCACAGCGCGGCCGGTTCACGAATGGAGCCAGCTGTATCCGTCCCAATCGCCGCGTAACAAAGCCCAGCGGCAACCGCGGCCGCCGATCCCCCAGACGATCCTCCGGCGATATGGTCCGTGTTCCACGGATTGTGAACATCGCCGAAAAAGCTGACCAGCGAACTTCCGCCATAAGCGAACTCATGCAGATTGTTCTTCCCTAGAATCACCGCGCCGGCCCGCCGCAGCCGCCGCAGCACTTCCGCATCCTCGGCAGGGACACGGTGCCCGAAAAGCCTGCTGGCAGCGGTTGTGCGCGTCCCCGCGGTATCGATCAAATCTTTTAGCGCAATCGGAATTCCATGCAGCGGCCCGCGCCATTCCCCGCGCGAGATTTCAATCTCTGCCGCTCGCGCCTCCGCCAGAGCCGAATCGGCAGTCACAGTAATGAAGGCATTCAGCAGGGGATTAAGTTTCTCGATCCGCTCCAGACAAGCACCAGTCAGCTCGACCGGAGAAACTTGTTTCTGCCGCAGTCGCGGTGCAAGTTCAGAAATCGTCTCCAAAGTATGCATTGTGTGACTTAATTGTAGTTGCTTGCCTTACCCTGTATACCCCCTGTGTCCGGAGCCTGCCGTGAGCGAAGTCGAAGGGTGGTTAAGGACTTTGCCTACTTCAGAAAAAAGCAACCAACAGCCAGAGCCTATAATCAAAACCGCTGTTCCCACCAAGGAGGTCCATCCATGGCGGAAATGACGATCGTTTCCACAGAGCTGCCAGTCGCAACCCACGGTTTCTTCGTCGACGGCCGCTGGATGGATGACGGCGACGTCGTCGAAGTCCGCTCTCCCTTTGATGGCAGCGTGGTTGGCCGAGTCACCCAGGCTCGCCGAGAGCATGCAGAAGCCGCAATCGCGGCCGCAGTGAAGGCTTTCGGAACTACGCGGCGCCTGCCGGCCTTCGAGCGCCAGCGTGTACTGCGCCGCGTAGCGCAGTCCATTGCCGAGCGCCGCGAAGAATTCTCCCGCACCATCGCGCAAGAAGCCGGCAAGCCCATCAAGCTGGCGCGCGCCGAGGTAGACCGCGCCGTCTTTATCTTCAACGTCGCGGCCGAAGAGGCCACGCGCATTTACGGCGAATATCTTCCCCTCGACTGGCAGGAATTCACCGCCGGGCGCTGGGGCATTGTGAAGCGATTCCCTCTGGGTCCAATCGCCGGGATCACTCCCTTCAATTTCCCCCTGCAACTGGTCTCGCACAAAGTGGCGCCGGCGATTGCCGCTGGTTGCTCCATGGTATTGAAGCCTGCGCCGCAAACTCCGCTCTCCTCGCTGCTTCTGGCGGAATGCGTCCAGCAGGCAGGCTGGCCCGATGGCGGCCTCAACGTGCTGCCGCTTTCAAACGAAGACGCCAGCCTGCTGGTCACCGACGAGCGCATCAAGCTGATCAGTTTCACCGGCAGCGTGCCCGTAGGCTGGGACATCAAACGCCGTGCCGGCAAAAAGAAAGTCGCGCTCGAACTAGGCGGCAACGCTGGCGCCATCGTGCACAGCGATGCCGACGTCGCCTACGCCGCCGAGCGCTGCATTTCCGGAGGCTTCGGCTACGCCGGCCAGACTTGCATTTCCGTCCAGCGCATTCTGGTGGAGCAATCGGTCTACGGCAAGTTCACTGACCTGCTGGTCGAGGGCGTGAAGAAACTGAAGACGGGCGATCCCATGGAAGAATCGACCGACGTTGGCCCGCTAATTCGCGAGAGCGACGCCATCCGCGTCACCAACTGGGTTGAGGAAGCGGTCCGCTCCGGCGCGCGCCTGCTCTGCGGTGGTGGACGCAACGGTTCGGTCGTTGATCCCACGGTGCTGACCAGCACCAAGCCCGAAATGAAAGTGAACTGCCAGGAAATCTTTGGCCCTGTCGTCACCGTGGAGCCTTATCAGAATTTTGACGAGGCCCTGCGCCGCATCAACAATTCCAACTACGGCCTTCAGGCAGGCTTGTTCACCCGCGACGTGAAGCTGCTTTTCCAGGCCTATGACGAACTAGAAGTCGGCGCTCTGATCGCGGGCGATATCCCTTCGTTCCGTATCGACCAGATGCCCTACGGCGGCGTGAAGGACTCCGGCCTTGGCCGCGAAGGCCTGCGTTACGCGATCGAAGAAATGACCGAGCCCAAACTGCTTGTCATGAACCTGCGGTAGCGGCCTTAGATGTCCAGCTGCAAGAAAAGGCTACACAGTTTTTCAGTAGAGTTTGTGCTGGGAAAATTTTCCCGCTCTCGCGGGAAAGTGCGCGACAATGACCCTCGAAATATTTATAATCTCCAGTTCTTATAGCTGACGCGCAAAATCCGTGGGTGTTTTCTTTGTGTCGTAACCATTACTTCCCATTGGGGATTTCTTGGTTTCGTTTTTACTTTCTGAAACTAGTACGTAAGCATGCCGCAGATTTTTCATCGCAGCACGAATACCCTGTCCCGGGCCACAATTTTTGGCGCGGTCTTCGTGATAGCCGCGCTCAGTTGGGTGGCAATGGAGATTCAGCGTTCGCCCTACGTCACCTACGCCGGAGTCCGCAAGCCGCAGCCCGTGCCCTTCAGCCATCAGCATCACGTTTCCGGACTCGGAATTGACTGCCGTTATTGTCACACCTCGGTCGAGGTTTCAAGCTTCGCCGGCATCCCGCCCACCAAGACCTGCATGAACTGCCATTCGCAGATCTGGACCAACGCCGAGTTGCTCGAGCCCGTCCGCTCCAGCTACCGCACCGGCGAGTCCCTGCAATGGACGCGCGTAAACCAACTTCCCGACTTCGTTTTTTTCAATCACAGCATTCATATCAATAAAGGTGTGGGCTGCAACACCTGCCACGGCCCCGTCGACCAGATGCCGCTCATGTATCAACAGGAGAGCTTGCAGATGGAGTGGTGCCTGAGCTGCCATCGCGCGCCGGAAAAAAATCTGCGCCCGCGCGATCAGGTTTTCAATATGCAGTACCAGCAGCCGACGAGCGCGAACCCAGTGGTTGTGGATGCGCAGAGCTTTACCGACCAGATCGATCTGGGCTCGTTTTTGGTGAAAAAGTATAACGTCCGGAGTGTGAAGGACATCACAAGTTGCAGCACTTGCCATCGCTAAGACGCAGATGAAAATGGACGAGCAAACCAAAGTCGGATTGCAGAACAAGAAAGAAGATGTTTGCCCGAGCAAGAGGGACAAGCTCGATCTCGACTCGCTGCGCGCTCAAATCAACGAGGCGAATAATAGCGACAAGGCCGGCCCGGAGTACTGGCGCAGCCTCGAAGAACTTGCCGGCAGCCCCGCTTTCCAGGAAGCGCTGCACCGCGAGTTTCCCAAAGGCGCGTCCGAGTGGGTCGACTCCTTCTCGCGCCGCGGCTTCCTGAAAGTGATGGGCGCGTCCATGGCGCTGGCCGGCATGACCGGCTGCGTGCGCCTGCCGCTCGAACCCATCGTTCCTTACGTCCGCCAGCCTGAGGACGTGATTCCCGGCCGCCCCACGTTCTACGCCACGGCGATGACCCTCGGCGGATACGCCAGCCCGCTGCTGGTCGAGAGCCACCTCGGCCGTCCGACAAAAATCGAAGGCAACGACAAGCATCCTGCGTCGCTCGGCGGGACCGACATTTTCGCACAGGCCCACGTTCTCGGCCTGTACGATCCCGACCGCTCGCAGAGCGTGACGTCGATGGGCGACCAGCGCTCCTGGCAATCGTTCCTCACCGCGATTCGCGGCCCGCTGAGCGCGCAGAAGGCGCTGCAAGGCGCGGGCATTCGCATCCTCACGCCGACCATCTCTTCGCCAACGCTCGCCGATCAGCTGCGCAACTTCCTCAAGATTTATCCGCAGGCCAAGTGGCATGTGTATGAGCCAGTCAATCGTGACAACGTGCTCGAAGGCGCGAAGCTGGCCTTCGGCCAGCCGGTCGAGACGCGCTACGATTTCGAAAAGGCCGACGTAATCGTCTCGCTCGACGCCGACTTCCTCTACGCGGGTTATCCGGGAAATGTCCGCTACATCCGCGACTTCGCCAAACGCCGCAATCCCGACGGCAACATGAACCGGCTGTATGTGATCGAGAGCACTCCGACCACGACGGGAGCAAAGGCGGATCATCGATGGCCGGTGAAGGCGAGTGATCTCGCGAATCTTGTGGCACACCTAACGGCTGGTGGTCACCCTCTGCGTGAGTTAGGAAGTCAGAATACCGGCCTCCCCGAAAGCGTGCACAGGTTTATGGTTGCGGTTCAGGAGGGGCTTGGGCAGATCGGAAATCACCTTGGCACCAGCGTAGTCATTCCGGGCGATCATCAGCCTTCGATTGTTCATTACGCGGCACATATTCTGAACGAGGTTTACGGCAACGTCGGCAGGACTATCTTCTACACCGACCCTGTCGACGCGAATCCTGTTAATCAAATCGAATCGATCAAGGATCTCGTCGGCGACATTCACGCTGGCAAGGTGGATTTGCTGATTATCCTCGGGGGCAATCCCGCGTACGATGCACCTACCGATCTCGATTTCGCCAACGTTCTCAAGAACGGCAAAGTTCCCCTGCGCGTGCATCACGGCCTCTATCAGAACGAAACCGCAGAGCTGTGTCAGTGGCACATTAATCAAGCGCATGAACTCGAAGCATGGGGGGATGCTCGCGCCTTCGATGGAACAGTCAGCATCATTCAGCCGCTGATTGCTCCACTTTACAGTGGAAAGAGCGCAGTGGAATTCGTTGCGCTGCTCTCCGGACAAGCCGACGCGACTGGCTATGATCTGACGCGCGCCTATTGGCAGAAGCGGCACACCGGCGCCGACTTCGAGCAGTTCTGGCGCAAGTCCTTGCACGACGGTTGGATCGAGGGCACAACCTATGCGACAAAGTCTCTGAGCGCGAAGCCAAGTGCCTTCGCTTCGGAAACGAAGCCCGCGGACGCCAACGCCATCGAGCTCAACTTCCGCGGCGATCCCACCGCCTACGACGGCCAATTCTCCAACAACGGCTGGCTCCAGGAACTCCCCAAGCCGATGACCAAACTCACCTGGGACAACGCCATCCTCATCGGCCCCAAGATGGCGGAGCGGCTCCAGACAAAAACAGAAGACGTAGTCGAACTCGAATTAAACGGCAATAAAGTCACCGGCCCGGTTTGGATTCAAGCCGGCCATCCCGACAATTCCGTCACGGTGACGTTAGGCTACGGTCGTAAACGAGCCGGCCGCGTCGGAACAGCGCAGGGCTTCGACGCCTACGCGCTGCGCACCTCCGCAGCGCCATGGATCGCCACCGGCCTGCAAATCCGCAAGACCGGAGAAACCTACAAGCTCGCCTCCACCCAGGGCATGCAAAGCATGGACACGCCCGACGGCGGGCATCGTCCGCTGGTCCGCGAAACCACACTGGAGGAGTACCGCAAAGAACCCGCCTTCGCCAAAGAAGAAGAGCCCGCGCCCGGGCTCACGCTCTACAAGCCTTATCCCTACAAAGAAGAAGACTACGCCTGGGGCATGGCGATCGATCTGAACTCCTGCGTCGGCTGCAACAACTGCATGCTGGCCTGCCAGTCGGAGAACAACATCGCCGTCGTCGGCAAGGAGCAGGCCGTCATCGGCCGCCACATGCACTGGATTCGCGTCGACGCCTACTACCAAGGCGACCGCGACAATCCCAAAGCATTTTTCCAGCCCGTACCGTGCATGCAATGTGAAAATGCGCCGTGCGAAGTGGTCTGCCCCGTGGGCGCGACCAACCATTCGAGCGAAGGGCTGAACGACATGGTCTACAACCGCTGCGTGGGCACGCGCTATTGCTCGAACAACTGTCCGTATAAGGTGCGGCGCTTCAACTTCTTCCTCTTCCAGGATTGGGAGACGCCGCAATACAAGATGATGCGCAATCCCGACGTCAGCGTGCGCAGCCGCGGTGTGATGGAGAAGTGCACCTACTGCGTGCAGCGCATCAACGAGCACAAGATTGACGCGGACACTCCCTCGGTACGCGAAGGCAAGCAAATCAAAGTCGGGGATGAATTGCAGACGGCGTGTCAGCAGTCGTGCCCGGCGGGGGCGATTATCTTCGGCAATTTGAACGACCCGGAGAGCAGAGTCTCGAAATTGAAAGCTCAGGCGCGGAATTACAGTTTGCTGGGCGAGTTGAACACGCGTCCGCGAACGACGTACCTGGCGGAAGTGAGCAATCCGAATCCGGAGTTGAAAGGGTGAGGCAGTGCAGCGCCCAAAGGCGCAATCCGGGAGGCGAGTTTTAGGGTATGCCTGAAGGCATACCCTGATACGAACCAACTTGGCATCAGAAGATTCGTATCAGGGCGCGGCTTCAGCCGCGCCATCAGAGTCGATTTTTTGAGAACAGGGCTTTAGCCCCGACAAGATAATGGACGAGCAATACAAAACGGCGGTCGACGCGGAACGAGCTCCGGTCATCGGACCCGGCTACACCTTCGGCACGGTCACCGAAAAAATCAGCGCCATCGTGCTGACCCGTCCCGCCTC
>DATMQT010000076.1:0-19412 GCA_035566655.1 Candidatus Dormiibacterota bacterium
AAAACATCCGGCTGAAGCTCACGGACTTTGCGCAGACCCTCCGCGGCGTCTCCGGCCTCGCCAACCACATCAATGTCAGCCTCGTCTTCCAACAATCGCCGCAGACCCTGACGCAGCAAGACATGATCGTGCACGAGCACACAGCGAATTGCTTTGCTGGGGAAAATTATTTCCCTTGGATCTGTGCGTGGGGGCACACAGTTCCTCCTTAGTTGGCCAGAGAGTTTGCGAAATGACGCAGACGGGTGGGCGGAACTCAAACTGCCAAGAAAATGAACGTTAAGTTATTGTAGCAACCTGGGGGCTTCGCGCGCATCAATTCTTAAGACCTCTCTTCCGTTTTCTGTCCGCGGTAACTCCAGACGGACCCCGCATCAGGTAAAATCGAGCACTTATGCTGCGCTACTTCACAGCCGGAGAATCACACGGCGAAGCTCTGGTCGGTTTCCTCTCGGGCCTGCCCGCCGGGCTCAAAGTGGACCAGGCTTTTCTCGACCGGGAACTGTGGCGGCGGCAGCAGGGCTATGGCCGCGGCGGCCGCATGAAGATTGAGCGGGACACGGCTCACATCCTCTCCGGCGTGCGCCACGGCATGACGATTGGCTCGCCAATTTCCGTTCTACTTGAAAACAAAGATTGGAAAAACTGGCAGGAAGCCCTGCCCGTCGGCGAAGGCGACCCTGCCCGCCACAAGCGCGTTGCGTCTCCGCGGCCCGGGCACGCCGACCTGGCGGGCGCGCTGAAATACAATTTTCCCGAGGCCCGTTACGTCCTTGAGCGGGCCTCAGCCCGCGAATCGGCGGCGCGCGTCGCCATCGGCGCCCTCGCCAAAACCTTCCTGCACGAACTCGGAATTGATGTCCTCAGCCATGTCTTGGCGGTCGGCAACGTGACGATGCAACATGAAGTCCAGTGGGAGCAGATTCAGGCTCTGTACAATCAGGAAGAAATCTTGCTGAATTGTGCCGATAAAGATATCCAACAGCGCATGAAAGACGAAATCGACAAAGTCCTCAAGACGGGCGATTCGCTGGGCGGAGTCTTCGAGGTAGTGGCTCACGGTGCCCCGCCGGGCCTGGGCACGTACGCGCAGTGGGACGAACGCCTGGATGCTCTGCTGGCCGCCGCCGTGATGTCGTTGCAAGCGGTGAAGGCGGTGGAAATCGGCTCTGGCGTTACTGCGGCCTCGTCTCCGGGGTCGGTCGTGCACGATGAAATCGGCTATGACAAGCCAGCGAACATGAGCGGGTTCACCCGCACTCGTAACAACGCCGGAGGGATTGAAGGCGGGGTTTCGAACGGAGAGGAAATCCGCGTGCGTGGATATTTGAAACCGATCTCCACTCTGCGCCGCCCGCTGAAGTCGGTCGATTTCTCTACCCGCGAGCCAGTCAGCGCCGCATACGAACGTTCCGACGTTTGCGTGGTACCGGCCGCCGGAGTCGCGGGCGAGGCCATGGTCGCGCTTACTCTGGCTCGCTGCGCGTTCGATAAATTCGGCGGCGACTCCATGGGAGAAACCTTGCGGAATTTCCAGGGCTACTGCCTGCAGCTGAAAAACTACTGATTGCAAACGAAATGATCTATCCCATCGTAAAGTTCGGAAATCCCGTCCTCGACAAGCCGGCCGAGAAAGTTACGGTGTTCGACGAAGAATTGAAAAAGCTGGTCGAAGATATGTTCGAGTCGATGTACGCTGCCCGCGGTGTGGGCCTGGCCGCTCCGCAGATCGGCATCTCGCGCCGCATCGCCGTAGTCGACGTTACTTTCAAAGAGGATCCCGACGCGAAACTCGTTCTCATCAACCCGGAAATCATTCACAAAGAAGGCCGCCATGCCCAGAGCGAAGGTTGCCTCAGCATCCCCGACTTCCGCGAAAATGTAACTCGCGCCCAAGTGGCCACCGTTCGCGCCCAGGATTTAACTGGGGAAGTTTTCGAGAAAACCGGCGACGACCTGTTGGCCCGCGCTTTTCAGCACGAAACCGATCACCTCAACGGCAAGCTCTACATAAGCCACATCAGCGCGCTAAAGCGCGATTTGATCAAGCGCAAGATTCGCAAGCTGATCAAGGCGGGAGAATGGTAGAGGAATTGAGTCATTGAAAGATTGAGTCAATCAATCAATGATTCAATGTGTCAATGATTCCTTCCCTCAATCTCGTTTTCTGCGGCACTCCTCGCTTCGCTGTGCCCACGCTCGACCGGCTGGTCGAGGCTGGATTCCACGTTCAACTGGTGGTCACGCGGCCGGACCACCCCAAAGGACGCGGCCTCGAACTTGTTCCTTCCCCCGTCAAGCAGCGCGCTACGCAGTTGGGGTTGCCGATCACGCAGCCTGAAGGTATCAAGAACAACGATGCCTTCCACGCGCAACTCACCACACTCAATCCCGACGCCATCATCGTCGTCGGTTACGGTCGCATCATTCCGCAGTGGATGTTCGATCTTCCACGGCTCGGCAACATCAATCTGCACGCCTCGCTCCTGCCGAAGTATCGCGGGGCTGCGCCTATTCAGTGGGCGATTGCGCGGGGCGAAACCGTCACCGGCGTGACCACGATGAAGATTGATGCTGGCCTCGACACCGGCGACATTCTTCTGCAGGAGGAAGTTCCCATTGCCTCCGACGACACAGCAGAAACGCTTGCGCCAAGGCTTGCGGCCGTGGGAGCAGATCTAACCGTCACGACCCTGCGTGGATTACAAAACGGCGCGGTTCAACCGCACCAGCAGAATCAATCTCAGGCCACTCTCGCACCCATTCTCAAGAAAGAAGACGGCCGCATCGATTTCACCAGCCCTGCGACCGAGATACGAAACCGGATGCGCGGATTTCAACCCTGGCCTGGCGCATACACAAATTATCGCGGCAAGAAAATGCAGGTATGGAAGGCGGCGGTGCTTGATCGGCCATTGGCGCCCGCGGAGCTGATGGTGGATGGCGAGCGTCTTCTTGCCGGCTGCGGCAGCGGCACGGCAATCGAACTCATCGAACTGCAGTTGGAAGGCAAGAAGCGGACCTCTGCTGCTGATTTTGTTCGTGGCCATCGGCCCCTGCCTGGCGAAAAGCTCGGCGCGTAAGGCAGCGCGAATTTCTTCTCGGCACTGCCGGCTTCCGTCATACTGGAAACAGTGAGATCAAAATCTCAAGACTCGCGGCCAGCAGTTTCCCCAGCTCGCGCTGCTGCTTTCGACATACTGCTCCGCGTCGGGCGCGAGTCTTCTTATGCCTCCGAACTGCTCCACTCGCGGACTTACGGCCGGCTCACCACGGTCGATCACTCCCTGGCGACGGAACTCGTCATGGGAGTCTTGCGTTGGCGATCGCTGCTTGACTCTCAAGTCGCCGCCGCCTCCGCAGCACCGCTCGCCAAGCTTGATCTCGAAGTTCTCACCGCACTCCGGCTCGCGGTGTACCAACTCGGCTGGCTCAGCCGCATTCCTGCGCGCGCCGCGATCAATGAAAGTGTTGAACTGGTCAAGCGCGCCCGTAAACGTTCCGCCGCTCCATTCGTGAATGCCGTACTGCGGAAGCTCGATGTCGGCGTCTCGCCCAGCGGCGAGTCTGCTCAACCGGCGATCGTCAACGCTTCAGCCGAGACGCTCGCTGCCAGCAGCGCCCACCCGCCGTGGCTCGTCGAGCGCTGGACCAAGGCCTACGGACTCGATTCGGCACTTCGCATCTGCCAGCACAATCAATCGGTTCCGGTGACCGCAATTCGCCTTCGTCGTCCTGAAGCTGAGGCCAAGCTTCGCGTCGAGGGAATCGAACTCGCCCCCGGCTTTCTCCTGGCGTCTGCGCGACGAGTTCTGCACGGAGACATCACTCGGACCGCCGCGTTCCGAGCCAGCCTGTGCGTCATCCAGGATGAAGCGTCGCAACTCGTCGCGGCCCTCGTCGGCGACGGCGCGCACATTCTCGACTGTTGTGCGGCTCCCGGAGGCAAAACCGCTGCCATCGCCGATCGCAATCCCAATGCGAAGGTCACCGCCGTCGATCTTCATCCTCATCGCGCACGTCTATTGCGCAAACTGCTCAGCGCCCATCATCCAGCGGAAGGTGGGACCGGCAAGATCCGCGTAGTCGCAGCCGATGCTCGCAATCTGCCCTTTACCGAAAAATTCGACCGCGTTCTCGCCGATGTGCCCTGCTCCGGTACCGGCACGCTTGCGCGTAATCCGGAAATCAAGTGGCGCCTCAGGCAGGAAGACCTCGCCGATCTGCAAGTCCGTCAACTCGCGATCTTGCGCGCAGCCATGGATCAAGTCGCTGGCGGAGGCCGTCTGATTTACTCCACTTGTTCCTTAGAAAAAGAAGAAAACGAAGACGTCATCGAGTCGTCGCTGGCGGAAGACTCATCGTTCCGCGTCATCGATTGCGGCGCGCAGCTTGAGCAGCTTCAGCAAGACGCCGAATTAGTCTGGATGGATCCTGCTTCGCTCACTCGCGGCCCCAACCTGCGAACGCTACCTGGTGTTCACCCCTGCGATGGTTTCTTCGCTGCCGTATTGGAGAAAATCTAAGGTCTGATTGAAGCCGACGTGTTTGCCTCATTTCACTTCGAAATTCAGGACCGCGCCCGCCAGAATTCTTTGCCCCGCCGGCGGCCACTGCGTAACGATCATGCTGGCCGGTGACGGTTGGGGTTCTGTGAGAGAGGAGGGTGGGACACTATTCACCGTCCCGGGACTCGCTGGCGCTGGGTTCGTTTCCGGGGGCGCCATACTGACGGTCCCCAATTTGAAGCCCGCATCCTGCAACGTGTGGCTCGCACTGCCCAGCGGTTGCCCAACAAAATTCGGCATCACATAAGCCGGCGGATCAGCCGCGACGGTCACTAGCAGGCTGGTTCGCGGCGCTGCCACCTGGCTGGCGTTTGCCGGCGGACTCTGCGCCAGTACCTGGTCGGCCGGCGTTCCCGGCATCTGCATCTCCGCTGTCGAAGCCAGTTCCAGACCGCGCCGCTGGATGTTCAATTCTGCCGCACGTTCACTCTGCTTGGTTACGTCAGGAATCACTACGCGCTGCGGTCCCAGACTCTGCCCCACGCGGACTTGCCATCCCCGTCGCACCTTCATTCCCGGCAGCGGCATCTGGGTCATGATCCGGCCCTCGGGAATCTGGGGACTGTAATATTGCCTTTCCACTTCGAGTTGCAAACCCAGCCCGGCAACCGCGCGTTCCGCGTCCGATGGCGTGAGCCCAACCACCGCAGGCACTTCGACGACCTGTCCGTGAATGGCGAACCGCATTGCCGTCAGTGCCGACACCAACGCCACGGCCACCAGCACCAGCGCCAACATCGCAAATCGGAAGAACGCTTTCATAAGAGGAACGAAACCTTAGCGCGACTAATCATGAGCAAGCGGATGCTGGGTCAAGGCACGACGATTCTTAGTGCGTCTCGTCCGCACCTGGCGACGTATCCGGCGTATCAACTTTCTGCACGACAGTCACGGGCACGTCCGGCGCCACCCGGAACTGGCCCGGATCTTTCCCCGCCATCGCAGTGCTCATAAAGTTCATCCAAATCGGCAGCGCCGCATGCGCCCCCGTTTCCTTAGCCCCCAGCGATCTCTTCTCGTCGAAGCCCATCCACACGGCGCAAGTCATGGTCGGCGAGAATCCCACAAACCAGGCGTCGGTGAAATCGTTGGTCGTACCCGTTTTTCCGGCGACCGGGAAGGGCATTTTCGCGGCCGCCACTGCGGTTCCGTGCAGCACCACTTCGCGCAGCATCCCGGTCATGACTCGCGCGGTGCGCGCGCTGATCACATCCTTCACCTCGGGATAATCCTCTTCCAGCACTCGTCCCTCGTAGTCGGTGACCTTCGTGATGTAGCGAGGAGTCACGCGCACGCCGTCGTTCGGAAACACGCTGTACGCCGCCGCCTGCTCCATCAGCGTGATTTCGGCTGAGCCCAGAGCTACCGGCAAATAGGGAGGCAACTTGGCCGTAATTCCGAAACGCTCGGCGTACTCAATCACGCTCTTAATCCCCACCTTGTTCGCCAACTTCAACGCGGGAATGTTGCGCGACTGCGCCAGGGCCCGCCGCAGCGTGATGACCCCCTCAAACTTCTCGTCATAGTTATGCGGCGAATAGGGTCCCGACCCGGTTTCGAAAGTGACTGGCTCATCCAGGATTGTGTCATTCGGGCTTGCGCCTTTGTCAATCACCGTGGTGTACACATAAGGTTTGAAGGACGATCCCACCTGCCGCAACGCCTGAGTCGCGCGATCGAATTTCGATTCGCTGAAATCGCGCCCGCCCACCATCGCCTTGATTCCGCCCGTGGCATTGTCAATGGCCATCAGAGCTCCCTGCGCGCCGGAATCCTGCTCCAGGCTCACGCGCGCTGCTCCGTTGGCGCTCAACGCAAGTATTCTGACGTAGCAAATGTCTCCTGTCCTCAGCAGGTCGTGAATCTTGCCCTGCGTCCACGCCACGTCCGCTTGTCCCACAGCTGCCGCATAGCGCCCGAACTTCAACGTTGCAATCCCAACTCCGGCGGAGGTCACCAGCGCGTGTACGTATCCATTCACTTCCGGTTCGTCATCCCAATCGGGATGTTCATACTTATCGATCGCGCTTCCTTCCGCCAGAATGTTTTCGAGATTCCCTTTCCATCCATGACGCCGTTCGTAGGCGGCGAGACCATCCAGCACTGCCTGGTTCGCGGCCTTTTGCAGATCGACATCCAGCGATGTGTAAACCTTTAACCCACCTTCGTGTACCTGATCGGCTCCGTATTTGTTTTCCAGGTAGCGCCGTATCTCCTCCACGAAGTAAGGCGCCAGAGAGTTCGGGTCGTGTTGCAGATGCAAGACCACCGGCGCGGACCGCGCGTCCGCCGCCTGAGCTGCCGTGATCTTGCCATCTTCGAGCATCGCGTTGACGACCAGGTTCCGGCGTTTCATCGCCCGGTCGGGATGGTTGATCGGCGAATAGATCCCCGGGCCCTTGGGCAGACCCGCCAGCAGCGCCGCTTCTGCCAAGGTGAGGTTTTTAGCGGGCTTGCTGAAGTAGAACTCCGACGCAGCCTCGAACCCGTATACTCCATGCCCGAGAAAAATCTGATTGGCATACAGCGCGAAGATTTGGGGTTTGGTGAAGCGCCGCTCGATCTGAATCGCGAGCATTGCTTCCTGCACTTTGCGATGAAACGAGCGGTCAGGAGAAAGAAACAGGTTGCGCGCCAACTGCATGGTCAGCGTGGACGCTCCCTGCACTTTCCCGCCAGATTGAATGTCGCGGTACGCCGCGCCCACAATACGCCAGAAGTTGATGCCCGAATGGCGGTAGAAGTCTTTGTCTTCGATCGAAACCAGCGCGTCCCGCAGGACCGGAGCAAAATCATCGTAGCCGGCCACTACTCGGCGCTGCAGGGCGAATGATCCAATCACCCGCCCGTGGTCGTCATACAACTCCGTAATCGAACTCGGGCGGTAGGCTTCCAGAGCCTCCACCTGTGGCAAGTCCGTGGTGTAGACGAGCAGGAGTCCGGCGGTCGCTCCCACGAGCGCGGAGACCAGCACCAGCAGGCCAAATAGCACGCGGCCCACTAACTTCCGTCCGGCAATCTCCACCGGCGGAAGATCTTCATAGAGCGATTTCATGACGAGATGAGTTCAGAATAGCAGGGCGTCAACCGCCGCGGCCACATGCAAGTCACGGTGCGGCTAGCCCAGGGGGGGAAACAAAATCGCGCAGCATTTCTGCTGCGCGATGAACTTGTCACCGAGTTACGAGGAGAGCTAGCTAGCCCGGCTCTTCAAAACTTCGATGGCCTTGTGAAGCTGATCATCTTGTGTGTTCTTGGGCTTGGCTTCCGGTTCCGGCGCAGATTCCTGTCCATCTTCCTCGGAGATCACGCTGTCCGTCTCGTCGGCCACCAGCACGTTAGGCGTAACCGCGGTTTCCTGAATCGCCTTCCCGCTCGGTGAATAGTATTTCGCGACTGAGAGAATCAGCGCTCCACCGTCCGGCAGATCGATCGTCTTCTGTACTGATCCATCTCCGAAAGTCTTGTCACCCACGACGTCGCCGCGGGCATTCTCCAGCAGCGCCGCCGCCACAACCTCCGCCGCACCCGCCGTCCCCTTGTTTACCAGCACCGCAACCGGAAGCGATGTGATCGCCTTTGCCGCATCGGCATTGAACGCTTCTCGGGGAAATTTCTGTCCCTGTAAATACGTGATCGTGCCGTGGTTCAGGAAAAGATTCGCCGTGGCCACGCCTTCGCTCTCTTCTCCCTCAGATGTGTTTCGCAAATCCAGTATCAGTTTCTTCGCGCCTGATTTTTCCAGCGACTTGATCTTCGCGGCAATTTCCTGCGCTTTGCCCCTGGTCAGAGCGCTCACCTTCACGTAGCCCACGCTGTCTTCCAGCATCTTGTCGGAAACCGGCGGTATGCTCACGATGTCCCGCGAGATCACCATCTTCTGCGGCTCCGCCCGGCGCGCCCGCACCACCGAAACATTCACCGTCGAGCCTGGCGTTCCCGCCAGCGCGCTGCGAATCTCCGGCAACGACATGTCGCGCGTGCTCTGGCCTTCAATCGATTCGAAAATGTCCGTCGCCTCAATCCCGGCTTTTTCCGCGGGCGATCCCGGCAGCACCGAAACCACGTCCGCGTATCCAAAGCGCTTCGAGACCGTTGCCCCGATCTCGCCCTTGGCCTCCGCCTTGTGCGCCTTGTAAGCCTTGTAAGCCGCCGCCGTCAGGTAGCTGGAGTTCGCATCGAG
Organism: Candidatus Dormiibacterota bacterium; assembly: GCA_035566655.1. Lineage (GTDB taxonomy): Bacteria > Acidobacteriota > Terriglobia > Terriglobales > Acidobacteriaceae > Sulfotelmatobacter. The sequence goes on from DATMQT010000076.1 coordinate 8,752, forward strand.
CGACTCCACTAGGCCGTGCAGCGCCCCGTCTGTGACTTTGGGAATGTTCGGATCTTCCACGTACTCGCTTTGCACGCGCGACAGTACTTCGCTGTAAACCTGCATCTGCCGGTAAGAGCCGTCGTTCGAGGAAGCATGTACGCCGCCAAATGAACCGGCCACCACAAACAGCAACACTGCAAAGGACGAAACCAGGATCGCAGCTTTAATTTTCATGGACATCGTTTATTCTTCGTTTCTGGAAAAGGAGTCACTTCCTAGAGGAACTTCCCATCATTATATCTTGTAGATGCCGTTTCTGGCCTCTTGGCTGCTCTTGTTCGCTCCTAGCGGTAACCTGCCGCGAATTTGAGCTTCCCCATAGAAAGAGACGCTCCGGCGCGGATTTCGTTACCCGGCCCTTACGACGGTGGCTGGAACTTCAGCGTGATCACGGTCTGCGCCGATACGGCGCGGCCGTTCATGGAATAAGGCTTGAAGTGCCATTGCTTCACGGCGTCGATGGCGGCCCGGGCGAATACCAGGGACCCCTGTAGGAACTTGGCATCCTGCACCGCGCCATCGCGCCCGATGAGCACCTGCAGCACCACACTGCCCCGCTGTCCTGCGGCCTTTGCCGCGTCAGGGTAGACGGGATCGACGGGCTGAGTTAGCAGGTCGCGCGCCGCAGACTCGGTTAGAGTCACCGGCTCGATCGACGACATTGCCGCCTCCGGAGGCTTGTTTCCGCTGGCATCCGGGGTGCTGGACGCCATCTGAGATTTCAGGCTCGATGGAATGCCAACGTTGCTCGCCGCCGAGACTGTATGCGGCACAGGCTTCGGGGCTGGCGGAGCGGACGGGCGTGGTTGGGGCGGAACTGCTTGAGCTGCCGGTGCATCCGGCTGTGGCGGCGCCGCCGAAGGTTCCCCGGCTGTCGCAGCATTCCCTGGCACATCGGCGGTTTTCGTCAGAGACGGATCTTTAACCTGGCCATCCCCGGACTGCGCCTTCCCGACTGGAATTGGCTCGTTCTGGTTCTGTCCAGGCCCAGTCTGGCTTTGTCCCGCTTGATTCGGATCACTCTGGTTGTTGTCGTCGGTGGCCGTCTGCGTTTGGCCGCTGTTCGCCCCCGCATTCTTGTCCGGCTTCGCCGTCGGATCGACCACGGGAAGCACCCGAATCTGGGAGGGATCCGTCGTCGCATCCGGGATATTCGCAGGCACCGGAAGGTTGTACTCGTCGCCCGATTGACCAAAACTGTCATGCTGTGGCGCTGCCTGAGGGACCGGGGCTGGCGGCGGGTTCAGCCAGTTCTTTCCTGCCCGTACTGCACTCTTGACGCCGCCCCGCAAACTTAGGCGCGCCCGCGGCACCCCCACCAGTACCACTGACGCCGCAGCCAATATTCCTGCCAGAAGAATTCTGCCCCGCTTTGAGCGCGGCTTTGCTGCCGGCTCTGAACCCTCCGCCGATTCCCCCGGCATGTAGGCAAATAGCGCCGCTTCTGATCCCGATTCCGGTTGCGACTCCTTGTTCGCGGAATCTTTACCTTCTTCCGCCGGAGACTCCGCTGGCGGAGCTCCGTGGGAAGGTGTTTGCCCGTAAGACAGCAATTCGCTTTTTGCCGGAGCTTCTTCCGCCGGCGGCGGCGCTGTCCTGGTCAATCTTGCTTGCAATGCCGCCCATCCGGTCAGCGGGGTCTGGGGCTCGATTGGTTCGGCTGGTTCTGCCGGTGCGTCTTCCACCGCAGAGGCCATGGGCTCAAGCTCGGTGAGCACGTCAACTTCTGCGGCCGCGGCTTCGTCCAGCGACTTCTGAACTTCACATTCCTTTTCCGTGTCAAATTGCGCCCCAGGGGCGGAACTCGCCGAGGGGAGGAATTCTCCTGCCCGGAAGGTTTTCTCCGTCGGCTGAATTACAGGGGATGGCACGGGCGACGGCACGGGAGGCGGAACCGACGTCGGAGCCACACCCGCCGCTGCCGCCATAGTTGAGGCTTCCTGAGCCGGCGGGGCGGCCGTTGCTGTCGCTTGCGCCACAGGCCGCTGCGCCGCTGGCTGCTGCTTTGCACGCAGCAACTGGCACGCCGTGCTCATCGTGTCCCGCACCTGTTCGGCGCGAAGCGGTTTGAGCAGAACTGAATTTGCTCCCGCCTTCAACGCCTCTGGCAGTCTGGCATCGTCGCTGACGATCGCCAAAGTCAGCGGTCGCTGCGCTGCCTTCAAGTCCCGCGCCGTCTTCAACAGAAATGCCGCCTCAGGTTGATCGTCCCAGTCCGTGATGACGATCTGGAACTGTTGGGTTGTAACCCTCTCCACCGCATCGACGGCGCTGTTGCAGTACTCTCCCTCAATCCCAAGCTCGGTGAGCACCTGCCAAATCGGCTGGACCATGGGTTCGTTCGACGAGAATATGAGGCAGCGCAGGGACATACGTATCTCCAGACTAGGCAGACCCAGTAACCACGGCAAGTTACCGAGGTGAGTAAGGCAGTGGCCAGGGGTCAGGGGCTAGGGGGCAGGAATCAGACGACAACGTTAGAGCCTTGTTTCGCTGCCCCCTTGCCCCTAGCCGCCTAGCCCCTGATCCCTGACCCTTGCGTTAGAATGCTGGGTCGCTTCAAACGCCTCATGCAGACTGCGGATGTCGTCATCGTCGGTGGAGGGATCGTTGGCTCAAGCATCGCGTATCACCTCACGGCGAACGGATGCAACAGCGTTCTTGTCATCGAGCGCGAATCGGCGCAGGGAAAGGGTTCCACTGGCAAGAGCATGGGCGGGGTGCGGGCCCAGTTTTCCACTCCCGTCAGCATCCAGATGTCGCTCTACTCGATCCCTTTCTACGCCAGCTTTGAGGCGCGTCTCGGCCATCCCTGTGACTACCGGCCGCAAGGCTATCTGTTCTGCGCCACCACAGACAATCAGATGTCCTATCTGCGGACAAACTATGCCCAGCAAGTGAAGATGGGACTGAAGAACGTGCGCCTGATCACAGGCGATGAGATCCGCAGCCTGTTTCCTCAGCTGCGCGCGGACGACATTGTTGGCGGAAGTTTCTGCTCCAGCGATGGCTTCGTCGACCCCTACAGCGCCATGAACGGATTCATGGCCTGGGCGGCCGACCACGGCGCCACATTGTGGAAGAACGCCGGCGTGAGCGGTCTTACGCGGGACGCAGCCGGCATTGCCTCAGTGGAAACCACACGCGGCTCGGTGGCAACTCGTAAAGTTGTAAACTGTGCCGGCGCCTGGGCGGCGAGCGTGGCACAGTTCGCGGGCATCGACTTGCCGGTTGAGCCGTTGCGCCGCATGCTGGTTCCCAGCGAGCCTTTTGACGAATTCCCTCACACCGCGCCAATGATTGTCGACATGTCGAACGGATTTCACTTTCGCCCCGAGGCCCGCGGGTTTCTCCTGGCCTGGAACGATCCGGAAGAAACCCCCGGTTTCAAAACTGATTTCGACGCAGGCTTCGTGGAAAAAATCCTAACCCGCGCGGCGGACCGCGTGCCCTGCTTCGCCAATCTCCCGGTGAATCCCAAGCGGGCATGGGCGGGCCTGTACGAGATGACGCCGGACCACCATCCAATTCTGGGCGAGGCCCCCGGCGTGCCTGGGTTTTTGCTCGCCAACGGTTTTAGCGGACACGGCGTGATGCACGCTCCGGCGACAGGAAAGATTCTCAGCGACCTCATTCTCACTGGGAAGACAGAGCTGCTTGATGCATCGTTGCTGAATCTGGCGCGATTTGCCGAAGGCCGCCTGATTCACGAAACCGCGGTGCTGTAAGGAAAACATGCCCCTGCAAGAACATAACTATTGGCTGACCACTGCCGAATTCCCAAAGGCAGAGTCACGTCCACTCCCCGACCGTGTGGACGTCGCCGTGATCGGCGCCGGTTTTACCGGACTATCGGCGGCGCGCACGCTCGCGAAACGTGGCGCGAAGGTCGCTGTGCTCGAAGGTGAGACCATCGGTTGGGGTGCCAGTTCGCGCAACGGCGGCATGGTGCTGACCGGCATGAAGCTGGGAGTGAACGAACTCATCGCCATGTACGGACGCGACCGCACGCGTCGCATGTACGCCGCGTCGCTCGGGACCATTGATTGCGTCGAGCAGATCATCCGCGAAGAAAACATAGACTGTGATTTCTCCCGTTGTGGCCACCTTGAAGTGGCCTGCAAGCAGAAGCATTTCGACGACTACGCCCGCCAGGCGGAAGTGATTGCTCGCGAGTTCAATCACAAGCTGCGCGTCGTGCAGAGAAATGAATTGGACGCGGAAATCGGCTCGAACATTTATTACGGCGGCATGGTCGATGAAGTCAGCGCGGGACTGAATCCCGCCCGCTACGTCGCTGGATTGGGCCATACCGCGATGAAAGCGGGCGCAGATATCTTCGAGCACACGCGCGTGGAAGGCTTGCAGCGCGAATCCAGCCAGGGCGAGTCGGGATGGAGGGTCGCAACCTCCCGTGACACGCTCTGGGCGCGGGAAGTTTTCGTCGGCACCAGTGGCTACACCGGCAAGGCAACTCCTGCGTTGCAGAAGAAGCTTATTCCGATCGGGTCTTTCATCATCACAACCGAAGTCCTGCCGGAAGCGTTGGCGCGCGAACTCAGCCCGCGCAACCGCATGATCTACGATTCGAAGAATTATCTTTACTATTACCGACTCACGCCCGACCGCCGCATGCTGTTCGGCGGACGCGCCGCCTTCTTCCCAGAAACGGACCAGACGATCCGCCGCAGCGCCGAAATCCTGCGCCGCGGCATGATCGAGGTCTATCCCCAGTTGCGCGACGCCAAAGTGGAATACGTCTGGGGCGGCACGCTCGACTTCGCCTTCGACATCATGCCCCACGCCGGCCAGCTCGACGGAATGTACTATGCCGTAGGATACGCCGGCCACGGCGTCGCCATGGCCACGTATCAAGGCCAGAAGATGGCGGAGTTGATGGCAGGCGACCAGCCCGAGAATCCCTTCGTAGGCATCCCATTCCCCGGCGCGCCGCTCGGCCTGTACAACGGCAAACCGTGGTTCTTGCCCTTTGCGGGCATGTGGTACAAGGTTTTGGATTGGGTGAGTTGAAACCCTGTAGCCGCTTGAGGACACACCATGGCAATGGATCAAGGAATGAAAAAAGAAGAATGTCATCCTGACTGGTATTATCCGGTTCCGGGGATGCGAGCCCTCATCCTCGGCACCTTTCCCCCGCATGCCGACAAACGGCACTACGAGTTTTATTACCCCAACAAGCAGAATCGCTTTTGGAAGATAATGGCTGAAATTGCGAAGACCAAATTGTTCCAAAATGAAGGGCCACGAGCTGTTGAGGAACGAAAAAGGCTGATGACACAGCTCAGGGTGGGAGTACAAAATATGGGCAAAACAATATTGCGTGACGGTGTGAGCTCAGCAGATAAGGACATTGCAATTATAGAATTTCAAGACATCCTGGGAATCGTCAATGAAAACGACTCACTTCAAACAATTCTCCTAACTGGGTATTCCGACAAGACAAGTACATACCGCTCGTTTGTCAAATACCTTGCAGAGAAAGGGATTCGGCATAGTCCGCTGCCCGAAAAAGTAAAGGCCGGTTCTAAATTCACCGTACAGTTCATGAAACCCATAACGTGCATTGTTGGAAATTCTACCTCGGGGGCTGCCGCAAGGGTCAGTCGTGAGCGTCTTCTTAAACAGTTTAGAAGTGCAATTGGAACGGATTTCGAATCGTCAGCCGACCGTCGATCACCTGCCCGTCCTGCATATCCTCCGAGTACAAGATCGTGCATCTCGCTTCCAGGGCAGAGGCGACGATAAGAGCGTCAAAAATTCTATGGCCGTATCTTTCTGCAATCGCTGAGGCCACTTTGTGAGTATCAAGCGTGACCGGGAGGGGGTCGGGGCAGAGGGCCTTGATGTTCTCTATTGCGGACCGTACCTCGTCCCAAGGCATTCCTGTCTTCCGCCGCACCACTTCCACAAACTCGTTCAAGACCTGTACGCTAACCGTTCCGCCTTCGGTAATTAATTCCTCCGCCTTCTGGGAGCGCGGCTCATCTTGAACTATGGCGTACACAAAGACATTGGTATCGAAGAACGCGCTAGCGGTCATAGATTTCGTCGCGGTCGAAGACGAATCCCTGAGGGAAGGGACGACGGAGCTTGCGCAGGTTCTCCACTGCGCGCCGGCGGCTCTGATCGCGGTCTACCTCGAACGCGCGGCTGCCAGCAACTCGAATCTCGATGTCGTCGCCTTCTTTCAGCTCAAGCGCCTTGACGACCGCGGCGGGCAAGCGAATTGCCAGGCTGTTTCCCCACTTCGAAACCTGAATAAAAGCTCCTTGGATATACATTAATAATTGTATATCTATTGGAAGGCAAAAGCAACCCTATGCGGCCAGCACTCCACTCAGCGCACCCTCCAGTTCCAGCAGCTTTCGCTTCACGTCGAGCCCGCCCCCATAGCCGCACAGCGTGCCGTCGGAGGCGATGACGCGATGGCAGGGAACGACGATCGCGATGGGGTTGCGGTTGTTGGCCATACCCACGGCGCGAAACGCGTTTGGCTTGCCTACCGCGCGGGCGATGTCCGCGTAAGTACGCGTCTCTCCGTAGGGAATTGCCAGCAGGGCGCGCCAGCAAGCTAGCTGGAAATCGGTGCCGCGTAGGTCGAGTGGGAAGGTGAACTCGCGGCGATGGCCGGCGAAATACTCTTCCAGCTCGCCGACGCAAGGCTGCAGCTCGTCAGCCGAATCCTCGAACTTGGAGCCTTTCCTTTCATCCCGAAGCTGGCGCGGGTTGGGGGGAATCGATTGCTGTCCCGGTAATCGGGCGTCGAATTCCAGGGCGACTAGTCCCTGGGTGGACGCTGCCAGAAACAGCGGTCCGATAGTAGATTGCATCGTTGTACAGTGAAGGGTTTCCATGAGGACCGAACCTCCCGCAGACGATAAAGATAGCAGACAACCCACCAGGGCATCCTTCTCACCCTAATCCGGCGGCCCCTGGCAGTTGACAGAAAGCCGGTTTTGGCACAAAGTGTGTGCGGCGTGCTTTATGGGCGTTTCTCCATCCCCTGTTAAGAAGGGCCTGTTCATCATGGTTGCCGTGGTACTGGCCCCGGTCCTGCTGGTAGGACTGGCGCTGCTGGCTGCGGGCGACTGGCGAACAGTGGGCCCTACGGCTGGCGGCGATCAGGTCCTGGTCAGCTCTGTCACGTCGCAGAAGCACGGTCTAAAGACGGCCTGGGTCCGCGTCGAATACAAAGAACCTATCAGACTGCCGCAGGGCGGCCCGTTCGTGGAACTGCGGGCGCGGGTTCGCTTCAACTGCACCAGCGGCAGCTCCGTACCTATTGTTGCGAACTCCGAGTGGTTTTACTCGCGCGACCACAGTGGCAAGCTGGTGGTCAGCAAGAAGACCCGGCACGACGACCAGTTCGGTCAGGTGGCCGAGGGCGACTTCGGCGAGATGACGCGGGAGTTTGTTTGTAAGCAGAAATGAAGCAGTGGTCAGTGTTCAGTGGTCAGTGGCCAGTGAACGCAAAGCCCGCCGGATCGTTCTTTACTGACCACTGATCACTGGACACTGCCCACTGCTTTTTTCCACAGCCTGACACCTCGGTAACTCCCCACCCACTTCCGCAGAGGGCCCTTCCGTCATATCCTGATAATTGAAAGCGTGGTCAGCGATAAACGGCTGCGTCGTTCTTCATCTTCATTCCTTACAGTATGGATTCATTGCGTCTCTATTCGTTGGTGGTTGCAGGCGGTGGCGCCATTGCTCTGGGCGCGTACGCGATCTTGCGGCGCAAGCCCAAGGGGCCAGCCGAACTCGAACGCGAACGCCGCACCTGGCTTGACGGCATCGGGCGCATCACCGACGGCACCGTCATCGATGTGCAGGAAATGCCAGTCAGCAGCGGCCATCACGCCGCCGTGTTGCTCATCTATAAATATGATGTGGCGGGCGTGTCCTACGAGTGCTCGCAGGACGTCACCTACCTGCGCCAGTGGATTAACCTGCATTCCTGCCGGCTGGGGCTGCCCACGTCGGTGAAGTATGACCCCCACAATCCCGGCAACTCGCTGGTGGTTTCGGAGAGCTGGATGGGATTAAGGCAGTAGTGCAGTGGTCAGTGGTCAGTGGCCAGTAAGAACGAGTCCGCGACCCCTTAGTTTTCACTGACCACTGACCACTGACCACTGCCTTTCAGATCTGGTAGTCATCCTGGAACAGCTCCTGCGGAGAGATATTCGTCGTCGCGCCTTCGTCGATGGTTACGTCGGGCTCAGCGCCCAGCGCCTCGTGCTTGTGCTGCTGGAACTTCTCGCGCAACTCGTGCACTTCCTCGGCCAGCTTAATGATCACGTCGGATAGCGGGTCGCGGATGTCTTTGGGGTCGGTGATGACTACGCGTTTACCGTCGCGAAGAACGATGTGTCCGGGCACGCCTACGATCGTGGAATTCGCCGGGACACTCCGCAGCACGACTGAGCCCGCTCCCACGCGGCAGTTGTGGCCGATGGTGATGTTGCCCAGCAGTTTGGCGCCGGAGCCGACTGAAATGTTATTGCCGAGCGTGGGATGGCGCTTGCCTTTCTCCTTGCCGGTGCCCCCTAGAGTGACTCCCTGATAGAGCGTGACATCGTCGCCCACGATGGCGGTCTCGCCGATCACGGTGCCCATGCCGTGGTCGATGAAGAGGCGGCGTCCCAGCTCCGCACCGGGGTGAATCTCAATCCCAGTGAGCAACCGCGCGACTTGCGAAACGAATCTTGCCAGGAATCGCATGTGGTGACGCCAGAGCCAGTGGCTCAAGTGATGCGCCCAGACGGCCTGCAGTCCCGGATACAGGAGGAGAACCTCGAAGTAGGAGCGAGCGGCGGGGTCCGATTCGAAGACGGCAGCGACGTCTTCCCGGGCTGAGCGGAAGAAGCTGATCATGGGCAGTTCTCAGTTCTCAGTTCTCGGTTCTCAGCAAAATCATCCGGTGCGTGCGCGCCGTTGTTGAGAACGCCGGACTGAAAACTCTTTCTTCTTCCCAATGAACGTAGCCCAGCGAGGGAAAGAGTGCAAGGGCGCCAAACTGAGAACTGAGGGTGGCCTAGCTTCCGGTCTGGAAGCCGCCGCTGTGGGCAACGGTCATGCGGAGATATTTGTAAGGATTGACGGGCGTGTCGTTGATGCGGACTTCGTAGTGAAGATGGGGGCCAGTGGAACGTCCACTGGAGCCGACATAGCCGATGGTGTCGCCGCGATGGACCTGCTGTCCGGGTGTGACAGCGAAGCCCGAAAGGTGGCCGTAGCGGGTAGAGATGCCGTGGCCATGATCCACCATCAGAGCCTTGCCGTATCCGCCAAGGAAGTCGACGAAGGTGACAACGCCATCGGCGGGCGCTATGACCGCGTGGCCATAGGTGCTGCCGATATCAACGCCGCTGTGAAAGGCGCCTTCTCCGTTGAAGGGGTCGATGCGCTCTCCGAAGCTGGCGGTGACCTGGCCTTCAACCGGCCAGAGATTGGGCGCGGAGTTGGCGCGGAACCAGTCGGCCGTGGTGGCGTTGCGAGTCATGCCGAGACTGATGCCAACCGTCGCAGCGCCGGTGAGGGCAGAAGTGCGCAGAGCGCCAAGCTGGTCCAGCGAAGAACTAACGTCAGCGTCCTGGATTTGCTGCTGCGAAGCCGTAACCAGAGCAGGCTGCGACTTCAGTCCGTAAAGCGCCGAAACTTCGCTGGCGATTGAGCCCAGGGAAGCGACCTGAACGTCGCGCTCCTTGGCGACCTCTTCGAGGCGGGAATAACGATCCCTGAGCTGCTCTTTTTCGGTGCGCAGTTCGTTGTAGTGCGAAACCTTGAGCAGCATGCGCGCATAAGAGCTGGCGATACCGGTCAGGCTGAGGAATCCAATGGCGGCGCCGACTACGAATACATACAGGTAGTGGACGGGAATGGAGATCTTGCGCAACTGTCCATCGTCCCCGCGGGCCACAAAAAGGATGTAGAAGCGCTTCTGCAAATGCCCTCTTTACGATTTGAGATCTTCTTTTAACAATCAGGGCCGGAACTCCAGGCAAAGTTCTGAGGTTGCAGAAAGCCTGTTCGGACCACTGACTTCCTCGGGTCACGCTTCCCATCTTGGGAATGGAGATTCTTAACGTGCCCTGTTCCTACCGGAACCAGGGATCAAGCTGAAACCAGTCGTCTGCAATTGATACGGAATGCAGAACTTAGCTTGTCCTACTTTACTCGGCCAAAGGTTTTGTGAATGACTGGGTAAAGGTAACAAACTGGGTTCCCCCTGTCAACGGTCCTAAGGGTAGATGAGGCGTTACTTAAGACTTGAGTAACCACTGGTCACCTGTCACGACGTTACCCGAGGCAGATGGTCAGCAGGGGCAAGTGGCCGGAAGGCCTATGCCCGCTCAGTTGTGAGTCCGCAGGACCACAGGCAGCATCGGTAGCTGGATCGCTTATAGTGGTTGCCGTGCCGATTGCCGAAAAAACGCTGATTGCCCAGGTTCGCCGCCTGGCGGCGCTTGCGAAGAATCCCGCCATTCAGGCTGGGATTGGAGATGACTGCGCCGTGCTGCGACTGGTGACGGGCCGAGGCCGCACCCGAGGTGTGGAAAAAGACACGCTGGTCACGACCGACTTCACGTTGGAAGGAA
>DATMQT010000077.1:0-170149 GCA_035566655.1 Candidatus Dormiibacterota bacterium
TCAGAGGTCATCTCCTTCGCATTGCTGGTCCGCACTGCAATCCCAACAACCGTAAACCCGCCGCGCTGCACAACCTTAGGATTCATTCCGGAACCTCCACTCCCCACAATCGCGAATAGCAACGCCGCAACCGACCCTCTGATGTGCATGTTGGATTTTTGCCTCAGATGTGAAGCGCTGGCCTACAGCTTACTCAGGTAATCCGTAATCTCCGGCTCCGTCCAGTCCACGGCGCCAATGAACTTTCGCCTCACCACACCATTGCGGTCGATGATGAAAGTCTCCGGAAATACCGACGTCCCGTAGAGGGCATTGCTCTTCTGGTCCGGATCGCGGACCGTCAGCAGGTTCACATTGTGATCCTTGACGAATCGCTGGTACGCACTTTGGTCAGCATCGATACTCACCGCCAGCACGGTCACGCCCTTCGCTTTCATCCGCCGCTGCATCTCCACCAGAGACGGCACTTCCTCGACACAAGGTGCGCACCATGTCGCCCAGAAATTCAGCACCACGACCTGCCCATGCAGATGGCTCAAGGTTACGTTTTCAACCGTGAAATCCGGAGCATTGCTCCCAATGCGCGAGGGCCGCGAATTGCTATAACACCCGGCCAGCGCTAATAGAAAAACGCCAACCGCAAGAGCACGCGCAAGATGAGCGATTCGCAGCACCTAGTTATAATAATCGATTCACCCCATGACTGCGATGGAGACACCCAAACCAGGCGCAAACACAAAGAATGCCGCCCCCGGCTGTCCAGCCGGGCAAAGCCCGGCAGCCTCACCACGCAAACTCGGTTCTGAAACCCCCACCATCTCCATCATCATCCCCGCACGCAACGAAGAATCGAACCTCGGCACCTGCCTCGAATCCCTGACCACCCAAACCGGCGTCGCCTTCGAGATCATCGTGGTCAACGACCACTCCACCGATCGCACCCAGGAAATCGCATCCTCATTCAAAAGTGTCCGCGTGATCGAAGCCGGCCCGCTCCCCAAAGGCTGGACCGGCAAAAATAACGCCGTCACCACCGGCGCACGCGAGGCGCAAGCCGAGTGGCTCCTGTTCACCGACGCCGACACCGTCCATCTGCCCGGATCGCTGGCCGGAGCATTGAAGGAAGCAATCGACAACAACGTCGAATTGCTCTCCTACTCGCCGGAGCAGATCGCCGCCAGTTTTTGGGAGATGGCCACGCTGCCGGTCGTTTTCGCCGAACTCGCGCGCCAATATCCTCCCGCGAAAGTCAGCGACCCCGCCTCTCCCGTAGTCGCCGCCAACGGCCAGTTCATCCTAATCCGCCGTGCAACCTATAAAGCAGTTGGAGGACACGCCGCCATAGCCGGCGACATTTTGGAAGACGTGGCTCTCGCCCGCGCCGTAAAAACTTCCGGCCGGAAGATTCGTTTTCGCTATGCCGGCACTTCCGTCCGCACCCGCATGTACCGCAACTACCGCCAGCTTCGCGATGGCTGGACCAAAAACCTCGTGCTTCTGTTTCCAAACCCAGGGTGGCTCGCCGCGAAGTCGCTGCTCTGGTGGGCGCTGCCTTGGGGCGTCATGGCGGCAGTCATCATCAATCACGCTCGCCCGTGGTGGTCGAACCCATTGGCGGTCGCGTTGCTCCTGAGCCTCACGTCTCGTCTCAGGCGCGCCAACTTCACCTGGGACATGAACGTGCTCGGCACGATCTTCGGTATGCCGATGTTCGCCTATTTATTGCTGCGCTCGAGGCGAGCGCACGCGAACGGCAGTGTAAGCTGGAAGGGAAGAACCTACGGCAAGCAAGACCGCCCGGAAAACGAGCTCATCGATCGCGTTCCCACCACCGCAGGACGACTCTTATGAAACTAGGCGCCATCCTGATTCTCCTCAGCGCATTACTGCCCGCAACCTCGTCGCCGCAGTCCGACTCCATCTCCATCGGCGATCGCAACCTCATCGAATCCGGCCTGCGCGTCGGTGCCCTGAAACTCGGCGATCCCCGCGCTCGCGTACTCGAACTGTTTCCTAAAAAACCAGAAGATCAGGAGTGGGAGAACAAGTGCGGCACCACCATTGACTGGGTCGACGCCTCCAACCCCACCGGCCGCGGCGACGTATTCATCCGCATCAAAAAAGACAAAGTATTCCAGATCGAGTCCGCCACTACCACCTTTCACACCGCCGAAGGCTTCACCACCTTCGACCACCCGGAAAAAATCGCCAGCGCCTACAAAGATCTGAAGGCTTACACGCTGCTAACGCCTCCCAACTCAGCCCTCGGCAACCGCCCCCTCGTCTTCTGGATCGACAAAAAACGCGGCGTAGCCTTCGTCTTCGCCTACTATCCCGCCGAACACAAACGCTATCTCTACAAGACAATCATCTTTGAACCCAACAAAAATTTGTGTCCGGAAGAAGAAACGATCGGCTCACCGAAGTGGCAAGCGATTCCCGCCTATGCCACCGAACCACCCGCGGAACTGGCTCCAAATCTTTGAAAACTGGCAAATGATCTTATGGTCTATCTAACCCGCAAAGCCGAATTCTCCGCCAGCCACTACTACCACAACCCCGACTTCACGCCCGAGCAAAATCGAGCCATCTTCGGCAAATGCAACAACCCCAACGGACACGGCCACAACTACACCCTTGAAGTCACGGTCAAAGGCGCAGTCGATCCCCGCTCCGGCTTCGTCGTCGACCTGAAACAATTAAAAGAAGTCATGCACCGCGAAGTCCTCGACGCCATGGACCACCGCTTTCTGAACAAAGAAGTCCCAGAGTTCTTCACCCAAATTCCAACGACAGAGAATCTAGCCATAGCGTGCTGGCAGCGCCTCGAAACAAAACTGCAAAAAGCGCAGCTTCACCGCGTCCGCGTCTACGAAACCCCAGACCTGTTCGTCGATTTCTACGGCGAACCGTGAAGAGCTAGAAGCTAGGAGCTAGCAGCTAGACTATGAAAGCTCATCTCACCCGCCGCTACCGCTTCTCCGCCTCGCATCGCCTGAATAGCGAGCAAATGTCTGCCGAAGAAAATCTCGCCACTTACGGCAAGTGCAACAATCCCCACGGACACGGCCACAACTACACCCTCGAAGTCACCGTCAGCGGCCTCGTCGATCCGGCCACCGGAATGGTCTGCAACCTGATCGATCTGGACGGATTCGTCAGCAGGGAAGTGGTCTCCCGCTACAATCTCGAGAATTTGAATATGCTGCAAGAATTCGCCCAAACCGTGCCCACCACGGAAAATCTCTGTGTCGAGATCTACGAAATATTGCACCGCGGCTTTCAAAAGGCGCATCTTGAGAGAGTAAGACTCGAAGAAACCATGATGAATTCCTTCGAGTATGCCGGCGGCACTGAGACGAAAAGATAAATCGCCGCGGCCAAGGGACCCATGAAACCAGCCTCGCTCGAACCAACGAAAGAACCCGCCACACTGACAAGCGCCAGCTTCGAAGACCTGGTCCACGAAATGCTAGTCCGCCTAGGCGAGGACCCCGCCCGCGAAGGTCTGGTCAACACCCCTGAGCGCGTCCGCAAGGCCATGCAGTTCCTCACTAAAGGCTACAACGAAGATCCCGAAGCCCTGCTCAAAGGCGCGCTCTTCACCGTCTCCTACGACGAAATGGTCATCGTCAAGGACATCGAAATGTTCAGCCTCTGCGAGCACCACCTGCTGCCCTTCTTCGGCAAAGTGCACGTGGCCTACATCCCCAACGGCAAGGTGATCGGACTAAGCAAGGTCCCGCGCCTGATCGAACTCTTCTCCCGCCGCCTCCAGATTCAGGAGCGACTCACCACCCAGATCGCCGAAACCATCCAAAACGTAATCGAGCCGCAAGGCGTAGCTGTAGTCATTGAGGCCCGCCACCTCTGCATGATGATGCGCGGCGTCGAAAAACAACACTCCGCCGCCGTAACGTCGTCCATGCTAGGCTGTTTCCGCAACGAACAAGAAACACGCCAGGAATTCCTGTCCTTGATCCGCCAACGCCCCAACGGGATTTAAAGCGCACTGCAGATCGTGTGGGACGGACACTCCATTCAGTACGGTGGGGTGCCAATTTCTCCCGTCTTTTGCGAGAAGTGTGGATTCTTGATGCGGTAAAATGGCAACTCGAAGTCGGAGTCAATGACGTCCATCAACTCACACGCGCTCCACAACCAAGTAGCCCTAATCACCGGCGCCACCCGCGGCATAGGCCTGGCCATAGCCCAAGCCTTGGCCGCTCAAGGCTGCAACGTAGTTCTAACCGGCCGTGATGAGCAAGCCCTCAGCCGCATCAGCAGGGAACTGGCGTCAGCAAAAATCAAAGTCCTGGCCCAGTCCTCTGACGTTCACGACCCGCAATCGATCGACGACTTGTTCCGCGCCATCCGCAAGAAATTCAAACGTCTGGATATTCTCATCAACAACGCCGGCATCGCCCACGCCAATCTCGCGGTCGACAAGCTGCCCCTGCCTCTCTGGCAGGACGTCATCGAAACCAACCTGACCGACACATTTCTAGTGACCCAAGCCGCACTAGCCATCATGAAGCGCGGCGGCACTATCGTGAACAATCTCTCCATCGCGGCTAACCGCGTGTTCGCTGGATCAGCCGCCTACAACGCCTCGAAACACGGGGCCTTCGGCCTAACCAACACCCTGCGCGAAGAATTGCGCCCCAAGGGCATCCGCGTAATCGCCCTGTTACCCGGGGCCACCAACACCGATATCTGGAACAGTTTCTGGCCCGATGCCCCGCGAAAAAAGATGATGTCTCCCGCCACCATCGCCGCTGCGGTAGTCAACGCCATCCTGCTACCCCCGAACGCCACAGTCGAGACGTTCGAGATCCTCCCCACAGGCGGCCGTCTCTGACGCCCACCAGGTTTACCCTGTGTTCCCCTGTGTCCTCTGTGTTAAAGATTTTTCCGATAGGTGGATCCGAACGTTTACACAGAGCGATTTTCCGTCTAGGATTGCGTCGCCCATCAGACATCACAGGAGGAACCATGAGCAAGACACCCTTTCTCGCCGCAGCCCTGTTGGCGGCAGCTATCGTCGCACTCCCCGTCCACGCCCAAGACCCAAAAAAAGAGCCAGCCATAAAGCCGCCCGATAGTGAATCGAAAGTCGTGCTCGACTCCTGGAACGACATCGGCCGCAAGCTAATCGCCATGGCCGAAGATTTTCCCGAGGACAAGTACGACTACAAACCCACGCCCGCCCAGCGCAGCTTTGCCGAGCAGCTTCTCCACGCCGCCAACGCCAACTATTTTTTCACCGATCCCGCCAATGGCAAGCCGGTGCCCAAGGAAGAAGATCCCAAACGTTCTGACTTCAAAACCAAGGCCGACATCGTGGCCTTCGTGAAAAAGGCCTTTGCCGACGGCGGCGCCGCCATCAAAGCCAAAGGCGATAAAGGAATGACCGAGCTGCTAGTCGACCCCTTCGCCCACCAGCAGGTCCGCGTCCTCGACATGGCCTACGGTCTGATCGAGCACTCCGGCGAACACTACGGCCAACTCGTCGGCTACTACCGCATGGCAGGCCTGGTCCCCCCAGAGTCACGCCCAAAGAAGTAGGCATTCTAAAGAAACTCTGTCATCCTGAGGCCCGCGCTCTTTGCGGGCCGAAGAACCTCTGCAACTCTGCCGACAGCGCCAATGCTGCTGCCGCTCTCTCACTCCACCGCATACGGATATCTCATCCGCCGCTCGCCAAACAACTTAATCAGCAGCGCCCCAGAAACAAATCCGCCCACGTGCGCCCAGAAGGCGATTCCACCCATATTCTGTTTGTGGACGGCAAGCGCGGTGTTCGTTCCACTCAGAAAATTCAAGACGAACCATGATCCCAAAACGATCCAGGCCGGCAGCCAAAGGACCAGAAAAATAAGCTCAAAGATCCAAGTCAGCACCCGCGCCCTCGGATACAAAACGAAGTAAGCCCCCAGCACCCCCGCGATCGCTCCGCTCGCCCCCACCGCAGGCACCGTCGAGTGCAGGTTCACCAACACCTGCGTGCCCATCGCGAGCACGCCAGTAAACAGGTAAAACACTAGATACTTGAAGTGTCCCAGGTAGTCCTCAACGTTGTCCCCAAAAATGTATAAAAACCATATGTTGCCGATCACATGTATCCACGATCCGTGCAAAAAGAGTGAAGTGAAGAAGGGAAGCACGACTGCCAGCAACGTGTACCGGGGCGAACCCGATAGAAAGGCCGCCAGATGAGACGGCACTACTCCGAACTGGCGAATCAGCAGGTCCAGGCTCCGCCGATCCAGCGTAGCCTCGAAGAAAAATATCAACAAATTCAGCCCGATCAAAAACCACGTCACCCATGGAGTGCTATACCGAGGCTGGTCATCACGAAGAGGAAGCATAAAGAATCTGGTAACGTGGTAACTGAGTAATTAGGCAACTGAAAATCTCCGCAAACCAGCGTGAGATTTTCAAATTTCCAAATTACGCAATTACCAAATTACCAAATCCTCCCCATGAATGGCGTCATCATCGTCGACAAGCCTGCCGGTTTCACTTCTCACGACGTGGTCAACCGCATGCGCCGCATCCTGGGACAAAAATCCGTCGGCCATCTCGGCACCCTTGATCCCCTCGCCACTGGCGTTCTCCCCCTCGTCACCGGAGGCCTTACCCGCCTCGCCCAGTTCTACACCACGTCAGAAAAAAGCTACGAAGGCACCATCCGCTTCGGCTTCGCGACCAACACCTACGACGCCGATGGCGAACCCGCAGGTGAAGTCCACCAAGTCACTCTATCCCTGGAGCATCTCCAACAACTCGCCAGCCGATTCCAAGGCGTCATCGAACAAGTCCCGCCACCCTTCTCAGCCAAGAAGATCCACGGTGTCCCGGCCTACAAGCTTGCCCGCAAGCAACAAGAGGTAATCCTGAAGCCGGTGCAAGTCGAGATCAAGGAATTCGCAATCCTCTCCGTCGACGCCGAACGCGCCACATTTCGAGCCCGCGTAGCCTCGGGCACCTACATGCGCTCTGTAGCCCACGAACTGGGCCAGCTCCAAGGCTCAGGCGCCCACCTCGAATCCCTCCGCCGCACCGCCGTCGCAGAATTCGACATAGCCCAAGCCCACACCCTCGAAGAAATCGAAGGTCAAATGATGAAAAAACAAATAAAAGAGGGAGAAGTAGAGGAGGAACAAATGAAGAGAAAGGAGGATCATTTAAGGGACTGTCATTCCGAACTGGGGCGAAGGCCCGGTGAGGAACCTGCTGTTCGCAGCCACGAAGCCCTGTTCGCGCTCTTCATCCACCCCCGCCAACTCCTCCCCAAATTTCCCTCAGTCACGGCCGACGAAGCCACCGTCGCCCGAATCCGCAACGGACGCCCCATCAATCTCCCCGAACTCTCCCGCGCCCGCCAGGTCAAAGTCTTCTCCGGACAAAGCGACCTGATCGCCATCGCCACCCGGGTAGCCGGCACCTTATTCCATCCCAAAATCGTCCTCGTAGCCGAGACGTGTGGAACGGACACTCGTGTCCGCCGCCTTTGACTCTGGGGTTCCAGCCATTACTCTCGTTGACCGGGGTTAACGACGCGATCGGAGCATAAGTGTTTATCCTTCCCATTAACCGCGATCATCGGTTTACCCGTACGCCGGTAATTGTCATTACGCTAATCGCGGTCAACTCAACCGTGCTGTTGGGCGCCCTGTTGAGCGGCTCAGGGGACCTCGTCTATAGGCATTTTGGGTTTACACCCGCTGATCCACATATGTTTAACCTGTTCACCGCACTATTCATTCATGCAGGCTTTCTACATCTCTTGGGGAATATGTGGTTCCTCTGGATGTTTGGACGCCAAGTTGAAGATGCGCTAGGCAGCTGGATCTTTGCGCTGGTCTATTTCGTGTGTGGACTTGGCGGTCACGCTCTGCATTGGGCTCTTAATAATCACTCACCGATTCCATTAGTGGGAGCTTCCGGTGCGATCTCCGGAATAGCGGGCATTTACTTCATTTTGTTTCCCAAGTCGAGGTTTGACCTGTACTTCTACCTAGGCTGGTGGAAAGTTTGGTCCACCTCCACGTTTACACACGTGGCGGTTGGCGTTTGGATCGGAGAGCAATTCGTCCTGGGCCTAATTACGCAAGGAACTCATCTAGCTGGAGTAGCATTCTGGGCGCACGTCGGAGGCTTCGTGACCGGACTAGCAGTAGCTGCGATGTATGTGCTGATAGTTCCCGCAGAGCACCGGCAGTTTATTCCATTGAATGCTGAGGACACTCTCGCTGATGGTCCAGACCTAAAGGACGGCGGCTTGACCACACTGAACCTCGATCGGCCAGACTCCAAGCCGAACTGAATCGCGAAGCGGTCGGGAACGTATCGGTTGGTGGCCAATGTCCGATAACAGGTATTATGTAAACCGAAAAGCCTGACCCGCTCAACCCTTCACGAAATCAGCTCAACCGACCCCTCCGGCGCCCACTTCTGGATCCCCCGGTCTAACGTGGCCAACTTCCCCCGGTTATGCATGGCCAGCGCCACCAGGTAGGCATCCGTGATCTGCTGATGCCCCGTGATCGTCCCCCTGACCAACCGCACCGCATCGGCCAACGAGATTGAGTCCGGCCAGAATTGATGCGCCTGGTCTCGCAGACTGCCTACCAGCCCCTCGATCGCTTGGTGCACCGACACAGAACGCGATGAGAACACCGGATTCGATACGATTCGCACAAACCCGGCTTGGGCCAACGGACACGTGGCCCAACCCTTGCCCCGGTGCTTTGCGAACCACCGCTGAGCCAGCATGTGCTCCATGTGCTCTGGCCACGACAGCGCAATCAGAACGTTCACGTCGAGCAGATAGGCAGTCATTCCAACTCGGACTCAAGTTCTTTCACGCGCTCGCTGCTGATCCTGGGGCCGCCGGGAGGGATATCGAAGACCACGAAGCCATTCACCATGCGCGTGGGCACTGGAGCATTCGCTCCCCGCCGTACCAGCTCCGAGGCAGCCTTGCCTAGAGCCAGCGACCGGGTCTCCGAATACTCACGCAACAACTGGAAGGCGTCATCATCAAGATTCAAGGTGGTGCGCATAATGACAATATGATGTCATTTGTTGTACTTGATGTCAAGTCGTAACGGATAGCATCAACCAGTGAATCGTGATGTTGCAGAAGCGAGCCGGCACGACTCGGTACGCTTTACCCTGAAATTCCCCTGCCTGCCCTGAGCGCAGTCGAAGGGCTGTTCTCTGTGTTAAAGAACTTGGTTTTTCTGATGGCTGACGGCTGAGGGCTGACGACTCGGCAAGCAACTTACATCTTGTATTTCCCCAAATCCTCGTCGTTAAGCCCTTCCAGATACTTGCGCAGTTCCTCCGCGGTCACGCGGTCCGACATGTTCGCCGCCTGCTTCGAATTCTTCAGCACGACTTCATCCACAAATATCGGACAATCCACCCGCAGCGCCAGCGCCAGCGCGTCCGACGGACGCGAGTCAATGCTCACCACCTCGCCCCCACGCTCCAGCCAGATCACTGCAAAAAACGTGTCCTCACGCAGCTCCGTCACCACAACCTTGTGCACATGCGTCTCCAGGCCAGTCAGCACATTCTTGATCAAATCATGCGTCATCGGACGCGGCGTGCTCACCTTCTCCATCTCCAGCGCAATCGCATTCGCCTCATAAACCCCCACCCAAATCGGCAGCACCGCCTCCCCCGCCACATCCTTAAGAATCACAATCGGCATATTGCTAACTGGATCCATCAAAAGTCCACGGATCGTCATCTCTACTTCCATGCTGAACCTCCTCTAAACAGCGCCGAGTGTGCGCGGACTGACCGTTCTTCGCTTCTTATACCACTAATTCGCCGAGCAGAGAGTTCGGAAAGCTTACCGTTGCCCTCACTGGGACGTAGGTTCCCACCTTGGGAGCACTCGACTCCGGGGCCGTAAAGTTCAGGGTTTTGTTCTGCGACGTGCGCCCGATCCACTGACCTCGGGCTTCGTTTCTGCCTTCAACCATTACCTCAGATACTGTTCCTATATATTTCTTGTAGCTGGCTGTCTGGATCTGTCGTTGATGTCCATTCAACACTTCCAGCCGCCGTATCTTTTCTTCATCCGGAATCGCATCATCTAGCGCCAGCGACGGCGTATTCGGGCGTGGAGAGTATTTGAAGGCGAACACGGCGTCGTAGCCGACCTCGTCTAACAACGACAAGGTTTCGGCGAAGTCTTCATCCGTCTCTCCGGGAAATCCGACGATGATGTCGCTCGTGATGCTGATCTCCCGCTTCGCCGCCTTCATCCAGGCAATGCGTTCGAGATATTGCTCGCGCGTGTAGAGGCGCTGCATCGCGTCCAGGACGCGGTCCGAGCCGCTTTGTACCGGCAGATGAACATGGTTGCAGAGCGTAGGTACTGCGTCGATGGCATCTATAATGTCGCGCCCAAAGTCGCGGGGATGCGACGTCGTAAACCGCACCCGGCGGATCCCCGGCACCTCGCCCACCGCCGCTAGCAACTCTGCGAACGTTTTCCTTTTACTGGAGAATCCGGCGCCCGGCTTCCCTGCCGGGTCTTTATACGAATTCACGTTCTGCCCCAGCAGTTGAATTTCCGTGTAGCCGAGATCGGCCATCTGGCGGGCTTCGGCGAGTACCGACTCCGACGTGCGGCTGCGCTCCTTGCCGCGCGTGAACGGCACCACGCAGTAGGAGCAAAACTTGTCGCAGCCTTCGATGATGGTGATGTATCCGCGATGCGGATTGGTGCGCGCGGTGAACTCCGTCTCGAAGCACTCGTCAGTTTCGCGATCGTCGAGTCCGGTGATGCGGACCAGGCTTCGGGCTTCGGGCTTCGGGATCTGGCAATTCCCTGCCTGCTGCACAGCGTTTTCCAGCTGGACCAGCATTTGCGGCAGGTTGCGGTAGCTGGCTGATCCGCAGACAAGAGAAACCCAGGGCGCGCGCTCGAAAATCTTTTCGCCTTCCTGCTGCGCCACGCAGCCCAGCACGCCAAACTTCTTGCCCTGCTTCTGATACTTCTTGTAATCGTTGAGCCGGTTGAAAACTTTCTGCTCCGCCTTGTCCCGTATGGAGCAGGTGTTGTACAGCACCAGCCCGGCCTCTTCCACCGTCTGCACTTGCCGGTACCCCTCGTGGACCAGTGTGCCAATGACCTTTTCCGAGTCATGCACGTTCATCTGGCAGCCGAAGGTTTCGAGGTAGAAGGTCTTGTGTGGATCGGCGGACATATGCTTCGAGTATAAACCCTTCGCCCAGCGGTCCCGGAGCGGGAATTCCATACTGGGATGCCTTAGTGAAAAATGCTTGTGCGGCACGTTCGGGAGCCACACGATGAGAGAGAATTGAGGCGGGAAGCTGTCGTGGATCGAACACGGTGGTGCGGAAACAGGTTCTGGGGTGGGCGTGGCAGGATGGCCCCGTAGCTCAGCCTGGATAGAGCGCTAGGTTCGCACCTTAGAGGTCGTGAGTTCGAGTCTCACCGGGGCCTCCCTAAAGTTTTGCTTGAGGTGCCGCATTTCCTTGACATTGAGGGCGTCGGGCGAGAAACTTAAGTTGTAGGTGCGAACCTAGGCGCTCTGCTTAGGATGAGTTTGAAGGGCGGCTGCGTAGCCGCCCTTTGCGTTTGGATAATCTGCCGCATCACTCCCGGCCGCCTAGCCCTGGTATCGCTCCTGCTCCAGGTCTGAGATCTGTCAAAGTGCAACCCTGTGGATCGCTTCGCACAGGCTGCTTACAAACTGGATGGCGTGCTCCACCATCGGCGGATTTATTGGCCACAATACCCCGGGAAAGCTTGGATCGAGGTCCGCCTCATGGGCGATTTTATTTCTTCTTTCTACCAGTAACTGGACGCGATCCTTCAACGACTTTGGCTCTTCCCCCAACTCCAGCGCAACGGCTTTCCAGAGTTCGACGCCGGAGAACAATCGAAGGGCGTCCGCAATCCTTTCGGGGTTCTGGAAGGATTGGAATCCGTGCCGCGTCCGAATCTCGCTCTCTAGCCAAGTCATGGAAGCGGCGCCCCCTATGGTCCCTAACATGCACTCAAGGGATACATCGAAGCGCAGGAACGCTGGCGTCGATGGGCGCTTCCCTTCGAACACTTCGAGCATTCCGAGCCTTGTCACTTCGTGGACATAGTGGTCCAAGGCGCTGACAATCATTACTATTTCGGCTCTCAAGATATCGCTTAGGTCCACCGCAGGCGTAACCATTGCCGAAAAACGGAGGTAGATGGCGTGAATGTTCTTAACTCTGGCCAGGTTCTGCCGAAATTGCTCAATTGCCTGTTGCATTGTCGATGATCGTGATGACTCTGTCGGCGGCCGCCGAAAATAGCCCGTGAAATTTCTTCATCGATTCTTTGGTCCCTTCGAGCACAACTCCCACCTGCTCAAGTTGCGCGTCGGACAGAGCAAAAACCGGCACGTGGTGCTTCTGGGATTGCGCTATCAGCGAGTTGAAGTCGGGCATCTGTAGGAGCGGCGTCTCCGGGGAAAACCCGGCACGCTCGTATACCTCCTCGGGGAGGACCATGTTTGCGCGGCGCAGGGCGGGCAGGAGGCGCTCGGCTAGCCCCGTTTGCAGCTGATCGATCCACTGCTGAAATGCCTTCGCGGGGACGCTCTCGCCCCTGGGGCGATATTTTTGGACGATACTCCCCAAGAACTTAGGGAGCACGTGCGGGAACGGATAGCTGGCTTCCGCCAACAGCGGCATGTGCTGTGCACGTTCGGCCCACGCTCTCCACTTCGGGATGACGTTGGCCAACGAGTCGATACCCATCATGGAAAAGTAATCCGGATGCATTGGAACGAGAAAATACTCGGAGGTCATGAGCAGATTTTGATTGACCGAGCCCAGGCTGGGGCTCATATCTATGATCACATAGTCGATGGAGTATGCCTTCGCGGTTTCCACTATAAGGTGTCGAATCGAGCCCGGTAGATTCCTGAGAGTCACCAGCGAACCGGAGAGTTCCTGCGCAATTCCGAGAGTGACTTCATACTCCGCCAGGCCGATATGACCCGGTAGCAGATAGAGATTGTTGTTGCCAGGAATCGACACGCACTCAACGGCGCGAATTGGCTCAGGACGGGACTCGAATGCTGGCGCGAGACCATCCCTGATGTTCTTCGGTGTGCCGGTTCCGAGGATGGACTGAAGGTCTTCCAGCTTCTTAAAGCCAAGGACCATTCCGGTCAGATTGCATTGGGGATCGCAGTCGACGAGCAGAACGCGCTTGGCCTTGTCAGCAAGCATCCATCCTAAGTTGAACGCAGTGGTTGTCTTGCTGACGCCGCCTTTGTGGTTGAATAGACAGATTACACTTGCCATTGGTTCCTCGGAGTTTTGGAGCTTATCGGGCTGGGCAAGGCCAGCGAGGTCAGACAGGCTGCCCATGGCTTTGCCGTTGCTTCCTACCTCGTGAACTCATCAGCTCCGGCCATGACGGTCTTCCACTGCTCTTCTGGATTCGTTTCGTCGTCAATGGCGAGCACAAGGTGCCACAGGGTAAGGATTTGGGGCTGCCCATTGCTAAGAACTCCATGGCCTACCCAAGCGGTGATCGCGGAGCCCCAATTCACAGTGAAGCTAATTAGGTCGCCCGTAACGGTGCCGCTTAGAGGCATGGTAATAGGTCCACCGCCGGAACTTACAGCGCTCGTGTAGGTTCCGGTGACCGCGGCTCCATTGACCGTCAAATCCATGTAAGAAGTAAGCTCATTCACCCAATGTCCGCTGAAGTCAAACGGAGCGGGAGTGACCGCCCCTGCCTTTGCGAGGGCTAGTTCGGCATGTTTCATGTGAGCGTTCCTTGTTAGTGGCCTTTCAATCGCGAACGTATTGTACATCTCAATACGACTAGTTTCATGGCATCTATATCGGTTCGAGTTCTAGGGCGTTTATAACAAAGTCACGGTGCGGATTCGGTCGTGAGCTTCAAACCCACTCCGTTAGTCACGGCTCTAGGAAAGCAGGTTCCTCACCGGCCCTTCGGCCCGGTTTGGAATGACAAGGTTTGTGGCGAGATGCGCGGATCCCGGGGGCTGAAGCCCTGTTCATGATCCAGACCTTGAAGCGGTGCTTAAACGCCGCCCTTCCACGGTGCTGCCGGTTAACGGCACGACTAAGAAGTCGTGCCCTTCACAAACGGTACGATCCTCAAACGTTCGCGACGATTTCCGCGGGCGAGGAGTCCGCGCTTCCACGAGATGATCGATTCAGCCGCGCATGGGGCAGACGGCGCAGCGGTGGTTTAGATTCTTGCTGCGGCAGCGGCGGGGGTGGCCTTTGCGGAGGCGGACTGCCAGGCAGGAATCGAGGAGGCACCAGGCTTCGCGGTATTTTTCGAACATGGCTTTGGACTGGCGGCGGGTGGTGGGATAGAAGCGGATGCCTTTGCGCTGGCCGATGGCCTGGATCGGGATGATGTACCAGATGTTTTCGGGGACCACGTAGCCGACGAAGAAGTCGATTTCTTTGCTGGTATAGACCTTGCCGTTGGCTCCGGTGGTTTTGACGCGGTAGCGGCTTTCGGCGTAGAGGGTGGCGGACTTGACCTGGACGCGGAAGAGTCCGTGATGGAGGTCGACGACGGAGTCGTAGCGGTCACTGTCTCCCCAGGGGATGGAGACGCTGAAGCCGAGGGCGAGAGCGCGGGCGAGGAAGGCGGCCTGGCCGGTCTCCCCAACGCGCTTGCGGGTGGGTTCGGCGGAGGCTTGGAGGGTGAATTCTTCGTAAACGGCGGGTTGCTGGTGGTGCAAGTAGTTTGTTTTCATAAACAAAAAAGACGCAGCCGGTTGGCTGCGCCTGAGGGACGCTCCTTTGTGAAGTGTGAGTGAAAATACAAACGGCGCAGACTTGGAAGGCCTGCGCCGCTGTTTCGACTCTATAGATCCATTATATCACGCGGCAAAGGGTGAAACCGTCACATTAGCCAACTTTATTTTCCCCAGCGAATCAACGAGATGGCCCGAAAAACGCGATTTTGGGGGCTTGACAAGAATTTTTAAAATCGGCGAAATGCACAGTTTTTGGGGCAAAAAGCGAGAGCAACACCAACCCCAGGGTCAAAGGCGTCGGACGGGAGTGTCCGACCCACACGGGCACCGGCAAGATCAACCTCAACTGCGTTTGCTTATTAGATCCACGAATGCCTGGTGCAGGCGGGTGTCTTCGGAGAGTTCGGGATGGAACGTCACCGCCATCGCTCTTCCCTGCCGCACGGCAACTGGATCGGATCCCTCGGTGGCGAGAACTTCTACGCCCACGCCTACGCGCTCAATCTTGGGAGCGCGGATGAAGACCATTTCGAGCGGCGAGTCCGCGAGTTTCCCCTGGCGGATGGAGCTGTCGAGCTGGCGTCCGTAGGCGTTGCGGCGGATGCGGATGTCGATTGCGCCGAGGCCGGCCTGATGGGGATTCTCCACTTCGGTTGCCAATAAGATTGCGCCGGCGCAGGTGCCGAACGTCGGCTTCAGGCGGACAAACTGTTTCAGCTTTTCGAAACCCTCTTCGCCTAACAACTTGAGGAATGTGCCGGACTCGCCGCCGGGGATGACGAGGCCGTCGACCTCGTCCAGCTGCTCAGGCTTTTTTACGAGCACAACTTTGGCGCCCAGCTCTTCGAGCCGGCGGCGATGCGCGTCGAAATCGCCTTGCAGGGCCAGGACTCCGATGGTCATACTGATTTGATTTTACCGGAGATGCCGACGCCGTCGGGTCGGATGCGTCAGCGGCGGGCGTGGTGGCGTATTGGTGGGCGTCGGCGACTTCCCTCCTCACCTCCTCGGACACACCGCGCAGGCCACCCGGTAGGAATTCGTATCGCCCAAAAACCCGCGCAACATTCTGCTTGACAGGCCACACCATCCATTGTACATTTCCGTGTGGTTATGGAACCACATAGTTATACACGTTCTTCGGTTCATCTGGACTCGACCTTTGCTGCGCTCGCCGATCCCACCCGCCGAGCCATCCTTGCCCGGCTAGCCAAGGGCGAGGCTTCGGTGAAAGATCTGGCGGAGCCGTTTGAGATGAGCCAGCCGGCGATTTCGAAGCACCTCAGAGTACTGGAGCGGGCTGGCCTGATTTCGCGCGGCCAGGATGCGCAACGGCGTCCGAGGCGACTGGAAGCGCGAGCTCTGCGTGACGCCAGCCGCTGGCTGGAGAATTACCGTCAATTCTGGGAGGCCCAGTTCGGGCGTCTGGATGCCCTTCTGCATGACCTGCAAGTCGCCGAGCCAAACCAAGGCAGGAGCGGATTGAAGGCCAGGAATAAGCAAACTACACGTTAGTGAATAAAGGAGGCAGCAATGAAAAACAGCGGAACGTTCAATATTACGGCGCATGGCGATCGCGAGATTGTAGTCACGCGGGTCTTCGATGCGCCGCGGCGGCTGGTGTTTGACGCTTACACCAAGCCGGAACTGCTCAAAACTTGGTTGCTTGGACCAGACGGTTGGTCGATGCCGGTCTGCGAGATCGATTTGCGGGCAGGCGGCAAGTTCCGCTATGTCTGGAAGAACGATGCCGATGGAAGTGAAATGGGGATGCGCGGCATCTATCGCGAAGTCGTGGTGCCGGAGCGGATTGTTTCCACCGAGGTGTTCGACGAGGCGTGGTATCCGGGTGAGGCCGTGGACACGATCGCCCTGGCCGAGCGCGACGGCAAGACCACGCTAACCCAGACGATTCTTTATAACTCCCGCGAGACGCGCGATGCGGTGCTGAAGTCGCCTATGCAGACCGGCATGGCCGCCAGCTACGACAAGCTGGAGAAGGTTCTGCCTTCACTGGAGCGTGAGGCGCTAAGCGCGTAGGTACGTGGCCATTGAAAACGGGGTGCCCCACTTCTCGCTTTTTTTGCGAGAAGTGGGTATCGAAATCAGGAGGCCTCTCCTCACCTTCCCGGACACACCTCACACCTCTGCATCAACCCTTCACACCGGCACCGCTTCGGAATGTCTCCCTTCCCTCGCGCCCGCGGCGTACACATCATCAGACACCACGCCTCGCGATAAATCTCAAACATCCCCTGCGTCCTCGGACCGTAGTTAAAATGCACCGTCGCCCGCGGTATGAACGCCTCTCCCGGAACCACATACCACAGATTTTTCCGGATCACATACGCCGTCAGAAAATCAAAATCATCCAGCGTATACAGTTCCCCGCTGCCCGACGCCCGCGCGCTGCAACGCGACCCTCGATGGCTGGTCGCGCACTTCACCTGCACCTTCAACAGCCGCCGCCCGCTCTCCACCGCAAAGTCATAAGGACGGCTATCTCCCCAGGGCTTCAATACCGGAAACCCCAGCATCGTAGCCTTCGCCAGAAACGCCGCCTCCACCGCCTCCCCCAGCCGCTTCGGCACAATCATCCCCAGCCTCTCCATGTCATTCATGTACTTCTCTGGATCCTCATTTTTAGGCATAAAAAAAGGCGCAGCCGCGTCTCGACCCTTCTGCGCATATCTCCTTTAGGAAACAAAAGGCGCAGACCGGAAGGCCTGCGCCGCTGTTTTGACTCTATAATACTATTATATCATCCCGCATAGGGTGAATGCGCCACATTAGCCACTTTTATTTCTCCCATCGAATCAGCAACTTGACCACAAAACCGGCCCTCAGGGGGCTTGACAAGATTTTCCCAAAACGGGAAAAGGCGCTTCCGTCTGCCACCCCGCCTCGGTTCAGGAGCTAATCTTAAGAATGTGGTTTATGTCGACGTAAAACAACAGGGCATAGAAAACAGCCAGAACTGTTAGGAGACCCTCCAGCTTAAACACGTATTGTTTGTCATCCAACCTTCCGGGTTCACGGGGAGCGAATGGGTAACACAATCCGGTTACCATGAGCTGCAGGGCATGAACGCCGAACCACCATTTTCCCCATGGGGAGTTGCACTCTAGCAAGCTCCACAACATGCCGCCCACAGAGAACCCCATCAGCCACAGCAAGAAGTAGCGATGGCATTTGGCGAGCGCTGCTTCCACAAGGATGACTCCGAAGGAAATTAGAAACACGACCTTCCAGACGAAGCGGCTCGTTTGATCAGCAACGCTAAAGTGTGCAGCGTCGCTCAGCGAATGAGCAGTAGCCCCGACGATGAACCGCAAGGCCAACGAAACCAGGACCACAAAGGTAAGCCAGTAACACCGCCAGTAGTCCCAATTACGATCCTGCTCTGGCTTGCGCTCGTCGGAGTTGGGCACATCCAAGTCCGCTCCCATCTTGTAGTGTCTGAGAAAACTGTGTAGGGCAACGCCAACCACAACTAGGAACGTCTCGATCCCTACCTTGTTCAACTCCTTCAATGTATCCGCGCTTGCTCCGAATAGTAGATTTGCCACGGCGTCCTCCTCCAGTGGGTCGCAGTTAATGTGCAGTCGGACGATCCCCCTCCCTTCCCTGCGCCGAAGATTCCGAGCTGCCCTGGAAGCTGGCCCGGGAAGGACACAAAGAGTCCGATTGTTCGTCTTAATGTCGCCCGGGACGGGAGTCTAGGAGCAACGGGGCCGGATTGCAGCGATTACCGTGGGCTTGTTACAAAATCCGAACAAAGGGTTGGGGGGACTAATCTGGGGACGGGATTCCGGCCCTGCCTTCATTTGTCTTAAACTTCCAGCCGGAGGTGGAATCCGCTATGGCTAAAGACAGTTCTAGTAACAACGACATCCCGGAACTCGGGATGGCTGCTGCCGCATTCGCTTGCTTCTTAGTTGTGGTAAGTGTCGAACGCCCCTCATCTGACCTGCTTGAGGCAGTACGCATTTTTGCCGTAACAATCCCAGTTTCCGTCGCCGGTGTTTTTCTGGGGCTCATTCGGCGCGGCGCTAGCGGGAATTGGGCGAGGATGACGCTTTGGATCTTGCGATTGGGTTGTGTTGCGGTAGGCGATGTTGGTTGTGGAATCGGAGTGTATTGGGTTTTCAGCCATGTGTCCAATGTAGCAGCACGTAGATTCCTGACGACCAGCTTGCTGCTTTGGGTGGCGGTGGGCCTGCTGGGCTTGATTGTAGACTGGCGCGAGCGCGGGCAAGCTGAAAGATCCAGTTGAGCCCGCCAGCGGGGTGAGATGATTCGACGGTATTTGAAGTGGGGTGGCGGGGTGGCCCAGCCTCTAATTTGGCTGACCCTGAAAACGCGGAGGGTGCCCCGTCCTTTGCGCACTCTGCAAAGAGCCTGCCCTGAGCGGAGCCGAAGGGGCGGGAACCACGAACGCATGCGCAACGAGTTTTTTGCCGCGCCACAAGGGCTGTGTTGGCAGCATCGCAACCCGCTCTGGCGGTGATGGCAGCGGGATCAAAAGCCGGGCCACCCTCCTGTGGAGTATTATTTTGTCCTCATGAGCTGGCGTTTCAAGAGGAAGGATTGGATTGCCGTCGCCATCGGATTGTTCACAGTCGCCC
The DNA here is from genome assembly GCA_035566655.1 of Candidatus Dormiibacterota bacterium. Classification (GTDB taxonomy): domain Bacteria; phylum Acidobacteriota; class Terriglobia; order Terriglobales; family Acidobacteriaceae; genus Sulfotelmatobacter. The sequence goes on from DATMQT010000077.1 coordinate 19,424, forward strand.
TTGGCGCGGGCGGCGTATTCATGCCTGATTGGGTGAATAACAGAAAAATAAGCGAGCACGCGGCGTACGCGATCCTCATAGGCCTTGCGTTCCTGATTATCATTTTTCTCGTCATCCAGCAGTTTGATCTGAACAGAGCAGAGACTGAGCAGACGCGGCGAGAAAAAGAGCGCGACGAACTGGAAGAAGAGAGGACAAGGAAGCGAGAACGATGGCAAGAGCTGCAAGAAGGGCGCGAGATCGAGCGGGAGAGGCGGATTGAGGAGCTCCTAAGACTGGTCAAGCAACTTCAACCGCCAGATAGTGATTCGTACAAAGATTACGATGAGGTTGAGCGGGCTTTCGAGACAGTCAACGAGGTAAGGCGGGCCGAGCAGCGGATAGAGGATGCGTTACAGAGAGGAGAATATGGGGACGGAACCTACACTGTGAGGCACGGTCTTGGAGAGCGGGGGGACGCTCATCTCCTCGGCGTCTTGTCACGGCCCGGTGATTCCCTGGATGTGTTAAGAGAGAAAGCCTATGGGAAACTGCGTTTAGTGCTCGACAAGTACCGGGCGACCCACTAAGGCGCACGCTTCGCGATAACTCATTGGGCGCATCAGGAAGATGAACTGGGGTGCGGCCCATAGCTGCCCTGAGCGGAGCCGAAGGGGCGCGAACTACGAACGCATGCGCAACGGGGTTTGTGCCGAGCAACAAGGTTGTGTTGGCAGCATCGCAACCCCCCATCGCTTAAAGTGCCTTAACTGCGGCGTCCACGCTCTCCTGCACAATGTCGCTGAGTTTTCCACAAATTGTGCCGACTAAACCGTCACAGCTATCTGTCCAGCTCATTTTGTACCATCGGCGCACCACTTCCACTCCCTCAATGTCAAACACGCCCCAGTCTTGCAGTGAATGCTGCGTGAGCATTTCCATCACGTAACAGACCTCGAGGCTCGGCGCACAGCTAACAACGAGAACGAACCGCTTCAAAGCGACGAACTTTGGTGTCAGGGTGATCCGCATCTGAGCTTTCGCGAGCTCACAATTCAAATGTAAATCGTACTGTGCAAAGTCGCGATCGAAGAGCATTAATGCTGCCGAAGACAAACCAGAAGCCAAACCAAAGGGGTCTCGGCGGCGGTGTTCCTGCGAAATTTCGGCAGTCACAAAGTTATCGGGTCGTTTTTCACGTGACAGTATGCTGATAATGAAGGCCCGTGCCGTGTGCTCTCGAAAGTCCGGGTGTACAACGACCTCTGACGAGAAGAATTGTCCAAAGGAGTCGTCACTTGATGCTTTTTCGGACAGTTTGTCGAACAACCGCGCGATGAAAGCCTGTGCCAACTCCTTTTTCGCAAACTTGTTCTCGGCCCTCTGTAAAATATCCAATGCGCTCGGCAACGGTTGTGCCGCAGAGGTGACATTCACACTAGGTACCGCGTTGCCTGCCTGAGCGGATAGCTTTGCCCTCAACCCATCGAGGCGTTTCGCATTCTCTACGAAGTGCTCGCGCCCTGTCCCCTGTGACACAAAATGTGGGGTTTGATTATTGTTGTCCAGGAATTCATCCCGCAGAGTATCGATGATATCCGTGTAGTAAACAGTGCCATCGGTCTTGCGCAGTGCGGCTGCCCGAAACTTTTCCGTGAATGGGCTGAGGGGATCGCCGGTCAACGCATTTTGCGAGTCCAAGCAGGACGCAATCTGAATGAGATTCTTGAACCCCAGCTTGCTCGCCGGCAAGAACAAACCGTCCGATTTGACCAGAAGAGAGCCAGAACTGCATGCGTCTACGACTTTCACGACGAGATTTGCTTCGGGAGACCTTAGAAGTGCATGAAGTTCGGAATTTGATAACCCAGTCTCATTCGGTCGCTTGGAGTCGAAATTTGTAGCGCAGAAAAAGAATTCGGCTTCATGCTGGAACCCATGTCCCGTGAAGTAGAAGAATATTTCCTCGATCGGCTGCTTTGCATCGATTGCCGCGCGAATGGATTCCTTCAGTTGAGAAGAATCTTTGTTAAAAAGAAGCTCTATGCTTTCGAACTTGTCTGTGGCTTCGAGAAGTTCTTTAATGGCAAATACGTCGTCACGACAACACGAGAGGCTACCAAGCGTTTGGTATTCCGTATTGCCAACCAATATCGCAACGTTAGCCAATGGGCCTCGCTGAGAATTGAAAAGTGGCCCGGTATCCCGCCGGAGGAGTCCAGTCCGCTCGTCTGTCTGTGGTTTTCCGTCCCGGACTTCCCGTCATCTTCCTACTGTCGCCACGCGAGGCGAGACTTTTCGTGCGACCGACGACTTCGGTTTCGGGTCTTTTCCCAACATCTCTGTACCCCTCGGTCCGTACTTCTTCTGCCATCGCTTCAAGTTTGACAGATTGATGACAGCATGCTCCTCGGGCCAGTCGCCACCCAATAAGCTGTGACTGCTCGAAAACCAATGTTCGTCCTTGGTAGCAACGATGATGTCAAGGTGCTGATTAACGTGCGCCGACCCCTCGGCCATGAGCTTCGCTTCATATGCATGGTATGCGGCGCGAACTGGAAGCATTCCCAGAGTGTGCTGACGGGTCGAGAGCCAGAACATTGCGTTGCCAGCTCCGCAGCCTATCGCACTAAACCCGGGGAAAGACACGTTGTGCAATTCTCCGTTTTGACCGTCTACGCTCAACAGATATGCTTTTCCCAATCCGTCGAAGGTTGCAATTAGCAAATCACAGCCGACATAAAACCTATCCCATTCTGCCTGTACGACCGCGTTTAGCTCAGGCGTCACCTTCCTCGGATCGAACACCTCGGGCGGTAGCCGGAGCTTAGGCAACTCTAGGATCGTGAACTTTTCGCCCTTGTAGAAAAAACAGCCTTTGGCAATTCCGTTAATAATATTCCCGTAGTGTCGTTGCTCCTTTGGAGCTTCTTGTGCCAAAAACTTACAAATTACAGGGACTAACTCGGCCCCCTTGTCCACTTCATCCGCAACTAGCGCGTACACATTATGCTCAGGAAACATCACAGCCTTATGAAGCCGAGAATGCGAATAGGCGTCTCCAAACGACCCCATCGTATCGGCAATCAGAATCGCAGTATCGGCAACTATCTCTTTCGCTCTGCCGGTTTCACTCGTGCCGAGTACGCCTATGCCGATCGTCATCTCGTTGGTTTTCCTACCATCCCCTCGTCTGCAGCATCTGCGCCTCATCCATCCCCGCGACAGCCAGGCCTTTCATCGCTCCCGCCAGATCTTCGCTGACTTCAAGTAACACTTTAGGGTCGTTGAAGTGGGTGGCGGCTTTGACGATGGCGCGGGCGCGCTTTTCGGCTTCGGCGGGGTCGGCGAAGGTGGTCGAGTCTTTCATGAAGATGCCGCTACCGACGAAGACGGCTTCGGCGCCGAGCTGCATGACCAGGCTGGCGTCGGCGGGCGTGGCAATGCCTCCGGCGGAGAAATTAGGTACCGGCAGCTTCCCTGTTTTGGCGACCATCTGGATCAGTTCGTAGGGCGCGCCGTGCTCTTTGGCTTTGGCATAAAGCTCTTCTTCGCCGAGCACGGTAAGGATGCGCATCTCCTGCACAATCTGCCGCATGTGCTTGACGGCATGCACGACGTCGCCAGTCCCAGCCTCCCCCTTGGTCCGGATCATGGCCGCCCCCTCAGCAATCCGCCGCAAAGCCTCCCCGAGATTCCGCGCTCCGCAAACGAACGGAACGTTGTAAGCATGCTTGTCGACGTGATGAGCCTCGTCAGCAGGCGTAAGCACCTCAGATTCGTCAATATAGTCGACGCCAAGTTCCTGCAAAATCTGAGCCTCAGCAAAATGCCCGATGCGGCACTTCGCCATCACAGGGATGGACACCGTCGCCATGATCTCGCGAATCTTCTTCGGACTCGCCATGCGCGCCACGCCGCCCTCCGCGCGGATCTGCGCGGGCACGCGCTCCAGCGCCATCACGGCGACGGCCCCTGCCTTTTCGGCAATGGCGGCCTGCTCGGCGTTGGTCACATCCATAACCACACCGCCTTTTAGCATTTCGGCTAGGCCGGTTTTTAGGCGGAGACTGGTGCTGCTACCGTTGTTTTGGGACATGGGGAACCTTTTCTTGAGGCTTCGGGCTTCGGCTATCGGGCTGCGGCGAAGCTCTTGTTATTTTACAGCCCATTCATCTTTCGCGGTACCCCTTGCCCGCTAGGGGAGGACGCGTGCGCAGACAAAGCCTTTACCACGGGGGACACGGGGTTACACAGGGTAAACCTTAATCGATCAGCGTTTTGCGTACTTCTTGAACATTTGCTCTGGGTCGATGGCGATGAAGATGCCGCGGCTGCGGGCGAGGACTTCGTTGTTCTCGTTCAGGATTTCGGCGGCGTTGATGTGCTTGGTGCCGCGCACTTCGATTTCGCGGCCTTCGACGCGCAGGGGCTTGTGCAGCGGTACCGGTTTGAGGTATTCGACGGTCATTTCTCGGGTCAGGGCGATTACGTGGTGCAGTTTGTTTACTTTGCCCATGGCGTCGTCGAGGATGCTGGCGATGATGCCGCCGTGGCAGTGGCCGGGAGGGCCGGTGTAGCGTTTGCCGAGTCGGAAGCGGCAGACGAAGGTTTGGCGTGGTTCGTCGAGAATGAATTTGAGGCGCATGCCTTGGGGATTGTCCTGGCCGCAGACGAAGCAGTTGTTCTTTTGCATTTTGACGTAGCGGGTGTCGTGGCCTTGGGGTTTGGCGGACATGGTAAGGATTTTATCCTGCGGAGGGGTGGGAGCTGTCAGCTTAAGGTCAAAAGCTTTAATCGCAGAGGACGCGGAGGACGGACTTGCGGAGGTCGCGGAGAGACGGACGGGATCGCAACTTCTCTCCGCGGCGGAATTCCTGTATACATATCGGTTTTGGAAATCTTTGCATTTGGAGCGCCTTCGTGAAACTGCGTATTGCTGTCGTGCTTGCCGCCGTCTTCTTTTCCCTCTCAACCCTGGTCGCGGTTTCGGAGGACAAGGATCCGGGGAAGAAACCTGCCGCTGCCGTCAAGAAAGAGCAGAAGAGTGATCAAAAGAAGGACGAGAAAAAGGACGAGGCCGCCAAGGATAAGGACAAAGAAGAGAAGAAACCCGGCATGAATGCCGAAACTTTTTCGGGGTTGAAGTTTCGCTCGATTGGGCCGGCCGCGGCTTCGGGGCGGGTGATGGCGATTGCGGTGAATCCTAAGAACAAGGTTGAGTATTACGTTGGTGTGGCTTCGGGCGGGGTTTGGAAGACGGTGAACGATGGGACGACCTGGACTCCGGTGTTCGACAAGGAGGGGTCGTATTCCATTGGATGGGTGGCGCTTGATCCGAATGATCCGGCATTGGTTTGGGTGGGGGCGGGCGAGAGCAACTCGCAGCGCAGCGTCGCTTACGGGGATGGCATTTATCGGTCGGATGATGGCGGGAAGAATTGGCAGAATCTGGGGTTGAAGAAGTCGGAGCACATTGGGCGGGTGGTGGTTGATCCGCGGGACTCGAAAGTTGTTTATGTCGCCGCCGAGGGGCCGCTGTGGGGGCCTGGCGGGGATCGCGGGCTTTATAAGTCGGCGGACGGGGGAAAGAACTGGAAGGCTGTGCTGACCATAAGCGAGAACACTGGCGTTGTGGATGTGGCGGTTGATCTGTCGAATCCCGACATTGTTTATGCGGCGGCTTACCAGCGGCGGCGGCACGTGTTTACTTTGATTGATGGCGGGCCGGAGAGTGGGATTTATAAATCTACCGACGCGGGGGCGACCTGGAACAAGTTGAAGAACGGATTGCCTTCCGTGGATATGGGGCGGATCGGGCTGGCGGTTTCGCCGGCTGATCCGAATGTGGTTTACGCCACCATTGAAGCGGCGGATGGCAAGGGGGGAGTTTTCCGGTCGGAAGATCGGGGAGCTAATTGGGACCGGAAGAATGAGTTTGATGCCGGAGCGTTGTATTACGCGCGGGTGGTGTGCGATCCGAGGAACGTGGACCGAATTTTTGTGATGGGTGTGACCCTGCGCGAATCGCTTGACGGTGGCAAGACTTTGCACAAAGTCGAGGAGAACAATCATCACGGAGACAACCACGCGATCTGGATCGATCCGGAGAATACGAAGCATTGGCTGCTGGGGTCCGACGGCGGGATGTATGAGACCTGGGACGATGCGAAAGCTTGGCAGTTTAAGGCGAATCTGCCCACGGTGCAGTTTTACGATGTGGCGGTGGACAATTCCCTTCCCTTCTATAACGTTTGCGGTGGGACGCAGGATTATTTCTCATGGTGCGGGCCGGCGCGGACGCGGAACATCAATGGCATTGTGAATTCGGATTGGTTTGTGACTACTGGCGGAGATGGATTCCGGTCGGTGGTGGATCCGGTGGATCCAAACACGATTTATTCGGAGTCGCAGTACGGCGTGCTAGTGCGGTATGACAAGCCTACCGGACAGGAACTTGTCTTGCAGCCACAGGAGGGCAAGGGCGAGCCTCCACTGCGGTGGAATTGGGATTCGCCAATCATAATCAGCCCGCATTCGCATACGCGTCTTTATTTTGCAGCGAACAAATTATTTCGCAGCGACGACCGCGGCGATACCTGGAAGGCTGTGAGCGGCGACCTGACTCGGCAAATCAATCGCAACACACTGCCAGTGATGGGACGGGTGTGGGAACCGGACGCGGTGGCGAAGAACGCGTCGACGTCGTTGTATGGAAATATTGTGGCTCTGGCGGAGTCACCGAAAAAAGAGGGGCTGATTTTTGTGGGGACTGACGACGGATTGATTCACATAACTGGCGACGGCGGGCAGAGTTGGACGAAGTACGAGAAATTCCCTGGAATTCCGGATACAACTTATGTGAGCCGGCTGGCGGCCTCGTCGCACGATGCGAATGTGGTGTTCGCGTCCTTTGACAATCATAAGAATGAGGATTTCAAACCTTATTTATTGCGATCGTCGGATGCAGGTAAGACGTGGGCTTCGGTTGCGGGGAATCTGCCGGAGAACGGATCCGTGCTGGCTTTTGTGGAAGACACAGTGAATGCGAATCTTTGGTTTGTGGGGACTGAGTTTGGCGCGTTCTTTACGGTCGACGGCGGAGCGCACTGGGTGCAGCTTAAGGGCGGGCTGCCGACGATTGCAGTGCGCGACATGGTCATTCAGGCACGGGAAGGCGATCTGGTGATTGCTACTTTCGGGCGCGGGTTCTATGTGCTGGACGATGTTTCGGCCCTGCGGCAGATCAAAGCTGAGTCGCTCGATCAGGCGGCGGCTTTGTTTCCGGCGAAGGATGCGTTGCTATATGTCGAACGGCATCCGCTGGGGGGTCCGAAGAAGGGGTTTCAGGGAGAAAGTTTTTTCACGGCGGACAATCCTCCATACGGAGCGGTGTTTACGGCTTATCTGAAGGAGAAGGTTAAGACCAAGAAAGAAAAGCGTCACGATGCGGAGAAAGAGGCCGCGAAGAAAAATCAGACGCTGCCTTATCCGACGAATGATGAGTTACGGGCTGAGGCGCAGGAGGCGAAGCCGGAAGTTTATTTCATGGTGTATGACGAATCGGGTGCGCCGATTCGTCGGGTGGAAGGCGGCATTGAATCAGGATTTCAGAGGGCAGCGTGGGATTTGCGGTATCCGGCGGTTTCTCTGCGCGAGTCGACCGGGGAGGGAGAGGACTTTCCTCCAGCAGGGGCGAAAGGGCCGCTGGTGATTGCGGGAAATTACTTGGTGCGGATGTTCCAGAAAGTTGGAGGAACTGTTAGTGAGTTGGGTTCGGCGCAGAAGTTTAAAGTTGTGGCGGATGGTACGGGATCGATGACGGCGGCGGATCGGGCGGCGCAGGAGGAATTTCAGCGGAAGGTGGCGCGGTTGTACCGGGCAGTCTCGGGGGCGCTGCATACCGCGGACGACGTAGATGCGCGGCTCAAGGCCATACGCGGAGCGCTGCGGGAGACTCCGGCGGCGGAGAAGCTGAGTGCGGCGGCGGATTCGATTGAGCAGGTGAATCGCGGCATACTGCGCGTGCTGCGTGGGGATGCGGAGATGCAGAAGCGCAACGAGGCTGTGCCCTCGTCGATCAACGATCGCGTGCAGGCCATCATGGAAGGGGAGCGGTTCTCGCTCGCGCGGCCGACACAGAGTCATGTTGACGATTACAACATTGCTGCCGCGGAGTTTGGCGAGCAACTTGGTAAGCTTCATGTTTTGGTTGAGGGTGATCTGGCTAAGCTGGAGAAAGATATGGAGGCTGCTGGGGCGCCCTGGACTCCGGGGCGAGTGCCAGAGTGGAGCGAAAAGTAAGAGTTTGCCACGGATTTGCGCGGATTCACACGGATAAGATAAAAGAGCAAAGTCTCTAACACAGAGGACACAGGGGAACACAGGGTAAATCGATGAGGAAAGAATTTATTTTTCGCTCTTGTTTTATCCGTGGGAATCCGTGAAATCCGCGGCATGATTTGTTTTCTTGAGCAATATCCTCAAGGCGCTGTGATAAACTCGCCGCCGACTGTTGAATCGCGCTATTTCGCGCGGCGAGTGTGGCGGGGAAATCGTTTCTGTCGTCCGGGAGGACTGGGGAATGGGTCTCGCGTTACTGGTGGTTATCTGGCTGATCACATTGGCCAGCACATACTTTTTTGTCGCCAAGACCTGGTGGCTGCCGGTGGGCGCTTCGGCGGCGACCGGCTTTATTGACGGACAATTCACCCTGACGCTGGTGCTCATGGGAATTGTTTTTCTGGCGGCGCAACTCTCGCTCGGCTATTTCGCGTGGAGATACCGAGAGCAGCCTTCCGCACCGCCGGCGGATTATTCGCACGGCAATGTGAAGCTGGAAGTGATTTGGACGGCGCTGACCACGGTTCTGTTCGTTGGGTTGAACCTGATGGGCAGCAGCGTGTGGGCGAGCCAGCGCTTCGAGGGCGCGGGGCCGGGAGCGGTGCAGGTTGAAGTGACAGGCATGCAGTTTGCGTGGTACTTCCGCTATCCGGGTCCGGACGGACAATACGGCGGCACCAGTCCTAAGTTGATGGATCCTTCTGCGGGCGGTGAAGCTGCTGTCGGGCTCAACACTTCCGATCCAGCGTCGAAAGATGATGTGGTAACGGGCACGATGTATTTGCCGGTGGACCGCGAGGTGGACGTGAGTTTGCGGTCGGTGGATGTGATCCACAGCTTTTTTGTGCCGAACCTGCGCTTCAAGCAGGACGCGGTACCGGGTCTCAATATTCACATGCACTTCAAGCCGACGGCGATTGGCGAGTATGAGATTGCGTGCGCCGAACTCTGCGGCCTGGGTCATTACAAAATGCACGGCATGGTACACGTCGTCAGCCAGGAAGATTTCGACAAGTGGCTGGCGGCACGGGAGGCGGAGAAACAATAAATGGCAACCTCGGCAACCGCTCACGCGCATGCGGGCCCTCAGGGCTTCATTCGAAGGTATATTTTCAGTCTCGATCACAAAGTCATTGGACTTCAGTATTTCTTCCTGGCGCTTACGGCAGTATTTGTAGGAATGTTTTTGTCGCTGCTGATGCGTATTCACTTGATCGCACCTTTGGCCAAGCTGCCGCTGGTGGGCGAGATCAGACCTGAGACTTATCTGGCCCTGCTCACCATGCACGGCACCATCATGGTGTTCTTCGTGTTGACGACGGCGCCGCAGGGTGGATTTGGAAATTACTTTCTGCCCATCCAGATTGGGGCGCCGGATATGGCGTTTCCGGTCCTGAACATGCTTTCGTTCTGGACGACGTTTGTGGGATTTGTCGTCATCCTTGCGGCGTTCTTTGTTTCTGGTGGGGCGCCGCTCCATGGGTGGACGGGATATCCGCCGCTGAGTGCGGTGCAGCAGGCTGGGCCGGGTGAGGGGCTTGGGGCTGATCTGTGGATCACGAGCATTGCGATTTTCTGTTTAGCGTCGCTGATGGGCGCGTTGAATTTTCTTACGACTACGCTCGATATGCGGGCCAAGGGCATGACCATGATGCGCATGCCGTTGACGGTGTGGTCGTGGTTCATCACGGCGATTCTTGGGTTGCTGGCGTTCGGAGTGCTGCTCTCGGCGGGGATCCTGTTGCTTCTCGACCGCAACCTGGGCACCAGTTTTTATGTGCCGCTGGTTGTGGTGAACGGGCAGATCATGGGGCACAAGGGCGGGTCGCCGCTGTTGTGGCAGCATCTGTTCTGGTTCTTCGGACATCCTGAGGTTTACATCGCGATTCTGCCGGGCATGGGCGTGACCTCGCAGATTCTGTCGACGTTCTCGCGCAAACCGATTTTCGGTTACAAGGCGATGGTCTACGCCATGCTCTCGATTGGATTTTTCGGGTTCATGGTGTGGGGCCATCACATGTTCATGAGCGGCATGAGCCCGTACTCGGCGTTCGCGTTCTCGCTGCTGACCATGTGCATCGGCGTGCCTTCGGCCATCAAGACGTTTAACTGGCTGGGCACGATGTATAAGGCACGGATTCGCTTTCAGACGCCGATGTTGTATGCCATTGGGTTCGTTTCGTTATTCGTCTCGGGCGGGCTGAGTGGGCCGTTCCTGGCGCAGCCAGTACTCGACATTCAATTGCATGATACTTACTTTGTGGTCGGTCACTTTCATCTGATCATGGGAGTGGCGGCGATCTTCGGAATGTTTGCGGCTACTTACTACTGGTTCCCGAAAATGTTTGGGCGGATGATGAATGAGACTTGGGGCCGCGTGCACTTTTTCATCACGTTGCTTGGGACCTACGCGATCTTCATGCCGATGCACTACCTCGGCATCGCAGGCGGGACGCGGCGGTACTCGCAATATACCGAAGTGGCGTATCTGACGAAGTTGATGCCGCTGCATCAGTTCATGACCTACGCGGCGATTATCACGATCGCGGCGCAGTTTATTTTTGTCATCAATCTGTTCTGGAGCATGTTCAAAGGGCCGAAGGCTAGCGACAATCCTTGGGAGTCGACTACTTTGGAATGGACCACTGCGACTCCGCCGCCGCATGACAATTTTGGCGGGGTGACGCCGGTGGTGCATAACGGGCCTTATGAGTATGGGGTTCCGGGCGCGGCGCGGGACTATGTGATGCAGACGGATCCTCCGGTGGGAGACGGGCACTAAGTTTTATGGCGACGTTGATACCAAGCGCTCCGGTGAGTCAGTTGGGACGGGGCGGAAGTGTGCCCACGGTTCCCAGCGGAGGAGATGATGGTTCTCCTGATTCGGGGTTGCCGAATTATGGGGCGCGGCTGCGGCGGGCGCGGCTGGGGCTGGTCTGCGCGATCGTTACTGTCGGCATGGTGTTTGTTTCGCTGACCAGCGCGCTGATCGTACGGCGAGGCTTGCCAACGTTTGACGATGCTACTCGTACTTATCTTCGTGACTGGGGCGGAGTGCAGTTGCCTTGGGAGTTGCTGGTCATCAACACGGTGATCCTGCTGGTCAGCAGTTTGACGATGGAAGGGGCACGCCGCGGGATTGCGCGGCGGGCGGCGCTGGCTCCGGTGCAGTCGATTCCTGGAGTTTCGTTGGGAGAGGAACGAAGTTTCCCCTGGCTGGGTGTGACGGTGGTGCTTGGGTTTGGATTTCTGGTGGGGCAGTGGATGGCTTGGGGCGAACTGAAGGCCCGGGGATTTCTGGTCAACACGAATCCCGATAGCTCGTTCATTTATTTGTTGACCGGGGCACATGCGGTACATCTGTTCGGGGGACTTGTTGCATTGCTGTGGGCGGGCATCGCTTCCCTGCAACACAAAGCTATCGAGGGGCGGCGGATTGTGGTCGACGTCGCGGCCTGGTACTGGCATTTTATGGCGGTGCTGTGGATTTACGTTTTTGCTCTCTTGGCATTTGCGCGATAACGCGAAAGGGGAAACTGGGGAATGGCTGACGCCACACTGGAACACAACGCCGCTGCCGCACACGGAGCGGTGGGCGAGTACGAGGCTCCGCTGTTTGGGGCTTATTCGAAGAAGGTTGGGATGTGGCTGTTTCTGGCCTCGGACTCGCTGACGTTTGGGGCCCTGTTGTTTGCCTTCAGCTACAACCGCATTTACACCATCCCATGGCCGACACCGTTTGGCAAGGACAGCATCATCAATGCGACCATCATGACGGCGTGCCTGCTTTCGAGCTCGCTGACCATGGTGCTGGGCGTGTTTGCGGCACAGGCGGGCGACCGGGCCAAGACGCGGCTTTGGCTGCTGGCCACCATGGTGTTCGGGACGGCGTTCATCGTACTGCATGGGATGGAGTGGAGCAAACTGATCAACGAGGGGCTATATCTGCCCGGCTTTATGACTGCTTTGGGCGTGACGCCGCCGACCACCACCGGCGAGTATGCGGATATCTCGAAGAACGTGCCGCAATTCACGCAAGCCTTTTTCGGCCTCACGGCGATGCACATGCTGCACGTGACCATCGGCGTGATCTATCTCGGCGTGGTCGCGTTTCGCAAGTGGTTTCTGCCGATCCTGGGCGTGATCTGGATCGGGGCAGCATTACTGATTCCAGCCGGCAACGTCTTTCACTACACGGTTCATGTGCTGGGGATAGCGCTGGTTGTCTGCGCGATTATTCTTTTCCTGAAGCCAAAAGATTACGATGCGCAGGATGTTGAGGTGTCTGGCTTGTACTGGCACTTTGTGGATCTGGTGTGGATGTTTATCTTCCCGCTGGTTTACTTGATGTCGACCAAGGTCAACTAGATTGAAGATCACCGCGGATGAGCGAGGAAATTGATCATGCACGATGTGGCGAAGCACGACGATAGCAAAGGCCAGTATTTCTGGGTGTGGGGCGCGTTGCTGGTTCTGACCGGGGTGGAGGTCTGGCTGGGGTATAACCAGGTTTTCAAAGATCCCAAGCAGATGCTTGAAGTTTTGATGATTCTCTCCATCATCAAGTCGGCGTTGATCATCGCCTACTTCATGCACCTGAAGTTTGAAAAAGCGATCATGCGATGGATGCTGGTGATCTCGGTGACCGCGTGCTTTGTGATTATGTTCTTCTTCTTTTTCCCGGATGCAGACCGCATTATCCATCTGGGCGTGAAATAGAGCTATGAGATTTCTCTCCGGCAAAGTTCGTGTTCTTGCGCTCGTGGCGGTGCTTTGGGTTTGTTCTGTGCCCGGCTTCGGGCAGGGCTGCGCCATGTGTAACGCGGCGGCAAAGAGCACCCCCAAGGAGGGCCAGCAGGCGCTGAACAAGGCTGTGCTGGTGTTGTTGATGCCCCCGATTGGAATTATGCTTTTTGGCGCTGTTTTCGCGGTTCGGTATGGAAAGCGGCGGGACCAGGACCCCGATTAGACTTCTGTAGTATCGATGCTCGATCACCACGCGGCAGTGAAACCTCACCTCCCAGTTCTTCCTTCAAATTCAGTAGAGTCACTTCCGCTGGATCCCGGGTGAATATCTACATGAAACCCCTGAGGTCCTGATTCGGAGTGCGGTCCCAGCAAGAGTTTCTCGGTTGCTGGTGGAAATTTCACAGTTGGGCGCCGACCGCCCTTCTAAAGTGCCGTGTTTGCAGTCCATTGCCTGCCCCATTTGATTGGCAAGCCCTTTGCATTGCCAAAGCGGAGGGTTTATGCGGTTTCGATCTTATGACTTTCCTACAGCAGTCACCTTCCTGATGGCAGGGCTGGGCATTGGCTCTCTGCTGGCGATTGTGTTCTCTCCTCGGTCCCCGCGACTCGATCTGTTGTCGCCTAGAGACACGCACCCCGCGTCCGAATAAAGCTCTGCTTTATAATAAGGGATTCGGCAGTGCGTTCTGAGGTCTCTGGGAATGCTCCCAGCGAGCGATGAGCGGCTGCCGTGCCCTTACCGATGTCTGAATCATTATCGACGGAAAGCATTGTTGTGCGCGGCGCCCGCGTTCACAACCTCAAGAACATTGACTTTGAGGTTGAGCACAACACCTTGACGGTGGTCACGGGGGTGTCGGGGTCGGGCAAGTCGTCCCTTGCTTTCGACACAATTTATGCGGAGGGACAGCGGCGGTATGTGGAGTCGCTGTCGGCCTATGCGCGGCAGTTTCTGGAGCGCATTGAAAAGCCGGACGTGGATTCGATCGATGGCATCGCCCCGGCAGTAGCGATCCGGCAGAAGAACACGACGCGGAATCCGCGGTCGACGGTGGCCACGGCGACCGAAATTTACGATTATCTGCGATTGCTGTTTGCTCGCGTGGGCCGCACTTATTGCGTGAACTGCGGGCGCGAAGTGAAGAAAGACACAGTGGACGAGATAGCTGACGCGGTGCTGGCGCTGGATCCAGACACGCGGGTGCAAATTGTTTTTCCGTTGCAAGCGGCGGTTGCCGCGCCACGAGAAGTTGAGAAGAAGGTTGCGCGCGGGCGCAAGTCCAAGAAAAATGCCGCTCCCGACTCTGGCCTGACGGACCAACTTAAGACTCGCCTGTTCGAGTTGCGCAAAGCTGGGTTCAACCGGCTGTATCAAGCGGGACAGGTGTTTGAGTTCTCCACGCCGGAATCACTGCTAGATATTCGCTTCGACCAGCCGGTGTTCATGCTGGTGGACCGGCTAACGGTTTCGGCAGAGTCGCGAACGCGGATCGTGGATGCGGTGGAGACCGCATACCGGGAATCCGGGGAAGCGATTTTCGACCTGCCTCCACATGACGATGAGCCCGCGCGCCAGTTGCGGTTTGCTCAGCGCTTTGAGTGCAAGAATTGCAATCTGCGGTATGAGGAGCCCGAGCCTCGGCTGTTTTCGTTCAACAATCCTTATGGGGCGTGTGCGCGCTGCCAAGGGTTCGGCAACACAATTGACTTCGATCTCGACCTGGTGATTCCGGACAAAACGAAATCCCTCGGCGAAGGGGCGATTGATCCGTGGAACAAGCCCAAGTACCGGCCGTTGTTCACGGAGATGAAGCGCTTCGCCAAGCAAGAGGACATTCCACTCGATGTGCCCTGGGCGGAACTCGAACCTGAGCAGCAGGAGTTGATCCAGGAAGGAGATGAAAAGTTCCTGGGCATACGCGGGTTCTTTCAGTATCTGGAGCGGAAGAAATACAAGCTGCACATCCGCGTGTTCTTGAGCCGCTATCGAGGGTATTCGACTTGTCCGGAGTGCCGTGGAACCCGGCTGCGGCTGGAGGCCCGGCAAGTCAAGATCGATGGGAAAAACATTTGTGAAGTTTGCGCGATGACGGTGGAGGACGCGGCGAAATTCTTTGCCGGCGTACAACTGAGCCCGGAGGAAGCCGACATTGCGGAGCGGCTGCTGCAAGAAATCCAGGAACGCTTGCGGTTTCTCAACGATGTAGGCCTGGAATACCTGACGCTCGACCGGTTGTCGTCGACGCTCTCTGGAGGCGAGGCGCAGCGCATTCAGCTGGCTACATCGCTGGGATCGCGGCTGGTGGGCACGCTCTACGTGCTGGACGAGCCTTCGATTGGGCTGCACAGCCGCGATACGCACCGACTGATCAAGATACTGCAAGACCTGCGCGACTTGGGGAACACGATTCTGGTGGTGGAGCACGATCCGGACATCATGCTCGCGGCGGACCGGATTCTCGATCTCGGGCCGGGGGCGGGAGAAAACGGAGGCAAGCTTGTGGCAGCGGGGACATATGAAGAGATCCTGCGGAATCCCGTTTCCCTCACGGGCCGCTATCTTGCGGAAGATTTGCGCATTCAAGTGCCGGCGGTGCGGCGCCAGCCCGGGGTGCAGCAGATCAGAATCAAAGGTGTGCGGGCGAATAACCTAAGGGGCGTCGAGTTCTGCATTCCGCTGGGGGTGCTGGTGGCAATTACTGGCGTATCGGGATCGGGTAAATCGACATTGCTGCACCAGGTTCTGTATCAAGCTCTGGGAGAGGCCAAACATCAGCAGAACGCCGGCCTGGCACGGGGCGCGGCGACTTGGGAAACACTGGAGGGCGACCAGTTTATTGATGAAGTGGTGCTGGTCGATCAATCGCCGATCGGGCGCACGCCCCGTTCGAATCCGGTGACCTACATCAAGGCGTTTGACGCCATCCGCGATCTCTTCGCGTCGCTGCCGGAGGCCAAGAAGCGCGGGTTTACCTCGGGACATTTTTCCTTCAACATTCCGGGCGGGCGCTGCGAAACCTGTCAGGGCGACGGCACGGTTACGGTGGAGATGCAGTTCCTGGCCGACGTTGAACTTATTTGCGAGGAGTGCAAAGGGACACGGTATAAGGCGCAGGTGCTTGAAGTCCACTATCGAGGAAAGAATATTCACGAAGTATTAAATTTGACGGTGAAGGAGGCGCTGAAGTTTTTTGCCGAAGTGCCCAAGGTGACCGACAAGTTGCGCGTGCTGGAGGAGGTTGGGCTGGGGTATTTACGGCTGGGGCAATCGGCGACGACGTTGTCAGGGGGCGAGGCGCAGCGCATGAAGCTGGCGGCGCACCTGCAGCCCGCGGGTCGCGAGATTGGACGGGCCTGCGCGACGCGGCCCGATGAAAGTCGCCGCCGTCGGCGTCTACTTTATATTTTTGACGAGCCTACTACTGGACTTCATTTCGATGACGTGAGCAAACTCCTGGCCGCATTTCGCCGTCTTATTGAAGCAGGGGGCTCGATTCTTGTGATCGAACACAATTTGGAAGTGATCAAGACCGCCGATTGGGTGATCGACCTGGGGCCGGAAGGCGGGGCGCGTGGCGGCAAGATTGTGGGAGTGGGCACGCCGGAGGCGATTGCTAACATCCCCGGCTCTTACACCGGCAGGTATCTGGCGCGGCTGCTGAATGGGAATCGCAAGGGAGCGTCGCGGTCCGATGAGAGCAAGTAAACTCTTTGCGGGTGTGATGCTGATAATGGCGGCGGGCGTGGGCTCGGTCGCGCAGGATGCCAGTCCGCCTGCGGGGCAGTCAGCGCAGGCTTCATCACAGTCCTCATCACAACCCGCAGGTCATCGATCGGGTCATCACATTCAGGTTCCTGTTGAGGACTCTCCTACCCAGCCAGCCGAACTTACGGCGGCCGAATCTGCCATCGAAAAGAAGGATTACGCCAGCGCCGAACCCTTGCTTCGCAAACTGCTGAACCGCGAGCCCACGAGTTATGTGGCCTGGTTCGATTTTGCTTTCGTGGAGAATGCTCTCGGCAAAGTGGACGCTTCGATCGACGCCTATCGCAAGTCGGTGGCGGCAAAGCCCGACGTTTTTGAATCGAATTTGAATCTTGGGTTGCAACTGGCTAAGACCGGCCAGCCCGATGCGGAGACGTTTCTGCGGGCCGCGACCCATCTGAAGCCCACCAGCAACGCCGCCGAAGGTCAATACCGGGCGTGGCTTTCGCTGGGGCAGACGATTGCGACGGTGAAGCCGGATGAGGCGCTAAGCGCCTACCAGCAGGCGGCGGCTCTTCAACCAAAAGAGGCGGAGCCGCATATTTCTGCCGGACACCTTCTGGAACAGGAAAATAGATTTACCGAGGCTGAACAGGAGTACAGGAAGGCGCTGACTCTGGATTCCGGATCCAGCGACGCGGTGATTGGTCTGGCCAACATCTACATGCGCGGACGCCGATTTCCCGAGGCGGAAGACGATCTGCGCAAGTTGCTGGTGGATCGTGGGGAGTCGGCCCCGGTTCACATCCAGTTGGGGCGAGTGCTGGCTGCGGACGGCAAGATGGACGCCGCCATCGCCGAACTCCAGGCGGGAGTCAAACTGGCGCCGGGTGACGATGCGACGCGGCGCGAAGTGGCAGACCTTTACGCTACGGCTGGAAAGAATGACTTGGCCGAGGCCGCCTATCGTGCGCTGCTGGTTACTCACTCTGACGACGCGGAACTCCATCACGGCCTCGGCAAAGCCCTGATGTGGCAGAAGAAATCGCCGGAAGCGCAGCAGGAGTTGCTCATTGCCGTGAAGCTTAAGCCGGGCCTGGCAGACGCGTATTACGACCTTGCATTCACCGCCAACGACAATAAGGATTACCAGCTCGTGATTCGAGCGCTGGATGTCCGGGCTAGGCTGGTGCCGGAAACTCCGATGACATATTTTCTGCGGGCCTCGGCCTATGATCACCGGCGCGACTACAAGAACGCCGCGACCAACTTTCATCTCTTCCTCAATGTGGCCAATGGGAAGTATCCTGATCAGGAGTGGCAGGCCACGCACCGGCTCATTGCCATCGAGGCGAGGAAATAGCCACTGCGGAACGAAACAATGTTTGGAATGGCGCATGCGCGATTTGGGGGGGGAGTGGCGGCCGGCTTGATCGTCTCTGTGCTGGCCACGGCTTCTGCGATGCGGGCTGGCGAAGATCCGACCATCGAAGAACTGAAAGTGCGTGTGGCGGATGCGAAAATCGTTGACCGGCCGCCGCTGTGCCTGCAGATCTCGGAGCGTCAGGTGGGCTCCGCCGGCCGCTTCTACATTGCCGGCGACAGCGAACAAATGAAGGCCGCCTTGACTGACGTAGTCGCATTTTCTGAGTTGGCCCGTGACTATGCGATCCAGTCACACAAGCACGAGAAACAAAGTGAAATCGCCATCCGAAAGATGATCCGCAAACTGGCCGACCTGAAGCACGCCGTCGGGCATGAGGAGCAGGAGCAGGTACAGAACACGATTGACGGGCTGCAACGCGTTCGCGATGATTTACTGATTGCAATGTTTCCGAAGGTAGGAAAAAAATGACCTCTTCTGCGCTTCGATACATTTGCGCGGGCTTGCTGCTGCTGGCCGCCGGAACCGCCCGGGCCCAGCGCCACCGGGACCCGTTTACTCAGGCAGAAATCAATCAGATTCGCGACACCAGTTGGGAACCGCAGCAGCGTCTCGCGCTTTATGTGCAATTCGCCCGGGCACGGCTGGTCGGGCTCGAGCAGCTGCGCAGCGATCCCAAGACGAAGAATCGTCCGCAACAGACGCATGACCTGCTGGACGACTTTCTCCTGATCTACGACGAACTGAACGACAACATTGACACTTACGTCGATCGGAAAGATGACATTCGCAAGCCATTGAAAGTGATCATCGATGCCGATACCGAGTTCCAGGCCAAGCTGCTCGCATTGAAGGACGCGGCTGGGGTGCCCGCGGAAGAAGCCAGGCAATATGAGTTTGTTCTGACCAGTGCTCTCGATACCCTCGACACTTCGGCGAAGGACCATCGCAAGCTTTTAGCTGAGCAGCAAGAGGCGGCCAAGCATCGGAGGAAATCCGACGCACAGCCACCCGGCGGCAAGTCCGAGTGAGACATGCTAAGCAGGCCGTGCTAATCTAGGCTCACTGTGCGTGAGGGACTGCGCGAAATCTTCCATGAAGAACACCGGCAGTTGCGTCCTGGGGCTGCGCCGCCAGAGTTGAAGATCGAGTTTTTTGCCTTCGCGAACGTCAACAATACCATTCGCTTGCGCGAGGGCCGGCTGCTGATAAGGCTTTCCGATCTCCTGGAAGGCGCACCTGACGGGGTTGTACGCGCCATCGCCCACATCCTGCTGGCCAAGATGTACCGCAAGCCCATCGACCCCCGCCAGTCCTCCCGCTATCGTAAATATGTGGGTAGCCATGAAGTTGTAAGCAAGGCGCACCTGGTGCGGCAGATGCGCGGGCGCAAGCAACTGCATTCTCCCCAAGGACGCGTGTACGATCTCGATGCGGTCTTCGAGGGCTTGAACCGCCGATTCTTTCATGGACTACTAGGCCGTCCGCGCATGAGCTGGAGCCCGAGCAAGACCCGCCGTATTCTCGGCCATTACGATCCGGCGCATAATGCGATTATCATCAGCCGGATCTTCGACCAGTTCCTGGTTCCGCGCTACGCCGTGGAATATATCGTTTACCATGAGATGCTGCATTTGAAGCATCCGGTGAGGCTGCGCGGGAGCCGGCGATGCGTGCATTCGGCGGAGTTTCAGGCGGAGGAGAAGTTGTTCCCGGAGTTGGCGCGGGCGGAGGCGTTTTTGAAAAGGCTGTGAGTGTAATAGTTGGCGTAGCATCGCCATTGCGCGACCTGACTCCGCCGCCAACCCCGTTTAATCCCAGATTTCCCCGTGTGATGCCGATCACGCCCGTTTGTGGCACCGCGGATTGACGCCCTTGGCGTTCCCGGCATATCCTTGATATTGAAATTGAAATTCATTTTCAAGATCATTTTCAGGAACATTGTCGGAACACTTTTAGAAACCCAGGTTACCCATAAATGCTACAGGCTTTCATTATCACGCTGCGCGAGGGGGTCGAGGCCGCCCTGATCGTTGGCATCACGCTGGCCTATCTTTCCAAGATTGGCCGGAATGACTTGCGCAAGGCCGTCTATGCCGCGCTGGGCGCCGCGTTTCTCGGTAGCATTGGCGTGGCGATCGTAATTTCCCGGCTGAAATGGAACGAAGACGTGTTCGAAGGTTGGATCATGCTGGCCGCCGCCTTCTTCGTCATCACCATGGTTATTTTCATGATGAAGACGGGGCGCAAGCTAAAGGGCGAAATTGAAGGCAAGGTCAGCCTGCTGGCGGGCTTGGGTGCGGAGAAAGATACGTGGATTGGCCTGTTCTTCTTCGTGTTTCTGATGGTGTTGCGCGAAGGTGCGGAGACCGTGCTGATTCTCTCAGCCGTCTCGCTGAACTCGACGGAGCTGATGAGTTTTCTGGGCACGCTTCTGGGAGTACTGGCGGCGGTCGCCTTCGGCGTGATGTTCGTCAAAGGCAGCGTACGGATTAACCTGCAGAAGTTCTTCCGGGTCACAAGCGCAATTTTATTTCTGGTGGCGTTGCAGTTGGTGGTCGCCGGACTGCACGAGTTGTCGGAAAGTGGAGTGATTGCTTCGTCCAAGCGCGAGATGGCCATCATCGGGCCGATTGTGCGCAACGATCTCTTCTTCTTTGTAACGATTTTCGCGCTGGCGGCGCTGATGGTGTTGTTTGATGCCAAGCGGCGCGAGCCCGTGCCGGAGTCCGCTTCAGCGGCCGAAAAGCGCAAGGCGGCGTGGACGACCCGGAAGGAACGCCTGTGGATGGCTTCCGTCTACAGTTTTTCCTTCGTTTTCATCGCGCTGGTCACGGCGGAATTTATTTACACCAAGAGCGTGAGCGCGCTGTCGCCGGCTGCTGAGGTCAGCTTTATCAATGGCCAGGTCACAATACCGCTGTCGCAGGTTTCCGATGGCGACCTGCACCGCTACCAGGCGCAGGCGAACGGCACGCCGATTCGCTTCTGGCTTTACCAAAAACCGGACGGCAAGATCGCCACCGTCTTCGACGCTTGCCAGATTTGTGGAGGGGTGGGCTTTTATAAGTCAGCGAACGGAGTCGTCTGCAAGAACTGCGCGGCACCGATCAATCCGCAGTCAGTCGGCACGGCAGGCGGTTGCAATCCGATTCCGCTCAAAGCAACTCAGACGGCCGACTCTGTGATCATTCAAGAGGCGGACATCGCGGCAGGTAGCCGCGTGTTCGAGAAGCAGTAGATGTTCGTCCGGCTGGTCTACGAATCCTTTCGCCGCCAGAAGCGGCGTAAGTTGCTGGCGGGCGCGGCCATCACACTGGGCGTTACCGTGGCTACGGCGATGATCGCGGTGGCCACCGATATAGGCGACAAGATTAACCGCGAGCTGCGCACCATCGGCGCCAACCTTTTAGTCACTCCGCAAGAAGACACGCTGGACGTTGAAATTGGCGGCGTTAACCTCAAGCCTCCGAGCGACGGCGCTTTCCTGAACGAGGCCGACCTGCCGAAGATCAAAGGCACGTTCTGGCACAACAACATCACCGGCTTTGCCCCGATGCTGCCGGTGAGCGTTATCCTGCAGCGCGATGGGCAGACGGAGAATTTGACCTTGCTGGGCACTTACTTTGCCAAGCGGGTGACATTCGGCAAAGAACAGTTCACCACGGGCGTGCGATCTACGCACCTTTGGTGGAAGGTTGCCGGCGCGTGGCCGGATGACAGCTCTCGCGATGTTTTGCTTGGAGAACAGCTGGCGTCGCGGCTCACGGCGAAGACTGGTGACGACATTACGCTCTCGGGCCGCAACTTGCACGTGAGTGGAATTCTCTCCACCGGCGGCAGCGAAGACGATCAGGTCGTGGCGCCGATCGCGCTTGCTCAAGAGATTCTTGGCAAATGGGGCGCTGTGCGCCGTGTCTACGTCAGCGCACTCACCAAGCCGGAAGACGCTTTCGCCCGCCGCGATCCCAAAAGCATGTCCGGCCCGGTCTATGACCGCTGGTATTGCTCGCCGTATCCGCAGTCGATTGCCTTTCAGTTGCAGGAGGCGATTCCGCATTCGCACGCGGAACAGATTCGCCAGGTCGCGCAGAACGAAGGCGCTGTACTCACGCGCATCGAGGGTCTGATCTTCTTGATAACGCTCGCGGCGCTGCTTTCGTCGGCGCTGGCAGTCTCCGCCGCCATGGCTACCGCGATCTTCGAACGGCGCGCCGAAGTTGGTCTGATGAAGGCTCTGGGCGCGGGAAGGCTCGCGGTCGCCTCCGTATTCTTCGCCGAAGCCACGCTGCTCGCTTTTATCGGAGGCCTCGTGGGGTTTGCCGCTGGCGGAGTGCTCGCCCGGCAAATCGGCCGCTCCATCTTCAACTCGCAAATCACAATTCCACCGGTGCTTTTGCCGGTGATTCTGGCGATCGCGGTGATTGTAACTTTTGCGGGAAGCGCAGCCGCCATCCGCAAAGCTGTAGAACTTGATCCTGTGTTCGCGCTGCGAGGTGAACTGTGAGCGCCTCACGATCCACTGTCGCCACGAACCGCGAGCATTCTCCTCACACCTCCATGTTTCTCCGGATGCTCGTGCGCGCCGCTGTGCTCCGCCGTGGGCGCGCTGCCTCCGCGCTATTTGCCATGGTGGTGGCCGCCGCGGTCGCTACCGCGATGCTGAATCTCTACGTTGATGTGCAGGTCAAACTGCGGCGCGAGTTCCGCAACTACGGCGCGAACATCATCCTTGTGGCGAAGGACGGCACTTCCCTTCCCTCGGACGCCCTGACGCGGGTGGAAGCTGTACTCGCCGGCCGTGGTGTAGTCGCGCCCTTCGCACTGATCGTGGCGCGAACCATCGATGGGCAGCCGATTGTTGTTGTGGGCACAGATTTCGATCGCGTCAAGCAACTCGACCACTGGTGGTCAGTGAGCAACTGGCCTTCGTCTCCGCTGCAGGCCTTGGTTGGGATCCGCGCTGTTTCTGTCGTCTCGCCGAAGAACCAACCCTTCGACTTGAGCTTTCAGGGACACACCATTCACCTCACATCCGCCGGGACGGTGCAAACCGGCGCTACCGAAGACAGCCGCGTGTATCTCTCTCGAGCGGACTTCGTTTCATGGGCAGGAGTTCAGTCTTCCACCATTGAGATCGCCGCAACCGGTTCGCCGGCAGAGATCACGGGAATCATGAGCCAGCTTGGGCAAGCGATGCCCGCAGCCGATGTACGGCCGGTCCGGCAAATTATGGAAGGCGAAGCGCGCGTTCTGGGCAGGACTCGCGCAACGCTCATTGCCGCCACCGCGCTCATTATCCTAACGGCTGCATTGTGCGTGCTCTCCACGTTGATGGGATGGGTCTTCGACCGCCGCCGCGATTTCGCCATCATGAAAGCTCTGGGTGCTTCCGAACGCCTGCTGAACGGATTCTTCGCCGCCGAAGCGGCGGCCCTGGGCGCTTCCGGTGCGGTTATCGGATTTGTTCTTGGTATCGGCATCGCCGCCTGGATTGGCCGGGTTAACTTCCACGCTCCCGTGGTCCCACGTTTTAGCGTCTTGCCCATTGTTTTGGCTGGTAGCATGGTGGTGACGCTGCTCGCGGCGATCCTCCCGATTTCGCTGTTGCGGCGGGTGCAGCCCGCGGTCATCCTGAGGGGAGAGTGAAATGATTCAGATTAAAGACGTCACCAAACTCTACCCGGCCAAAGCCTCGGGAAACGATAATGCGAATGGCAAGGAAAGTCAGACTGGCGCGATTCACGCGCTCGACCACATCTCCCTGCACGTGGCGCAGGGCGAATGGCTTTCTATCATGGGCCCGTCGGGGTCCGGCAAATCGACGCTGGTGAACCTGATCGGATGCCTCGACCGTCCGACTTCCGGCGAAATCTGGCTCGACGGGCAGAATGTTGCGGGCATCTCCACCAGCGAGTTGAATCGCGTGCGTGCGGAAAAGATTGGTTTCATCTTCCAGCAGTTTCACCTGATTCCGTTTCTTACCGCGGTCGAGAACGTCATGCTGGCGCAGTACTTCCACAGCATGACTGATGAGAAAGAGGCGATTGAGGCCCTGACCCGCGTCGGCCTGGGTGACCGCGCGCATCATCTGCCATCACAGCTTTCCGGGGGCGAACAACAGCGCGTCTGCATCGCGCGGGCTTTGATCAATGACCCCAAGATCATTCTGGCGGACGAGCCCACCGGCAATCTCGATGCAGTAAATGAAGAGATCGTCCTGCGCCTGCTGCGGGAGTTTCACCAGCAAGGGCGGACGATCGTGATGGTCACGCACGATCCCGTGGTAGCGCGCCTCGCCGACCGGCGCATCGAGTTTCACCACGGCAAAATCGAGTCGCAAGAAGTTTTTGCCATGGCCGATGAAGAGCAGTTCGACGAAGTGCTCGAAGAACTCTGGGTTCTGTCCGAGCACGGCGAGATTGCCGAAGTCGAGCGCATGGAGGTCCACGGCGCGCTGCCGGTCAGCCTGGCCATTGAGAAGATGATTCAGATGGGGCTGGTGCTGTCAGCTCCGCATCCGCCGCATCCTCACGATCACAAGCCCTTCTTGAATCCCTGCCACGATGCGCTCAAGCCCGTGGCGACGTCGGTGGGAGACGGCACCTTAATCGTGGAACTAACGCCGCGCGGGCGCGAACGCGCCGGCAGCATCATCCGCCGCCACCGCCTCGCCGAGCGCCTCTTCACCGACAGCCTGGCCATGGACAGCGAATCGGAAATCGAGCAGCAGGCCTGCAAGTTCGAACACATTCTCTCGCCGGAGGCCACTGACAAGATCTGCACCTTTCTTGGACACCCGCGTACTTGCCCGCACGGCGCGCCGATCCCGCCGGGGGCCTGCTGCGGAAGGGTCTCAGAATTTGTCCCGGCAACGGCCTCGAGTTCGACCGCAAGGAAACACTCGTAGCTATTTCCGAGGAACAACTCTGGTCACCTTTAACCATCGATTCCAACCCCGCTACGCTGCTATCATCGAAATGCAATTCCAGTAACCATGGCTCAGCGGCGCCCCACTATCGGCGTATTCGATTCCGGCTTCGGCGGACTGACCGTCCTTAAAGCTTTACTTGAACTCATCCCCGACGCCGACTACCTCTACTTTGGCGATACTGCGCGCCTTCCCTACGGCTCCAAGTCGGTGGAGACCGTGGCGCGTTATGCTGTCGAGGCCGCTCACTTCCTCGAAGGCCACGGCGCTCAGTTACTAGTGATCGCCTGCAACACCGCGACCGCGCTCGCCCTTGACCGGATAACGGCCGCGGCGCACGTGCCCGTCGTCGGGGTGGTGGAACCGGGAGCCGAGGCTGCCGCAGCCGTCAGCAAGAACAAGAAAGTCGTGGTCATTGGCACTGAGGCCACGGTCAGCAGCCATGCTTATCAGAAAGCTCTCGAGGCAAGGGGTCTCAAAGCACGCGAGAAGGCTTGTCCGCTGCTGGTTCCGCTGGTCGAGGAGGGATGGGTCGGGCACACCGTCACCGAACAGGTCGCCCGCATTTACCTGGCTGAGGCTTTTGCAGACGGCTTCGACAACGCAGACGCCCTGGTTCTTGGCTGTACTCACTATCCCTTGCTCAAGCCGCTGCTACTTCGCGTCGCGCCGTCGCATGTGAGCATTGTGGACTCTGCTCAGTCCACCGCCCATGCCGTCGCCGATCATCTGGAGAAGCTGTTGCCGCTCACGCGGGCTGTCCATGAAGAAAGGCGGGCGCGCCCGCGCCTCAAGTTCTTCGCCACAGATTCGGTGGAAAAGTTTCGCCACCTGGGCCAGCGTTTCCTCGGCCATGTTATTGAAGATGTTCAGCACGTGGACTTGAAGGAATAATAGGGAGCCTTGACGCAGGGCTCGAGTCTTGCCTCTACCCGCCGGTCGTCCAGCGCTTTCAGCCGCCTTACACTTTGCGCGCAAGCTTCGGATAGCCCAAGCGCTGGCGCAGAATTACTGTGTCCCAGCAGCCGCCTGATTACTCCAATCAGAAACGGCAGCCTGATACGTATGCATCCGCTCGATAACATCGTCTGGAATGCCCTGACCACGCGCCAGGAAAAGTTCGCCGAGTCCAATGGCCAAGCCCGCAGGTTTATGCAGGAGGTCTCCCCTCTCGCTGGTTTTCCTGAGCCCTCTCCGGCGGGTTACGAGTCGCTTGCGGAGCTGGTGGGCTCTCGGGGAACGATTGGGCTGTTTCTGGATGCACCTTACGAACCACACAAAGGGTGGAGTCTGGTGGCTGGCGCCCCTATGCCGGAAATGATTTACCAAGGCGCCGATGCGCCGTTGGCGCGATCTCCTTCCTCCTCCGATCCGGAAATCGTTGAACTTAGCTCGGCAGACTCGCCGGACATGCTGGAACTCACAGCGCTCACCAAACCCGGCCCGTTCGGAAAACGTACGCATGAATTGGGCACCTACCTGGGAATTCGCCGCGAGGGGAAACTCATAGCCATGGCGGGCGAGCGGCTAAAAATTCCTGGCTACACAGAAGTGAGCGCCGTCTGCACGCATCCCGAGCACACCGGCCACGGCTACGCCCGCATCCTGATGATGGAGGTTATGCATCGTATCCGCAGTCGGGGGGAGACGCCCTGTCTACACGTCCGAGAAGATAACGTGCGCGCGATTGAGCTGTATGAGAGGATCGGTTTTCGCCAGCGGGTGCTGATGCACTTTGCAGTGCTTCGGAAAGATGGGGCCTAGCTGGGAGCTAAACGTCTCAGTACAGGTGGAAGTCGACTTCGACGTTGATGTTGGTCGCGACGGGATGGCCGTCTTTCTGGCCAGGTTCGAATTTCCAGTTCCTCACCGACTCGATGGCTTTCTCGTCCAAGCCCATGCCGAGCGAGCTAACCACATGGATATTCGTCGGACGCCCCTGGGCGTCGACGATCAAGCCGAGTACGCAAGTGCCCTGAAACTTGGCCTTGCGCGCTTCCTCGGAAAACTCAGGGTCGGTCTGATAGATAACCCGCGGGCTGGACACTCCCTTGCCCACGCGGAAAGCACCGCCGCCAATACCCATGTCATCGCCCGGTCCCACGCCACGCCCGTGCCCAGAGCCTACGCCTCCGCCGGAGCCGTCCCCAATTCCACTCTGCGACCCCGTACCGTTCGACGGGATGATGGCCGAGGATTTCGGGTCACCAAGGTTCGGCATGGAATTCATGGCTATTTTGATATCGGTCGGCACCATCACCGTAGGCTCAACCGTCAACTTCGGGTTCGGATTCCGTATGACTGCTTCCGGGGGCGCCAACTGCGGCTTCATCGAGAACTTCGGCAGCTTTCCGGCAGAAGCCTTGAGCACATCATGGTCGCCACCACCGCCACCGCCACCGGCAGCCGTCTTCGCAGGCTTCAGCGCATAATCACCGGGATCAATCAGCTTGGTGTCGACGTGCGGTTTGGCCTCAACCTTGACCACAAGGCGCCGTCCGAGAATCGTGCCGCCGATAATCAATCCGATCACAATTAGGTGGGCTACGGTCGAGCCTAGCGCGCCATTCTTTTTATAGTTGTAGAAGCCCCAAATATCCTTAACCGGGATGGGCTTCGATTCCAGCTTCAGCGGGGGGAGCTTCTTGGGAAAGAAGAATTCATCCAAGCCGCGGAAAAGCGATTTCCACAGCGGCTCAAAAGTGTCAGGAGCCAGCAGGAGGTGCAGTTCCGGCTCCTTACCGGTACTCGGAGCGACGTTCGGATTGACTTCGGTTGATGCCATCATTCTCCGGTCCGGTTCTCCCCGGTGGGGTGATGAACGGGCTATCTCCTTGGCGACGCCCTCCTACACAGATGAGCAGTCTTTCCAACAAGTTGCCTAATTTCGTCTTAGTTTTGAGAATCGCCCCCCCGCCCCAGCGAGACCGGGCGAAACTCAGTTCTCTTTAAAATTGTACCCCTTCCGACTCCCTTTACGAAGTGTATTTCAGGTTCCCGTAGGGGCGGTCCTTATTGGCGCGGGATTGCACAAAAGGGTACGAGGTACACGAATGAAACACAAAAACGAAGGCCTTCGTGTTACTTCGTGTCCTTTGTGGTTAAGGGTTTTCCGGCCCGTAGTTCCCGCCAGCATTAGACGTTCCCAGCGCCGCTCCCTATAATGAAAGATTCAACTAACTGGGAGAACCACACTGGGTGCCGTTCGAACTGAAAGCCACCATCAATTTGCCTAAGACCGCCTTCCCCATGAAGGCCAACCTGCCTCAAAACGAGCCCAAAATGCTGGCTCGCTGGGAGCAGATGCGAATCTACGAGCGCATCCGCGAGGCTCGCAAGGGTTCGCCCGCGTACATTCTGCACGATGGCCCACCCTACACCAGCGGGCCCATCCATATGGGCACGGCGTTCAACAAGTGCCTCAAGGATTTCATCGTCAAGTCGAAAACCATGGCGGGATTCGACGCGCCCTACGTGCCGGGCTGGGATTGCCACGGCCTGCCCATCGAGATCAAGGTGGACAAGGAACTCGGCGGCAAGAAGCTTCAAATGCGTCCCGCCGACGTGCGCGCGGAGTGCCGGAAATATGCGCAGAAGTTTCTCGATTTGCAGCGTACCCAATTCAAGCGCATTGGCGTCTTTGGCCGCTTCGACCGTCCGTACGCCACGATGAATCCGCAGTACGAATCGGTGGTCCTCTCGACTTTCTTCTCCTTCTACGAGAACGGCTTCGTCTACAAAGGCCTGCGCGCCGTCTACTGGTGCATGCACGATGAGACCGCGCTGGCCGAAGCTGAAGTCGAGTATGAGAACCACACTAGTCCCACCGTGTGGGTGAAGTATGCTCTGCTCGACGATCCCGCGAAGATTGATGTGTCGCTGGCAGGAAAGAAAGTTTCGACCATTATCTGGACCACCACTCCCTGGACGCTGCCCGCGTCCATGGCGGTGGCGTTTCATCCAGATGAAGACTATGTCGCCCTGGAGTCCGGCGGCGAAGTTTACATCGTGGCATCAAAGCTGGCGAAGGATGTTGCGGAAAAGTGTAACCTTGCCGATCCGCGGGAACTTGCGCATTTCCCCGGACGCAAGCTTGAACATCTCAACTTCCAGCATCCTTTCCTTGACCGCACAATCCTCGGCGTGCTGGCCGAATACGTCACCATGGACACCGGAACGGGCGTAGTCCACACCGCGCCGTCGCACGGCGCGGAAGATTTCATCACCGGCCTTAAGTACGGTCTCGACGCCACCAGCAACGTGGATGAAAAAGGTATCCTGCGCAACGGCCTCCCGGAATACACCGGCAAGCGCGTCTGGGATGCAAACCAACCGATCATCGACCTGCTGAAGAGCCGCGGCGCCCTGCTACACGCGGAGAAGACTGAGCACTCTTACCCGCACTGCTGGCGCTGCCATAATCCTGTGATCTTCCGCGCCACCGAGCAGTGGTTTATTTCGATGGAAACCCCGATGCCAGGCGGCAAAGGGAAGGACGACACTTTACGCACCCGCACGCTCGAAGAAATCAAGCACGTAAAGTGGGACCCGGCGTGGGGCGAAGAGCGGCTCTCGAACATGATCGCCACCCGCCCCGACTGGTGCATCTCGCGGCAGCGCGTGTGGGGCGTCCCCATCGCCGTTTTTCTCTGCGAGGGTTGCGGCAAGCCACTCAATGATCACGCTGTGAACCAGAAGGTCGTTGATCTGTTCGCGCGCTCCGGCGCCGACGCTTGGTTCACGCCGGAGTCCGATACGATTCTCCCCGCAGGCACGAAGTGTCCGCACTGCGGCAGCACCAGGTTCGAGAAAGAAACCGACATCTTCGACGTCTGGCTGGAATCCGGCGCAAGCTATCTCGCACTAATCGGCGACGAGCCCACGTACCCCTGGCCGTCCGATCTTTATCTCGAAGGCGGCGACCAATACCGCGGCTGGTTCCAGTCGTCTCTGCTCTGCGCCATGGGCACACGCGGCACGCCGCCCTACAAAGGCGTGGTCACGCCCGGGTGGACACTCGATGAAAAAGGCCAGGCCATGTCGAAATCCCGCGGCAACGACGTGGATCCAGTCGATGTCTCCAGCCGTCTGGGTGGAGAAGTAGTGCGGCTCTGGGTAGCGTCGGTCGACTTCCGAGAAGACGTAGTTGGATCCGAGCAGCTGATGTTGCGGGTCGCAGAAAACTATCGCAAGATCCGCAACACCTTCCGCTACATCCTCAGCAACCTCGGAGACTTCGACCCGCAGGCTGGCGCGGTTCCCTTCGACACCATGGAACCCTTGGACCAATACATGCTGCGCCGCACAGCAGTGCTAACGTTCGCCCTGAAAAACTGGTACGACGAGTTCGGGTTCCACAAGATCTATCATCGAGTGAATGATTTTTGCATTGTTGACCTTAGCGCGTTTTATTTCGACGTGCTAAAAGACCGTCTCTACATCTTCGCACCAAAGTCGCAAGCTCGCCGCAGCGCCCAGACAGCGATCTGGCGGATCGGCGAAGCTTTGGTGCGGCTCCTGGCGCCCATCATGACGTTTACTTCGGAAGAGGTTTGGGAGTACCTGCCGAAGGCAACGAAGCGTGAAGAGAGCGTTCACCTGGCCTCGTTTCCATCTCCTCGTGATCTCGCTCCCGAGGCGGACTCCAAGTCCGATGAAGATTGGACTACGCTTCGTTCCGTCCGCGACGACGTTCTCAAGGTGCTCGAAGAAGCCCGCAACAACAAGCTCATCGGCACCGGCCTCGAAGCCCACGTCACCGTGGCCGCCTCCGACCCGGTTTATTCCGTACTCTCTCGCCACGGTGACCAGCTCCGCTACCTCTTCATCGTCTCGGCCGTGACGCTTACGCAGGCCTCAGGCAACGGCACCGGCAGCGTACACGTCGAGGTGAAGAAAGCGGATGGATCCAAGTGCGAACGCTGCTGGAACTATTCCACCCGGGTGGGCGAGGACAAAGCGTATCCCACGGTCTGCGAACGTTGCAGCGCCGTGCTGAAGGAATTGGAAGCTGCCCGGTAAATCGAGCGCCCTGTGAACTGGCGAAAGCTGCGAACGTTCTTGATCACGGTGCTGGTTCTGTGCCTCATCCCAGCCACCCGCTACCACCAGCTCGACCTTCCCCTGATGCGTTTTCTGAGGGGCTCCCGCAGCGTCGATCCGCTGGCGCTTCACTTGGCAGGAGAGTTTGTCGAGAACAACCTCGGCACCGCGCAGGAACCCGATGGCTCGGTGACGGTGCGCATGATCGCGCAGCAATACCTGTTCATCCCGCACTGCATTCTGGTGCCTGCCGGAGTTCCAGTTCATCTCCGCATCACCAGCGCCGACTCCGTCCACTCGCTCACCTTCAATGCTGCAGACTATGCCGTGAAGGTGTTGCCGGGTACGATCACGGATGCGCAGCTCCAGTTTCCTCGTCCCGGCGAATACAAAACCGTCTGCCGGGAATTCTGCGGCGCCGGGCACTACGCCATGCGCTCCGCGTTGCAGGTCGTACCGCGCGATCAGTTCCCCGCTTTGCGGCCTGAAGAAAGGGGGAACTGTGCCGCGCAATAAACGGATAGCTACTTTCGATTGGAGTGTGGCCTGGCGCTTTGCCCTGATTCTGACGGCCAGCTCGCTTGTTCTGGTGGCGAGTGACGCGGCGCCAGATCAAATTCCATCGCTCGTGGCGTGGACGCCGGAGACGATCGCAGCCGCGTCCTCTGGTGACGCCTTCCGCGGACTGCTACTGGCCAAGCGCTGTGATCATTGCCACGGTTCGGAAGGATTCAGCCCAATCGCCGCAACCCCGAACCTGGCGGGCATGGACAAGCTTGCCATCTGGAAACAGCTGGAAGATTTTCGAACTCATAAACGCATGTCGCATGCGATGGACCCGATCGCAGAATCGCTTTCGCCCCGCGATGAGGCCGACGTGGTTGCCTATTTCTCAAGGCTGCCGGTCTTCAGCGATCCCCAGGACAATCGAATCTTTCCGCAAGCCCGGCCTGATCCAGCTCATGCCACGGTCGCATCGCGCCTCGTTTCCTTTGGCGACGGAGAACGCGGCATTCCACCCTGCCAGGCCTGCCATGGTCCCGTGGCCTATCGTCCCGGAGTTCCGTCGCTCGCCACCCAGAACGCTGACTACGTTCTGAAACAGCTCGAAGCCTTCGCCAACCGCACCCGCGCCAACGACATCAACGAGCCGATGCGCACCATCGCCGCGCTGCTCACCGAAAACGA
The DNA here is from genome assembly GCA_035566655.1 of Candidatus Dormiibacterota bacterium. Lineage (GTDB taxonomy): Bacteria > Acidobacteriota > Terriglobia > Terriglobales > Acidobacteriaceae > Sulfotelmatobacter. The sequence continues at coordinate 51,746 of DATMQT010000077.1, forward strand.
AAGGCAGGCCATCGCGGAATATTACGGTTCGGGACTCGGGCTTCAGCCGGGAAGCTCAACGGCGCCCAAGTAGCCCGTGCTGTGGAGGTTTTAATAAATCCTTGTCATTCCGAGCTGGGCCGAAGGCCCGGTGAGGAATCTGCTGTTGCGTTCCGACGTAACCCGCCCTACCTTAGTTCCTCCATCGCCGCCTCGAGCGCTTCCCTGCCCGGCCGCGTCAGCGATTCCGGCAGCGTAGCCAGCGGCTCATCGACCATATTCAGCATATCGAGAAAGCTGGGCGACTTGGTGTCCACATAAAACACTCCGGTCAACACTTCGCCCTTATCGTGCGCTTCGGAAAGGCGTTTCATCGACGCGATTCTGTCGGTCGGGTCATAGTCCTCTTCCAGCTTGCGCAGTCGCAAGCTGGAGCCGTCGTGCATAGTGACGTTGACCGTCGTTCCCGGATCATACTCGACGTCGATCTCTTCGAAGTGAGGAACAAAACTCATTTCCTGCAAAATCTCTTCGTGATCTTTCACATATTTGTAGGACTTGGTCGACCCCTCGTGATCGTTGAACGTGACACACGGCGAGACCACGTCGAGCATCACCGTGCCATGGTGCGCGATGGCCGCCTTCAGCATGGTGCTCAACTGCCGCTTATCGCCGGAAAACGACCGACCAACAAACGTCGCACCCAACTCGATCGCCAGCCCGCAGGTATCGATCGGAGGCAGGTCGTTGATCACGCCAGACTTCAGCTTCGACCCCAGATCGGCGGTGGCCGAGAACTGCCCCTTGGTCAGCCCGTATACGCCGTTGTCTTCAATGATGTAGATCATGGGAAGATTGCGCCGCATGAGGTGAACAAATTGGCCGATGCCGATGGAAGCGGTGTCGCCATCGCCGCTCACCCCCAGCGCAATCAAATTACGATTGGCCAGCATCGCGCCCGTAGCGACAGACGGCATGCGTCCATGCACCGAGTTGAAACTGTGCGAGCGGTTCATAAAGTAAGCGGGACTCTTCGACGAGCACCCAATTCCGCTCAGCTTTGCGACCCGCTCCGGCTGCACTCCCATGTCATACATGGCTTCGATGATGCGTTCAGAGATAGCGTTATGACCGCAGCCGGCGCAGAGGGTGGTCTTACCTCCCTTGTAGTCGATCACTGTCAATCCGATATGGTTTGTCTTCGGTTCGGGAGATCTGGGTTCAACAGGCGTTGTCGCCATTATTTACCCTCCATTGTGCTCAGTTCGTCAGTGACGGAGCGCGCATCGAGCGGCAGCCCGTCGAGATGGCTGATGCTGCGCAGCCGTGTGGTCAGTTCAGGTTTCACATCCAGCTTCAGCAACGTAAGCATCTGCGCGTCGCGGTTCTGCTCGACCACGTAAACCCGTTCGTGCTGCTCGATGAATTCATGCACTTCGCGCGTAAAAGGATATGCCCGCAAGCGAAGGTAGTCGGTCTCAATCGCGTATTCGCTCCGCAGCTGATCGCGGCTCTCGATGATTCCCCAATGCGAAGTCCCGTAGGCAATAATTCCAATCTTCGCGTTGGCGCCTTTCAGTACCTCTGGTCGTGGCACAAATGACCGCGCCGACTCAAACTTGCGATTCAGCCGCTCCATGTTGTTTTCGTAATCGTCGGGCCGCTCACTGTAGCTGGATTTATCGTTGTGCCCGCTCCCCCGCGTGAAGTACGCCGCGGCAGGATGATCCGTTCCCGGAAGCGTGCGGTAACCCACACCATCGCCGTCCAGGTCTTTGTAGCGGGCAAACCCACCCAGCCTTGCCAGCGCTTCCTTGTCCAAAACTTTGCCGCGCTTAATCGGCGTGGTCGGATACTCAAAAGGATCGGACATCCAGTTGTTCATGCCAAGATCCAGATCGGACATGACAAACACCAGCGTCTGGAATTGCTCCGCTAGATTGAAGGCCTCCGACGCCATGCTGAAGCACTCCGCGCACGAACTCGGAATCAGCATGATGTGCTTGGTATCGCCATGGGAAAGAAACGCCGTGGTGAGAATATCGCCCTGTGAAGTGCGCGTGGGCAAGCCGGTTGAGGGCCCGACACGTTGAATGTCCCAGATTACGCCCGGGATCTCCGCGTAATAAGCCAGCCCGGCAAACTCCGACATCAGCGAAATTCCCGGACCCGCGGTCGCAGTCATGCTGCGCGCCCCTGCCCAACCAGCGCCAATCACCATGCCAATTGCCGCCAGTTCATCCTCCGCCTGAACGATGGCAAACGTCGCTTTGCCGTCGGGACCGATGCGGTACTCCTTCATGTACTCAATCATCGTCTCCACTAGCGACGACGACGGCGTGATGGGATACCACGTCACCACAGTGCACCCGGCAAACATGCAGCCGAGCGCCGCCGCCGAATTGCCGTCAATGATGATCTTCCCCGCTGTCGCGTTCATGCGCTCGATGTAGAACGTTCCGCGCTTTTGCAGAGTGGCTTTCGCGTAATCGAACCCGGCCTGTGCCGCCGCCAGGTTCAAGGTCGCAGCCTTGACCTTCTTGGCAAACTGTTTGCGGATCGCCTTCTCCACCTCGCCCATTTCAATTTCAAGAAGCTGAGCGACAACCCCGACGTAGACCATGTTCTTAACCAGCTTCCGCAACTTGGCCTCGGGGCAAACCGCCGCCACCAGTTTGTCGTAGGGGACCGAATAGAAGATCAGATCATTGCGGAGCTTATCGAGAGCCAGCGGTTCGTCATACAGCACAGAAGCGCCCGGCGCCAGCGACATTACGTCGTCCTGCGCGGTTTCCGCATTCATGGCCACCAGGAAATCAATTTCCTTCTTGCGTCCAATGTAGCCGTCTTTGTTGGCGCGAATCGTATACCAGGTCGGCAGCCCAGCGATGTTTGAGGGGAAAAGGTTCTTGCCCGAAATCGGCACCCCCATCTGAAAAATGGCGCGCAATAATACGGTGTTCGAACTCTGCGAGCCTGAGCCATTCACCGTGGCAACCTGAATGCTCATGTCATTGACGATCCGCTTGCGTCCCAACTGCCCGCCCGTACCCTGGGGCGCTACATCCGTAGTGGCCATCCCTGCACCTTCCTTTAATGAGTGAGCGGAGTGATCCGCCCGAATTCCAACTTGGGGGTAACAGATAATTATACGGCGGTTGCCGCACTCGTAGCACGCCGAATTGCCCGCCGGAAGCCGGGAGGAACCTATTTGGGAACGGGAGCGCGAAGAAAAAGCCCGTGAGGACTCAGGACTCAGTCTTGAAGAACTGCGCAATCGTGCGGAACTTATTGTATCGAGCCGTTAATAAGTCTGCTGGTGGGATTTTCTTCAGTTCCGAAAAGTGTTTTTGCAGGCTGACATCAAGCAAGTTCGCCGCCGCTTCGTAATCGCGATGCGCTCCGCCCTCAGGTTCGGGCACGATATCGTCGATGCAGCCCAGTTCGCTCAAATCCGTGGCCGTAATCCGCATCGCTTCGGCCGCTAGCTCCTTCTTGGTAGCATCCCGCCACATGATGGCGGCACAGCCCTCCGGAGAAATCACTGAATAAATCGAATTCTCCATCATCAGTACGCGGTCGGCGACGGCAATCGCCAGCGCCCCGCCGCTGCCGCCAACCCCAATCACAGTCGCGATGATCGGCACCTCCAGGCGCGCCATCTCGCGCAGGTTGTAGGCAATCGCCTCCGCCTGGCCGCGTTCCTCGGCGTGAATTCCAGGATAAGCGCCGTCCGTATCGACCAGCGTGAATATCGGACGTCGAAACTTCTCCGCCACCTGCATCACGCGCAGCGATTTGCGATAACCCTCCGGGTGCGGCGTGCCGAAATTCCGGTACACGCGCTGCTTCATGTCTCGGCCCTTCTGGGTACCGACCACCAGAACTTCCTCGCCATGAAAACGCGCCATCCCGCAAATAATCGCCGGATCGTCCCCAAAACCGCGGTCGCCGTGAATCTCGCTGAAGTCGGTGAACACGCGCTCGATGTAATCAAGCGCCTGCGGACGCTGCGGATGCCGCGCCAGTTCCGTCTTCTGCCACGCCGTCTGCAACGCCTTCATCTCCTGCCGCAGGGTATGAACGCGCTCGTGAAGCTTCGCGAGTTGGCGGTGAGTCTCATCATTCTGTCCGGTACTGGCCTCGATCAGCGCCACCTGGCGCTCGATCTGTTCCAGTTCCTGCTGCGCCTTGTCGGTTGCTGCCATGGGTTCACTGATTATGCGTTAACTGATTACGCGGACACTGCCCCGCCCGCACAACTGCTCAACTCGGGCGATGAAGTTGCGATCTGGCAGCACATTATAACCCTCCGCTTCCATCACCACCATGAAATCCCCCGCACGTTCCACGTCAAACAACACCCGCGCCTCGCCCTTGCGCTCCCTGAAAAGCGTATGCAGATCGTCCACCGTTGATTCAGCCGCAGTCTCAAGCGGCACGCGAATGCGAATCGCGCGCGGCAGCGGAACCTTGGCGTCTTCCAGCGGCATGATCTCAGCCGCTGTGATCTTGGGATTCGCTCCTTCTTCAATTCTCACCCCGGCCCGCACCAGCACCGGAACTTCCAGCTTCACTTTGTCGCCGAGACGCTTATAGGCCTCCGGGAAAACGATCATATCGATCGAGCCTGACATGTCCTCGAGCGTGGCCTGGGCGTAGAACTCTCCGCGCTTGGACTTCTGCACGCGCACATTGGCGATGATCCCGGCAGTGGCGATGGTCTCGTCTTTGCCGGTGGATTTCGTCATCGCGGCGATCTCATCAATTCGCAGCGCCTGCAGGTCAGCAAGCTTGTCCTTATATTTCTCCATCGGATGCCCGCTGATGAAGAAACCGAGGATTTCCTTTTCCGCCGCCAGCCGTGCCTGCTCATCCCAGTCAGGAATGTCAGGCAGTTTGTCGTTGTTCGCCTCGGACTCCTCCTGCTGAAACACCCCGAACAGCCCGTGCTGCCCTGATTCCGCGTCGCGCTGCGTCTTTTGCGCACGCTCCATCGCGCGGTCGAGCACGGTCATCAATTGCGCGCGTCGCCCCAGTGAATCCATCGCGCCACTCTTGATCAACGACTCCAGCACGCGCTTGTTCAGCAACCGCAGATCAACGTTCTCGCAGAACTCATAAATCGATTTGAATCGCCCCAGCTTCTTCCGCGCCGCCACAATCGACTCAATAGCATTGCCCCCAACATTCTTCACCGCGGCCAGCCCAAAGCGAATCGCTTCTCCATGCGGCGTAAAGTTCGCATCCGACACATTGATGTCCGGTGCCTCAACCGAAATCCCCATCTCGCGGCATTCGTTGATGTACTTCACAACGTCATCAGTACTGCCTGTGACTGAGGTCAGCAGCGCCGCCATGAACTCAACCGGATAGTGCGTCTTCAAATACGCCGTGTGATAGGCCAGCAGCGCGTAAGCAGCGGAATGCGACTTGTTGAAGCCGTATCCCGCAAACTGTGCCATAAGATCGAAAATCTTCTCGATCTTCTTCGGCGGAAACTTGCGCTGCGCCGCACCCTCCACAAAGCGCTCGCGCTGTTGCGCCATTTCTTCCGCTTTCTTCTTACCCATGGCGCGCCGCAGCAGGTCGGCCTCACCCAGCGAGTAGCCCGCCAGCCGGTTCGCGATCTGCATCACCTGCTCCTGATACACAATCACGCCCAGCGTCTCTTCCAAAATCTCTTTCAGCTCAGGCAGTTCGTATTCGACGCGCTTGCGCCCGTGCTTGCGATCGACGAAGTCGTCAATCATTCCGCCCTGAATCGGCCCCGGCCGGTAAAGCGCATTCAGCGCCGTTAGGTCCTCAATCGAATTCGGCTGGTACTTGCGCAACACATCGCGCATGCCATGCGATTCAAACTGGAACACCCCCGAGGTCAATCCCTTGTAGAAGACTTTCTGGTAAGTCTCCGCATCATCCAGCGGAACGTTCTCGAGGGTAATCGGAGTCCCGCGCGTCTGCACGATAAGCTTCAAAGCGTCGGTGAGAATCGTCAGTGTGGTCAGCCCCAGAAAATCCATCTTCAGCAGGCCCATCTTCTCGATGGCAACCATGTCGAAAGCAGTCACGATTTCGTCGTTCTTAGTCTTGTGCAGCGGAACCAGTTCCGTTAGCGGCCGCGGCGAAATCACCACGCCCGCCGCGTGCACACCGGAGTTCCGCACCATCCCTTCCAGTTTCTTCGCGGTTTGAATCAGTTCGCGAATCTGCCCATCTTTCTCCATCGCCTCGCGCAGTTGCGGCGAATCCTCAATGGCCTGGTCGAGCGTAATATTCAGCTGCGTGGGAATCATCTTGGCGATGCGATCCACGTCGGCATACGGAATGTCCATCGCGCGCCCAACGTCCTTGATCGCGGCCTTGGCCGCCATCGTCCCGAACGTAATGATCTGCGCCACGTTGTCGCGGCCATATTTCTGTGTGACGTAATTGATCACTTCACCGCGCCGGTTCATGCAGAAATCAATGTCGATATCCGGCATCGAAACGCGTTCCGGATTCAGAAAGCGCTCAAACAGCAACTCATGCTGCAGCGGATCAAGATCGGTGATGCCCAAAGCATAGGAAACCAGCGACCCGGCCGCCGACCCGCGTCCCGGCCCCACCGGAATTTCGCGTTCCCGGGCATACCGAATGAAATCCCACACGATCAGGAAGTACCCCGGAAACTTCATCTGCTGGATGATCCCAAGCTCCCGCTCCAGCCGCTGTTCATAATCCGAGATGGGGTGCTTCAACTTGCCCTGCTCGTGCAGCGGACGCAACGCCGCCATGCGCCGCGCGAAACCCTCCCGCGAAACGTGCACAAAATAACTGTCAATGGTGTAACCCGGCGGAACTTCAAATTGCGGAAACGGCGTTGCCACTTTTTCCAGGCGCAGGCTGCACCGCTCGGCAATGTCGAGCGTGCGCGTCAAGACCTCGGGTGAGTCCTTGAACACGCGATACATCTCGTCGTGACTCTTGACGAAAAACTGGTTCCCATCAAACTTCATGCGCTGCGTGTCGTGAATCGACTTGCCCGTCTGGATGCACAACATCACATCCTGCGCATGCGCATCGTCCTCGCACAGATAGTGGCTGTCGTTAGTCGCCACCAGCGGCAGCCCGAGATCCTTCTCCAGTTGAAACAGCCCGGGATGGATCTTGTGCTCCATCGCCAGCCCCTGGTCCTGAATCTCAAGGTAGAAGTTCTCCTTGCCAAAAATATCGCGGAACGTCCCCGCAGCCGCGCGCGCTGCATCGTAGTTCCCTTCCATCAACCGCTCCGCGACTTCGCCCTTCAGGCATCCCGAAAGTCCAATCAACCCCCGCGAATGCTCCGCCAGAAATTGTTTGCTCACCCGCGGCTTGTAATAGAACCCATGCAGCGACGCCTCTGACGTAATCTTCACCAGATTGCGGTAGCCTTCTTCGTTCTCCGCCAGCACCAGCAGATGGTTGTAGGTGTCGCCGTCCGGAGGCGTGCGCTCAATGTTGTGATCATCTTTCTTGCAGATGTAAAGTTCGCAACCAACGATCGGCTTCACGCCCTCATGGTGCGCCGCATTCACAAAATGCACCGCACCAAAAATATTGCCGTGGTCGGTCATCGCCACGGCCGGCATGCCCAGCTCTTTCACGCGCTGGCAAAGCTTTTCGACGTCGCAGGCGCCATCCAACAGGGAGTAATCGGTGTGCAGGTGCAGGTGGACGAATTGGGACATAGGCTCAGGTCGATTTTACGGTTGGCGTCATTCTAAAGGGAAATGCGAAGAAAGAAGCAGCAAGTTATCCACAGAGCGGAGTCGTGCGCACGAGTCGCGTGAAGACCTACTGCCCCTCACGCCCGCCGGGCAGCCGGAAATCCACGCCACGATCTTCGTTCTCTTTCGTCGTGGCAGGGATATCCAGATCAGAGAGCGGAATCTTCTGCGTATGCTGCGGATTGAAGTTCCACAGAGTCTGCCCGACGATAGCGTAATTGTGGATCTCTTGTTTGTGCTCATCGCGGAACACTAGCACTGTGGCCGGCGCAGCTTCGTTGAGTTCCACATGCTCACGCGGCGGCGGAGGCGCCGACCGCGCATATAAATCTTGATCGCCCTGCTGGCCCACTCCCTGTTCAGCTTCCTGCTGGTTGTTCCAGTTGCCGCCCGCCTGGTATTGCGGATCATCAGACGAACCCGAATCCCACCACCAGTACGGATCAATTCCACCGCCTAGGTACGGATAGGCGTAGCCCCAGCCGCATCCAAACCACCAGCAGTTGTCCCTGAAACCGCTGCTCCTGAAGCCGCGGTTTCGGATTCGCGAACCCCGGAAGCGATTGAAATTCCGTGAGGAAGGTGAGCGATCGGTGAAAGACCGATTGGAGAATGAGCGGTTGAAGGAACCGCGCGCAGACGGACGAGCCCCAAAACCTCCGCCGGAGTGCGTCCCGCCGAAAGCATGACCGCCACCCGAATGACCGCCGAACCCGCCGTGCGAAGCCATTCCGCCGTGTCCGCCGCCAGACGCATGGCCACCGCCGTGCTGTGCCGAAACCGGCGCCAATGCCAACAACACCACGAACGCCGCAACCATTAGCGGGCGATCCATACCCCAATTATATGCCCGATTCAAGCAGGAAATCCCAGAAATTAAACCGGTCTCTAAGGAGAATGTGGACCTACAGAATCGCCACCACCCGCTGATTTACCGCTTCTTGGATTTCTTCTTCTTCGGAGCAGCCTTCTTCGCCGGACGTTTCGCGGCAGCCTTAACCGGGCGCTTCGCAGGCTTGGCCGCTACTCTCACGGGCTTGGCCTTAGGCACAGGTTTCGCTTTGACTTCCGCCTTAGCCACCGGAGCGGCAACCGCAGCTGGCGCAGCCATAGCCGCGCCTTTACCCTTGCCCTTCGCCACTTCGCCCTTTTTACCTGGCACCACAGCCGCAGGAGCGGCCGCCGCAGCCTTCGGTCCACGTCCCCGCCGGGGTGGCGGAGGAGGTGGCGGAGGTGGGGGCGCAAACGGTTTCAAAAACTTCATCGTCTCCGTGTGCGACCGAAGCTTTCCATCCAGCAGCAGCATGAACACGTCGCGCGCAATCTTCGGATACTCCGGCAGCGCAGGCGTGATCAGCAACTCAGTCATCTCCGGCAGCGGAATCTTCTTCTGCACGTCCCGCCACTTGGTCAGGAAGTTCTTGATCTTCCCCGCGACCGCCTGATTCCGCGCCGTTACCGCCAGAAATAGAATCATCTCTGGAGGCGCCCCAGACAGCAGGTTCCACGTCCGCGAAGGCGTAGCCGCGTCCTTCCCTGTCAATCGCCTAGCCAGTTCCTTGGCATGAATCTCAATATCGCGCCACGACTCAATCAAATCCTTACGCGGAATAGCGCGCCGCAAGTCGGAAACGTCTTTGTCGGAAAGCCGCGCCGTCAGGAAGTGCATCACTGCCGCCGACGGATCCACCGTATATCCCAGGTCCACCATTTGCTGCCGCGTCTTCATCAGCAACGCCAGCCCGTTCGTATCCACCTTGGCCGCCGACCAATGCGGATGCAGCACCTTCAACCACTCTTCCTTCTCCAACGCTTTCACCACGCTGAGCGGATCATCCTCATGCGCCAACTGCGCGATCTCATGCCCGACCGCGCTCCGAGAAATGTGTTCGATGTATTTATTTTCCTTGGCCGCGTCATAGCGCTGCTGCGTGCGTTCCTCCATCGGCCAGTGAAAGCGGGCCGCAAACCGCGTCGCTCGGATCAGCCGCGAAGGATCTTCCACAAACGAATAGTTATGCAGAATCCGCAGCAGCTTCGCCTCAATATCCGCCACACCGTTGAACGGATCAAGCAACAACCCACGCGACCCTTCATTCAGCGACAGCGCCATCGCGTTCACCGTGAAGTCGCGCCGCCGCAAATCTTCCTGAATGCTAGCAGGAGCAATCACCGGAGCCCGCCCCACCTTCTCATAAACCTCAGTCCGCGCCATCCCAATCTCAGCCCGCACGTTCCCCGGCAGCACCAGAAACAGCGCGCGAACGTCTTCGTCGTGCCCGGCTAGCTGCGCCCCGGCCCTTTCAAAATCCTTTTGCAATTTGAGGGGGTTGCCCTGAACCGTGAAATCCAGGTCGCGGATCGTAAACCCGCTGATAATGTCCCGAATCGCGCCGCCCGTCAGGTAGAGAGTGATTCCCGCGGCACGGGCTACCTCTTGCACCAGATTGACGCCTTTCAACTGATCCGGCGTCAACCGGATTTCCATGGTGTAAATGTAATCAGCCATTCGTCTTCAAGCGATCCACAGCAAGCCGGTTCCCGCACGCCGCAGGCACAACAAGACCCCGCCCCGCGTTTTCCACAACATTTCCACAGGATGACCCGGCCCAGCCCCGGCAACTCCATTACACACCCAACTCAAGCCACTCAATATAAAACACTTATCCAGACTTGAGCGGAGCCAAGGCAACTTAAAGGAATAACACAACGTTTACATTTTGGCTACTGCCAACGTGGATTCCAGCGTTTTCTCCCAAAATAGTGCGAGAATGAGGCGGGCTTCGGGCTTCAGCCATCGGGCTTCGGCAGAAGCAGAGTGTGCTTTGCCGAAGCCCGAAAGCCGAAGCCCAAAGCCCGACCATGCCCTCGACCCACAAAAAAGTAATCGTCCGCAAGATGGACCGCGATTCCGTCTCCGGCTACGTCTCGCCCACCCAATTCGTCACTGAAGGAAAACTAGAACTCCTCAACACGACCGGCACCGTAGTCGCCATGGACCTCCGCGAGATCAAAGGCGTCTACTTCGTCCGCGAGTTCGGCGACTCCGAATCGCTAACCCGCAAAACCTTCACTTCCCGCCCCCGCTCCGAAGGCCTCTGGGTCCGCCTCCGCTTCAAGGACAACGAAATCCTGGAGGGCCTAATGCCCTCCGACCTAACCCAAAACCTGCCAGAAGGCTACCTGGTAAACCCACCCGACCAGCGCTCCAACACGCAGCGCATCTTCGTCCCCCGAACCGCCCTAGACTCGCTGACAGTCCTAGCCGTAATCGGAGCCACCCGCCGCCCAAGACGCGGCCCCACCGACGACCAGCGCCAGGTTACCTTGTTCGAAGAGTGAAGGTTCGAAGACTGAAAGGCGCGGCTGGACACGCAATCACCCACTGCACAATTTGAGTTGCAATCCAAGCAAACTTGAGATAAAAAGGCTCCTCTAGACGCAGACGATAGATCCTGCGCAGGCGAGAAGGGCGGGGCTACCTCCTTCCCCCGGCTCCTCCGATCTCGGCAGGCATAGCCATGTCCCCGACTAAAGGTGTCTCATGAAGGCCTTCTTCAGGTTCGCTCTGAATCCATTCTTCACCGCAGCTCTCGCCCTACTCGTCTTCTGTGCGCCATTGTTGGCGCAGCAATTGAGCGCGAACCAGCCGTCTTCACATGCGCCGCGCCCACTCATCATGCAACCGGTCGACGAAGCACAACTCACCGTTCTCAAAGGCAACACCCACCCCTTGGCCCGTCCAGAGTTCGACCTCGGTACCGCGCCAGCCACGCTCCCCATGCAGCGCATGCTCCTGGTACTAAAGCGCAGTCCCGAGCAGGAATCTGCCCTGCGGAAACTTCTCGACGACCAGCAAGACAAATCCTCGCCCAGCTATCACAAGTGGCTAACGCCCGAAGACTACGGCAAGCAGTTCGGCCCCACCGACACCGACATTCAAACCATCACCGCATGGCTGCAATCCCACGGATTTCAAGTGGGATCAACGAAGGGCCGCACGGTGCTCGAATTCTCCGGCTCCGCCAGCCAGGTGCAGGAGGCGTTTCACGCCACAATTCACAAGTATCTGCTGAACAGCCAGCAGTACTGGGCCAACGCGACCGATCCTCAAATTCCCGCGGCCCTACTGTCGGCTGTAGCCGGCGTCGCCTCGCTCAATAATTTCCCGCGGCACTCTATGATCGTCTCCTCCGGAAAATTCAAGCGCGACAAATCTACCGGAAGGATTACCGCCACCGATCCGTTGTTCACATTTCCACTTGGCTGCGTTGAAAATAATTCCAGCAGCGATCCCTGCTTCTATGGACTCGGCCCCTACGACTTTGGAACCATTTACAACGTGCTGCCGCTGTGGAACTCGGGCATCAATGGCACGGGCCAGACCGTCGCCATCGTCGGTCAGACCAACATCAACATTCAGGACGTCCGCGATTTCCGCACCCTGTTCGGCCTCCCGGTCAACGATCCCCAGATCATCCTCAATGGTTCAGATCCCGGCATCCAGCCCGATGAAACCGAAGCCGATCTCGACGTGCAATGGTCGGGCGCTGTCGCGCCCAATGCAACGATTGATCTTGTAGTCTCGCAATCCACCGAAACCACATCGGGCGTCGATCTTTCCGCGGTCTACATCATCGAGAACAACCTCGCCCCGGTCATGAGTGAGAGTTACGGCGAGTGCGAACTCGGGCTCGGCACAGCGGGCAATCAGTTCTACAACTCACTGTGGCAACAGGCCGCCGCCCAGGGAATCACGGTTTTTATTTCCGCTGGCGACAATGGTTCGGCTGGTTGCGATAATTTTAACGCTCAGTCCCCGGCTCCGGCTCAATTCGGACTGCAAGTCAGCGGCTACGCTTCCACTCCCTACAACGTGGCAGTCGGCGGAACCGACTTCAACGATTTCAGCAACCCCGGCACTTATTGGAACACTACAAACAATTCGACCACGCAAGCCTCCGCCAAGGGCTACATCCCTGAAACCACTTGGAACGATTCCTGCACCAACGCGATCTTTGGCACCGTCGGCTTTAGTTCGAACGCTGAAACCAACTGCAACGATCCGCGCATCACTCCCGCTTTTGACGTCCCATTGGGCGGGTCTGGAGGAGCAAGCAATTGCACCACTCCAAGCGGTTCCACCCTGTCCAGTTGCGCCGGAGGTTATACCAAGCCCTCGTGGCAAACCGGCACCGGCGTTCCGCCGGACGGGAAGCGCGACATTCCTGATGTCTCCTTGTTCGCCAGCAATGGCTTCCTGCAGAACTTCTACATCGTTTGCGAGTCAGACATCGCGGGTTCCTGCGGCTTGAATTCTCCATATAGCAACTTTCTTGCGGTTGGCGGCACCTCGGCGTCCTCTCCCGCCTTTGCTGGAATCATGGCCCTCGTTAACCAGCAGACCGGTTCGCGCCAGGGCAATGCCAACTACGTTTTCTATAAACTCGCGGCGAAGCAGTCGGCCTCCAGTTGCAATTCCAGCAACGGCCCCGCCAGTACTTGCGTCTTCAACGACGTAACCGCAGGCACCATCGCCATGCCCTGCGCTACAGGAAGCCCGAATTGCACTACCAGTATCTCCGGGGACCAATACGGCATCCTGACCGGATACAACGCCGGCACCGGATACGACCAAGCCACGGGCTTGGGCTCGGTGAACGCCAATAACCTGGTAACCCAGTGGAGTTCCGTGACTTCCCTGCCCTCGACCACCACGTTGAACAGCTTAATGCCGACCACAATCACGCACGGCCAGCCCGTTACCTTCAGCGTTACAGTGACTCCAAAATCCGGCAGCGGCACTCCGACTGGGCAAGTCTCGCTCGTCGGAGGCCCGAATAATCAGGCATTCACAGGTTTCAATTTGAGCAGCGGCTCCGTCAGCGGAACCAGCGAACTGTTGCCGGGCGGCACCTACTCGCTGACAGCGCACTATGATGGGGATGGAACCTATGGCCCGAGTGACTCCGGCGCCATCAGCGTTACGGTAAACAAGGAGAACAGCCTCCCACAAGTCTTTCTGGTCACCTTCGACACCAACGGAAACATCATCGGCGGCGACACGACGACCGCCGTTTACGGCTCTCCCTATGTATTACGGGCGGACGTCGCCACTTCTTCCGGTGCTACCTGCGCGCCCGTCAGCTCTACCGGCCAAACTGCCTGTCCCTCCGGGACCGTAACCCTCACCAACAACAGCAGCCCCCTCGATGCAGGCACGTACACGTTGAACAGTTATGGATATTTCGAGGATCTGACTGTCCAATTGCCGGGTGGGACCAACTCGGTCAAGGCAGCGTATGCGGGGGACAACAGCTTCAACGCGAGCAGCGCGACGAACCTGATTGCTATTACCCCCGCGCCGACTACCATGCTTCCACCTTCCGGGCCTTCGTCCACGATTCTTGCGGGGTCGAGTACCTTTTTCAATGTGACGGTGCAGTCTTCCAGCTCTGGCGTCGCGCCCACTGGAACCGTTACCTTGTATTCCAACGGAACAGCCCTTCCGATCACAGCGTCGTACTCGGGAACCGCGGGATCGCGTTTTCAAGGGGCATCGCTGACCGCATATTTCCAGCCGACATTCACCACGTCAGGAACAAAGACGATCACTGCCTCTTATAACGGAGACAGCAACTATAGTACCTCTGCGAGTCCGGCGACATCTGTGTCCGTGCTGTACCCAACGACAGAGACAATTACGTCGAGTGCACAGGCTGTGTCTGCGGGAACCACAGTGACCCTGACGGCACTGGTGGACACGACGCAGAAGAATCTGCCTCCTACGGGAACCTTCACCTTTTACAGCACGAATGGAGTACTCAATGCTAATCCGACTATCACACAAGTGACTGACAGCAGCGGGTATTCGGCGCTGCAAGCAACGCTTACAGTCACCATAGCTTCCACGATCGACTTCTCGTTCCACTATTCTGGCGACAGCAACTATGTCGGTAACCAGAGCAATGATATCCAAATTACAGTGCCCGATTTTTATATGTCGCCATTCGGGAACGTAAACATGTCAGCTGGGCAATCGCAACAAGTGACATTGAATATCCTTGACCTCTACGGCTTTAACGGCACCGTCAGCAATTTCTCCTGCTCCGGCCTTCCGCCGGAAACAACCTGCACCTTCACTCCCTCCTCGATCACGGGCAGCGGGTCGACCACTATCACGATCCAGACGGCTCCGCTGGGCCAGCCAGGAAAGAGAGCTTCAGTGAACAATAGCCATTCGCCGCAATGGCCAGCGCAAGGAATTGCCGTTCTGATCGCTGCGTGTGTGATTGGCGCATCCGTGCGCAATCGCCAGGGTGGGGTGCTCGCACTTCTCATTTTTGCTGTTCTGGTCGGGCTTCCCAGTTGCGGTGGTGGCGCAGGTGGCGGTGGCACCACTCCTCCTGCTAACAATCCCACGCCTTCCATTTCCTCATTAGCCCCGCCAGAGCTAGCCGCGGGCTCCACGAACACGACTTTAATCATCAACGGTTCTGGATTTATTCCCTCCTCCTCAGTCCTCTTTAACGGTGCCGCCCGCGGGGATACGTACATCAGCCAGAATCAGTTGTCGATTCAGCTAGGCTCGTCAGACCTCGTGTCGATCGGTGCTCTACCGGTTCAGGTATCGAACTCCGCCCCCGGCGGAGGACAATCTCCCGCGGTGAATCTCAACGTCGTCTCTGGCACACCCACCGGAAATTTCGCGGTTACAGTGACCGCGAGCGGCGCTTCATTCACCCACAGCATTACCTTCACGCTGACGGTGCAATGATTCGTGGGGTTTCGCTCTTGGGGAAACATGGGAACAGACGCAGAGAAAAAAGGAGGTACCCGGTTGTAAGAAGGCGGGTGGACACGAACGCCAATCCCTGGGCTTGGCCTCGGAACTTTTCCACAGCCTACCCTTGTGACATCTGACCTTGCGCCGCACAAAAAACTCGTTCACAATTTCTCAGCAGATGCGGTACGGATCGCAGCAGCGCACTTGGCTCGCAACTCCATCGCTATCTAGATTTTGGCCTCTAAGTCCTTTGTTTAACGGATTTTGCGGGCCAAAACATGCTTAAGTCGATCATTCTAAAGATTGAGGGGGGTGGGGGAGGGGAGGGCACCCTGTTATAGAAAAGTAAACATGGTCAGAGGAGCACTTTGGAACTGGTGTACGATTTACTCGCGTCCATCTTATCCAGTTCCCATCGACCATGAAGCTTTCTCAGATCGCCCACGCCCTCAACGCGCGCCTCGACGACGGCTACCCCGACACCGAGATCACCGGCCTCAACGGCATCGAGCAAGCCGGCCCGAAAGAAATAACATTCGTAGCCAATCCAAAGTACGCGCCAGCAGCGAGGCTCACCAAGGCGGCAGCCGTAATCGTCGCCGAAAATTTTCCCGCGATTCCAGCAGCCACGCTGCGTGTCGAGGATCCCTACCAAAGCTTCGCGCGCGCCCTCGAACTCTTCCACCAACCGCTGCGCTACGCTCCAGGAATTCATGCGACAGCAATCATCCATCCCTCAGCGAAGATTGGACGCAACGCTCACATCGCTCCATACGTAGTTGTCGACGAGAACGTCAAGATCGGGAACAACGCCGTTCTGTTGGCGCACGCAGTCATCTATCGCGGCGTAAAGATAGGAGACAACTTCTTCGCCCATGCTCACGTCGTGGTCCGCGAGAACTGCCGCATCGGCAACAACGTCCTGCTGCACAACGGAGTCGTCATCGGCTCCGACGGCTTCGGCTTCGCCAAGACTCACGACGGAAAGTGGTACAAGATTCCGCAACCAGCTCCGGTCGTAATCGAAGACGATGTGGAAGTCCAGGCCAACTCCTGCATCGATCGCGCGAGCGTAGGCGAAACCCGCATCGGCCGCGGCGTCAAAATCGACAACTTAGTGCAGGTTGGCCACGGATCGCAGGTCGGCGAAGATGCGTTACTCTGCTCACAAGTAGGCCTCGGCGGTTCCACAGAAATCGCCAATCGCGTCATCTTGACTGGACAAGTCGGAGTCGTCGGTCACTGCAAGGTCGGCGAAGCCGCCATTGTCACGCCACAAAGCGGAGTAGCCAACGACATTCCCGCCGGCGCGCTGGTCAGCGGCGCACCAGCAGTCGATCACAAGTTGTGGTTGAAATACTCCGCTCTGCTGCCCAAGCTGCCGGAAATGGCACGCGCATTGCGCGCGAAGACGCCGAAGGAATGAGCTACGCCTGCTTCTTCAGCGCGGCGGTTCGATCGCCTTGCCGATACTCTTCGGGCAGACCACTGTCGATTACGGCGCGAACTTTCTCCATCAAATACTCGCGGTTCCCGAAATCTTTGGGCTCAATCGGAGGATGAAAGATTACTGTGACTAAACCCGGCTTGATCGCGAACCTTCCCTTTGGCATCACATAATGCGTGCCCGCGATGGTTACCGGAACAATCGGTACTCCGCATTCCATCGCCAAATAAAACGGCCCCTTCTTGAAGGGCAGCAGTTTGCCGTCAAAGGAGCGATGGCCCTCGACGTAAATCGTCATGTTCAGCCCCTGCTGCACAACCTGCTTGGAAATGCGCACCGATTCGATGCCGGCGTCGCGATTGCCGCGATCGACCGGCACCAGCGATCCCATCCGCATCGCGCGGCCCAGAATCGGATAGCTGAACAATTCCTTCTTCACCATCACCGAAGTGCGCTTTGGAATTAGGGGAATCGTAATCGGCGGGTCAAGGTTCGATACGTGGTTCGACATGAAGATATAGGTGCGAGCCGGATCGAGTTTGTCGAGCCCCACAGTTTGCACTCGCACGCCGGTCAGCCGTACTCCGCTTACACAACCGATCATGAACATGCGATACAGCAGGCGAATATCGCCGGTGATGAACGTCCAGGGGAATCCGATCAACGCCGCAAACGGCGCGGCCAGTCCCCAAAAGACGAGCATGGCGATGGTGCGGATCATTCCTGTAACTGTGTGCCTTGCGAAATTTGCGCCTCGCCCTTCAGCCACGCGGCGCGGCGCGACTGCTGTTCTGCCGTAATGTTCTCAACATCTTTGAGTTCGTATGAAACTTCTTCGCTGCTGCCCGCTTTCCACCGCAGCTCCCGCTCTCCACCGCGCCGGCCGCGGATCTTCAATGCAATGGAGCCGCCCGGTGCAAGCTGCGCCATCTCCTGCGAGAACTCCTGCGCCGCCATCTTGCCGTTGATTTCAAGAATCGCATCGCCTAGTTGCAGGCCGGCTCGTTCCGCGGCGCTGCCTGCAGTCACCGCCGCCACTGTCATTGGACCGTCAAAGTTTCGTGAGGCGGTGAATCCTGCATCCGGCACCGTGTTCGTTCCCTCTACCACGCGCAGTCCCACGCTGCGGAAGAAATCATCCCACGGAATCTCCTCCGTGCCCGCGACGTATTTTGTGAAGAACCATCCCAGGTCCGCATGACTCACGGCCTCGGCAGCCTCGCGCACGCCGTTAGAATCGGCAAAGAACCTTCCCTTTTTTGCGTAATTCTGATTCATCCACTGAAACACCTCGCGCAGGGATGCCTGCCCGTGGCTGGCCTCGCGGACCGCCAAATCCAGCGTGATGCCGAGCAACTCGCCTTTGTTGTAGTAAGAGATGCTGCGCTCCGGGCGGCGATAGTAGGCATCACCCTCCAGCCACGCATCCAAACTCGACTCTTCGGCCGATTGCGTCAGGTGAGCGGGACGCCGTTCAAGTTCGCCGATGCCGGACGCCAGCGCCTGCTCGAAGCGGGACTCGTCAATCAAGCCACCGCGCAATTCGATGAAGTCTGCCGCCGTGCTGGTACAGCCCTCGCTAAACCAGAGCGCCCGCGTGTAATTCTCTTTTGCGTAATCCACCGGTTCAAGCGTCTGCGGCCGGATGCGCTTCACGTTCCACAGATGAAAGAACTCGTGTGCTGTCACCGAAGCCAGCGCCTCGGATGACTTAGCCAGCGCGTCTGCATTGAGCGAAATCGCAGTGGAGTAGGCATGCTCCATCCCGCCGCCCGCCGGTCCGTGCGGGAAGTGATAAATAAACATGTAGCAGTCGTAGGGACGATCGTTCATCCAAGTGCTCGCAGCCGCCACGATTTTGCGCAGCATGGCGACGATCTTTTCCATATCGTAATCGACCGGCTCGGCATCCACGATCACGCGATAGCGCGCGCCACCTTCGTCGAAATCAGATTCCTTGAAGTCTCCGATCTCGACCGGAGAATCCACCAGCCGATCGTAGTTGTCGGCGCCGAACCCTCCCTCGGAGAGTGGCGTTAGCGGTGTGGCAACGTGCCATGTTTTGGGAACCTGGCTGAAACGCACAGCCATCGGCCCGTTCCGCGCGTCGACGGGATACATGAGAACCTGCGCCAGATTCAAGAATGCATGATGCGAATTGAACTGCGCGCCGAATGGACCGAAGGAGTCGAGGAAGATCTGATACTCAACGATGGCGCCGTCCTGCGCGTTCGTGATCTGCCACCGGCCTTTGTCCAACTTGCGCACAGGGACCGCGCGGCCGGAGGGGTCTTTCGCGTGTACCCAGTTCACGTATTGCGCGAAGTCGCGAACCTGGTATAACGCGTTCCATACGGGAAGTTGCAACTCGCGCCGCGTCGATCCTTCCGCGAGTACGATCTTTACCTCCACCAAGTGCTGCTCGGGACTGATCAGAGAAATTGTGTAGCTGGTTGCAGCGAAGGAAGGCGTTAGAGCCGCGCCGAGAAACACGGCCAGGGTGAGAATAGCGCGCGGCGGGCATTCGAGCACGATTGGAAGCCTCATCAGTTCCCTGCCGCGTTCGCTGAATTGACGCTGGCACTTTCGCCCGCGAGCGCCCTCAAGCGTGCCGGCAGTTTCTCGTAGATCCCGCCGAACCCGCCATTCGAGAGGATCGCCACCACATCGCCGGTCCGCATCTCGGGAACGATCGTCCGTACGACTTCGTCCGCGTCGGCAACCAAGCGCGCGTGGCTGCCGTGTTTTTGAATATCCGCCGCAAGTTCCGGCAACTCCAGCCTTTCGTTCACCGGCACCAGGTCTGAGCGGAACACGCCGGCTACGATCACTTCGTCGGCCAGCGCCAGACTCCGCGCCAGTTCAGCTTGCAGAACGCGCCGCCGCAGTGTGTTCGACCGCGGCTCAAGAATCGCCCACAAGCGCGCGCCCGCGTACCGCGCCCGCAGTGCCTTCAGCGTGCCCGCGATCGCGGTGGGATGATGCGCGAAGTCGTCAATGATGGTGATGCCATTCACCTGCGCTCTCACTTCCAGACGCCGTTTCACACTCTTGAAGGTCTTCAGCGCAGCCGCAATCTCGTCTTTCGAGATGCCGTAGTCCGCGGCCAGGGCCGCCGCCGCGGTTGCGTTCCACACGTTGTATTCCCCGGCAAGGGGAAACTCGAGATCCGCCCAGTCCCGTCCCTCCCGCATCACGGACCACGAGGTTCGACTTGCCTCGAATTTCAGGTCGGCGATTCGCCAGTCGGCGCGCGCGCCAGTGCCATAACGCTCCACGGGGCAGAAGGCCTTGCTCAGGCAGCGTTCAAGGCTCGGGCTTTCGCCGGTCTCCCCGGCTGCGCCGTCGAAAGCCACAATCCGTCCCCGCCGCGGAATCAGATTTACCAGCCGCTTGAAGGCTGTCTCCACGGCATCCAGATCTTTATAAATATCGGCGTGATCGAATTCCACCGAGGTCAGAATCACAGCATCGGGAAAATAATGCAGGAACTTCGGACCTTTGTCGAAGAATGCCGTGTCGTACTCGTCGCCTTCCAGAATGAAATGCTTTCCCTGTCCAAGATGAAAGCTGGAGCCGAAGTTTTCGGCGATGCCGCCGATCAGAAACGAGGGCTGCATTCCTGCCGTGTGAAAAATCCAAGCCAGCATGGATGTGGTTGTTGTTTTTCCGTGCGTCCCGGCGACCACCACCACTTCCTTGCCACGTAAGAATTCCTCATGCAGTAATTGTGGCAACGAGCAAAATGGAATGCGCTGGTCGAGGACTTGCTCGAGTTCGGGATTGCCCCGTGAAATCGCATTGCCTACCACCACCAGATCGGGGCGAGGCTCAAGGTTGCGCGGGTCAAAGGGTTGCGCCACGGGAATTCCGAGTTCCCCCAGAAAATCTGACATCGGCGGATACGCCGCCGCGTCTGACCCAGTCACGCGAAACCCGCGCTGCTTCAGCATTCCCGCCAGAGAGGCCATCGCCGTGCCACAAATGCCAATCAGATGAATGTGCTTGTTTTCGTCCATACTTTTCTTAGCGACTAAGTTTTTGCAGCCGTTGCCGTGACCGCTCCTTCCAGAATCCTCAACTCAACCTGTCCATCGTCCACGGTCAACCCGGCCTGCACACCAATCGGCAGCGTGATGTTCCCCGCGGTAACATGCCCGGACCGGACGCCATAGGCCACGGGCACTCCCAGGTTTGCGACAATTCGCAGCACTACTTCCTCCAGCGTGTATCCCTGGGTCGCAGTTTGCAGGCAATCTCGCATCTCGCCAAAAACGATACCCCGCACGGTATCTAACTTGCCAGCCAGCTTCAACTGCATCAGCATGCGATCGATTTGATAAGGCTTGGCTGCCACATCCTCAAGAAACAGAATTGTGCGGTCGGTGCGAATCTCGTATGGAGTTCCGAGCGAGGCGACCAGGATCGAGAGGCAGCCGCCATAAAGAATTCCCTCGGCTTTACCTTCCACCAACCCAATCGCTCGAGAACCGGCACCCAGATTGGGTTCCCAGGCCACTGTACCCGCCACGGCTGCCTGCCACGAAGCCAGATCCACGCCATCGTGGTGCGCCCAGTCTTTCGCCACCATGGGCCCATGGAACGTGACCAAGCCCGCGGCGTCTGAGAAATAGGTGAGCAGCGTGGTCAGGTCGCTGTAGCCGACGAAAATCTTGGGGTGCGCCTTGATCTTCTCCATGTCGAGCGCTTCAAGAAGGTAATTCGCGCCGTATCCGCCGCGCGCGCAAACAATCGCCCGCACTTCGTCGCGCGCAAACATTTCCTCCAGCTCGCGCGCCCGGCGTTGCACCGATCCAGCAAAGTAGAGTTCCTGATCAAGAATGGAATCGAGATAAAACGGCCGGTAGCCCGCGCGACGTAAACCTTCGCATCCCGCCTCCAGATCGGCGCGCTTGACGTTGCTGGCCGGCGCCACAACGCCGACCGTATCGCCCGGCTTGAGGGCGGGTGGCTTCACGCGCGGAACTGTCGAAGAAGACATGCAGTCAGAAGCCTGTTTCGGAAAATAAAAAGTCCGCCGGTGCGGATGACTTCACGAACAACGACGATGCATCTGCGGAACACGGCGCGACTAAGTTAGAAAAAACTCTCCCCGGCACACCAACCTCGCGGTCCCCCGAAGAAACACCTGTTTTCCTTCCGTGCGCACTGCCTGCGTTCCGCCTGGAGCATGCACTTTAACCGGCGATTCGGCGCCGCCCGTCGTCATCGCCGCCACTGCAGCTGCGCACGAGCCCGTTCCGGAGGATTGCGTCTCTCCCACGCCGCGCTCAAAAAACCTGGCTCTCACGGCGTGCTTGCCATCAATCGCAACCATTTCAACGTTCACGCCATGCTGAAACGCAGAACTTTGCTGAATCTTTGCAGCTTCGTCCTGCCAGCTTGCAGAAAAATCCTTCACGAACACCACATAGTGTGGGTTCCCCATCGAAACCGGAATTCCCCGCACCTCGCCTGTACCCAGCTTCACCGTCAGTTCCGCTCCCACGGCGGCCTCGCCCATCTCGACTTCGAACTCGTACTCGGAACCGCTCCGTCCCGTGAGGACACAAGTCTTTAGTCCGGCCCCGGTCTGGATCGTAATTCTCTCTTTTCCTTGTTCCGCGCAAACATATGCCGCCACACAGCGCGTGCCGTTGCCAGAAATCTCCGCCTCGGATCCGTCGGCATTGATCAGCCGAATCTTCACATCCGCCGACGGGTGCGGAAACATCCACTCCACTCCGTCTGCACCGACGCCATCGTGGCGGTCGCACATGCGCCGCGTAAGCTGTGCTAGGTCCGCTGGAGTGGCGCTTTCGACAATTCTAGAATCGATCAGCAGAAAATCATTGCCGCACGCGCTGGCCTTGACAAACGGAATCACCGTGTAGGGTAGGCTCACTCCAGATCCACCGGCCCCAACCAAGTCACGCTGCCCAGTACCGTCGATGCCTTCAGGTCGCGCAGAAGCTCCTTCTGATCGCGGTTGCAACCGGACACGTCAAAGTGGAGCCGGATGTGCTCGCCCGTGCTGGCGCTCAAAACATTTTGCATCATGTGATGTCGATGCTCAAGGATGCGGTTTACTTCCTGGCTGATTTCTTCGACGCTCACCCCCGTGACCTCATAACTGGTCAGCAGCGTTTTCAGGTTGGATGTCCGCTCCAGGCGGCCCAGGGCAAACAGCACAATCAGCACCACGCCGGTGGCGAAGCATGCGGTCACGTAGAATCCGCCACCCGCGGCCATGCCCACCGATGCCACCACGAATAGGGTTGCAGCGGTCGTCAAGCCCGTGGTCAGGCCGCGCGTATGCAGAATCGATCCCGCACCGATGAATCCAATGCCGGGGATGATCTGGGCTGCGATGCGGGTATAGTCCGACGGTTCTGCCGCCAACGCTCTCGACAACACTGTGAATAGCGCGGCCCCGAAGCAAATAAACATGTTGGTGCGCAGGCCGGCGGGCCGATGTTTCAGTTCGCGCTCCAGTCCGATCAACCCGCCGAGGATCGCGGCCAACACCAGGCGCGTCAGAGTGGTCGCCACAAATCCGCTGGCCATCTCCCCCTGCAGCAAGTCGACAATGTGTTGCCAGTTCATGCGTAAAGGGCAAGTTTCGGAAGAGTCCTCAGATGGCCGGATTTTATCACCGGAATGCGTTCTCTCCGGCCTTCCGCGTTAACCCGCCTGATTACCGCATCGGTTACTTGCGGGCCTGCACGCGGCCTTGAAAAATCGCGGCCCGCGGCTGGCCTGTGGTGTGGATCTCGACCAACGCAGGCAAATGCTTCTCTTGCGACACCGGCCACACAGGATCGCCATCGAATCCAATGACATAATCTGCGTACTGGGCCGGATCAGCCAGAGCGCGTTCCCACAAGCCTTCGGGATCGACTGGCTGTTTCCATACGCGATGATTGCCTTCGTTGATCACCCGCTCGAAGGGAATCCCGGCCTGCTCAAGCGCGCCGGGGTGTGCGCCCAGATACATCAGCAGCGTGGAATCGGGCGGCAACGATGTAATCCAGTTCGCCAGTTGGCGGTCCATGGAGACTCGGCCGCGCATGTTGATTGCAGCCTCGCGATAGCAGATGGGGTCCGCGCGCCAGATCATGCCATAGCTCGCGGCGGTGAGCACTGAGACACTTAGAAACGCTGCAACATCCGACCAGCGGCCCCAGGGAGCTGGAATGCTTCGAAACTTCGCTGCTGCACGAACAAGAAAAGAAGTCCCCAGCGGAACGAAGACCGCGAATGCCGGAAGCAATTGGAGTCCGTAGCGGACGTTGTATTGTGAAAACGGCCACCATGTGGGTACGAAAATTGGCACGCTTCCATATGCCACGGACAACGCGTAAAACGGCAGCGGCGCCCACAGTGACAACGCCAAGCGTCCACGCCCGCTGAATCCCGCCGCCAGACTTCCTACGACTGCCAGGAGAAGCCACAGCCGTCCCGGCCAGTTCGCCTCGACTACATTCAGTTCCGCCGCTTTCACAAAATACGAACCGGCGGCCAGGAGATTCCCTTTCGCCGGGTTCACCGTCGCGGTCTTCTGCTCGATTGCCTTCGCTGAGTATGGGCCGTTCGCGAAGGCCAGAGGATTCTGGTAGACGACAGCGTTGTACCCGAGCCAGAGCAACGGTGCGGCCGCCGCCAGCAAAACAAACTTCACGAGCATCATTCTTGGTGAAGCAGCCGAGAAGCTGGGTGCCCCATCCTCGCGGACGCTGCTAGAGTGGGCGCTGACTACCATAGCCCCGACTACCAAGGCCACCGCCAGAAACCAACCGTCATAGCGTGTCAAACATGCCGCCGCCAAGTACCACCCGCACTTCGTCAATGATCGAGATGCTTTTGCCGCATCGTCATGGCGTGCGAAGTCAGCGAAATAAACTATGCTCCAGATGAAGAACGCCAGATACAGCGACTCCCCCATCGCCGTGGCTTGCATGTAAATCAGATTCGGATTCGCGGCATACAGAATCGCTGCCGCCCATGCTCCAAACCTCGCTGCCCCGTTCACTTCGCCATTACTGCTCAAGACCGTGCGAACCAATCGGAAGATTCCGAGGACGCCGAGGACAAAACCTGCCATCGACGGAATCGAGCCGCCGGAACCGCTCTGCCACATCTGTTTCGACACGATGAACGGCAGGATCAGTAGATGCGGCAAGGGTAGCCACACCGTCCCCAACTGAAGCAGTCCGGGAGTTTTCGAGTCGAAGACGCGGCGCGCGATGTTGATGTGCGCGACCGCATCGCCGTACAGCAGCGCATCTCCGTGGCGGTAGTAATAGAAAAAGGAAAATACCGAGACAAAGATCGCCAGCCATACCAGGCGCACGATCTCATTCTCCGAATACGCCTTGGGCGGCTTCTGCGGCTTCATTCGAGGTGTGTAAGTTCGCGAAAAATCTGGAAACGCTCGTCGATCTCTTCACGGGTCAGCGATTGCAACCGCTCCGTGCCAAAACTTTCCACGGCGAACGATCCCATGACTCCGCCATAGAACAGCGCCCGCTTCAGCACTTCGCGATTCAACTCTTCCTGCGACGCTACGTAGCCCATGAATCCGCCGGCAAAGGAATCACCAGCTCCAGTGGGGTCCTTCACTTCATCGAGTGGCAGAGTCGGCGCGCGAAAGGGATGCCGCCCGATGCCGAACGCTCCCTCGCGGAAGAAAATCGTCGCTCCATATTCGCCGTGCTTGATCACCAGCGCCTGCGGCCCCATGGCCAACACCTTCTGCGCCGCGCGGGGCAGGTTGGTCTCACGCGCCAGCATCTTTGTCTCTGTGTCGTTGATCAGAAGCACGTTTACGAGTTTCAGAGTTTCGGCCAATTCCTGGCGCGCGCCGTTGATCCAGTAATTCATGGTGTCGCAGCCGGTCAGCCGCACTCCGTTCATCTTGCGGCGCACGTCGGCTTGCAGTGTGGGCTGAATGTTCGCCAGGAACAGGAACTCTGTGTCGTCGTATTCCTTGGGAATGCGCGGCTGAAATTTCTCAAAGACATTCAGATCGGTGAAAGTTGTCTTGGCTTCGCTTAGGTTCTCGCTGTACGTTCCGCCCCAGCGGAACGTCTTGCCCGGGGCGCGCTCAATGCCGCGCGTATCTATGCCGCGCTTCTTCAGGACGTTTTCCTGCTCGGGGCCGAAGTCGTCGCCCACCACCGCCACCACACGCACCTGCGTGAAGTAGCTGGCCGCCAGCGAAAAGTAAGTCGCCGCCCCGCCCAAAATGCCCTTTACGCTGCCCGAAGGCGACGTGATGTCATCAAAAGCAACTGAACCGACGACGACAATGCTCATCTTAACCTCAGTGGTCAGTGGCTAGTGGTCAGTGATCAGTAAATCCCTTCGGGCCAACGGTTTTACTGGCCACTGAACACTGATCACTGACCACTGCCCTTTACATACTTTCCAATAATCAGCTTCAACTTCCTCTTAGTCGCCGCCGGAATCTTTTTAGGATCGGTCATGATCGCGTGCGCCAGCGCCGACCCGCACTTGCACGACCGATTTCGCGGCATCGCCGCCACGGTCTCGCGCAACACTTTCGTCGCATTCTCCGCATTCTTCAGTAGCACCGCAACAATCTGATCCACGGTCACCGAATCATGATGGGGATGCCAGCAATCGTAATCTGTCACCATTGCCACCGTGACGTAGCAAAGCTCCGCCTCGCGCGCCAGCTTGGCCTCTTGCAGGTTCGTCATGCCGATCACATCCATGCCCAGCCCGCGATATACCTTCGACTCGGCCTTGGTCGAAAACTGCGGACCTTCCATGCACAGATAGGTCCCGCCGCGCCGTCCGGTCACGCTGACCTTCTCACACGCGGCCTCCACTGCGGCCGCAAGCTCTCCGCATACCGGATCGGCAAAAGCAATGTGCGCCACCACGCCGCCGCCGAAGAACGTATCCACACGATGCCGCGTGCGATCGAAAAACTGGTCTGGGATCACGAAATCCAGCGGCTTGTGCTCTTCTTTCAACGATCCGACTGCAGAAACGGAAATAATCCTTTCGACTCCCAACTGCTTGAATCCATGAATATTGGCGCGGAAATTCAGTTCGCTGGGCAGAATGCGGTGCCCGCGCCCATGGCGTGCCAGGAACGCAACTTTCCGTCCTTCGAGCGTGCCGCACACGTAGGCATCCGAAGGAGCGCCGAACGGCGTCTTGACTCGCACTTCTTTCACCCGGCTCAGCCCCGGCATCGAATACAGCCCACTACCGCCGATAATCCCGATTTCCGAGTGTGCCAAACATCCTCCCAAAGCTCGCCCAAACAGAGATCCTCGCGAGCGCCAGCCAAACTCGTGATTATACAAGACCCTCCGTGAACCTCTGCGCCCCTATGGTCTAGGTTTTTGGAAACGCTACAATCGTTCCATGCGATGTTGGTCACTCATATTCATTCTCCTCGCGACAGCCGGCGCACAAAGGCAGTCTTCACCGAACCCAGACTCCAAATCCGTAACCGTCTCCATCACCCTCGATCACAACCGCGTCGTGATTGATGTCGACCTCGCGCTCCCCGACGGCTCAACCCAACGCGTCCGCGGGTGGGTAGACAATGGCAATCCCGACCTGTATCTTTCACGGCGTCTAGCAACGCTGCTGGGGCTCCACGTCACCTGCGGAGAGCACGAATGTTCCGCTCCACCGCCCCGCGAAATAGAGATCGGCGGAATGAAAATCTCTCTCGTCGCGGTTAAGGAAGCGAAGATTCCGCTCAAGCCTGTCGCCGCTGCGGCCGTCCCGTTCGCTGGCATGTCCGCCGAAATCAATATTCCTTCCACAATCCTTCGTAACTATGACGTGCTCATCAATTTCCCAGGACACGAACTCACTCTGGCCGAACCCGGCACTCTGAAGTTCAACGGCGCGAAGGCAAAGGTAATCGTGAACCCGGATAACGGCCTGATTCAGGTTCCCAGCCAGATTGAAAACAAAAAGCACAATCTTGCCCTCGACGCCGGCTCATCCATCAGCTTTCTCGCGGATGACCTCTTCGATAAGTTTGCCTCGGCTCATCCTGACTGGCCGCACATGACGGGGGCTGTAGGCCCTGCAAACGTGTGGGGACTCGACGACGAACCCAAGTGGAAGGTGATGCGCCTGGATCGCGTACAGTACGGTCCACTCTTCCTGACGAACGTGGCGGTGGTCGAGTTTCCCAAGGATCGGCAGGCCTTCTTCGAAAAGCGTGCCGGCACTCCCACGGCCGGACTGCTCGGTGCGGACGTCCTGGCGAATTACCGCGTTGGCCTCGACTACGTTCACTCGACCGTCTATTTCGATATCGGCCGCTTGTTCAACTTCCCTGCTTTCGACGTCATCGGCCTGATCCTCCGCCCCGAAGACAACGGACGCTTCACCATCCTCGGTATCGCCGACTACGATGGCACACCCTCTGTGCCGCAGGGCCAGGAGGGCGTGCAGGCAGGTGACCACCTCATCGCCGTAGGCGGAATTCCGACTGCAAGATCAACGATGGGGCAAGTCTGGTTGATGCTCGGAGGACAGCCCGGCCAGGAACGCAAGTTGACGGTAGAGCGCGGCGGCAAAGAATTCACCGTCATGGCGACAGTGCGGCACTTCTTGGGGGAAACGGACGAAACCAATAAATCGAAAGGAAAGTCACACAAGAACTAGCCGGGAGAGCGCGTCCTCGCGTCCTGTGTGCTTGGTTTATTGCTTTGCCTGTGCCCCAAATACTTCCTTCTCGAGCGTCTGCGTCGTCGCCGCGTCCAGGCTCTCGCTCACCAGCACAGTATCGCCACGCTCCTCGATTACCACAGTGCCTTCCTCCGTCTTCCACGAGTGTCGCCCTAGCAACAACTCAACTTTGCGTTCCGGATTTGGCTCCGCCGCTTCTCCGGCTGAGGCATCCTTGATCTCCTCTGCCTTCTGGTATCGCTTGGCCAGTGACCGTGCGTAAATTCCCGCAAACTCCGCCGCCTTCTCCGCGCTCGACCACCGCGACACATACAGCAGCGCCAGTGGCGCCGCGGCGTCGCTCTTGGGACGCGCTGCATAGTAATACCCGCCCCGCCACTCCGGATAAAGCCGCTTCGACAACTCCTTTCCCGCATATTGCTCAATCAGCACCGCTACGTCGAACTCGCCCATCGCTCCAATATCGAACTTAAAGTAATCCTTGAAGTCGCGCTTGAATTCGGGTACGCGCATGGGTTCAATCTTCTCTCCCGAAAGGTATGTCTCAGGCTGCATGATCTGCCGGGTAGTGTGCGGAGGATTCGCCAGCACGCCAGCGAACGCTTTGTCCTTGCCACCCTTCTGCATCAGCTTCACCACGAACTTCAGCCCGTAGCTGTAAGGGAACGTCAGCGACTCTTTCAGAAATATGGGAGCGTCTTTGAAGACCTTGGAGTCGTCCTTCCCGGTCGCCATCTGCTCTTCCATGGTCTCGACCAGGTCCGGCGAATCGGCGATCGACCGCCCTGCCGGCGCGAGTTCGTATTCCAGCATCACAGTCTCGGCCTGGCCCTCGATCACCGCCTCGCGCGCGGTGTCGATCTCGTCGTTCTCGATGTCCTCGGGTGTTGGATCTTTCCTGATCTCCCCCAGGTCCTTCTCGCCTTTCTTCATCCAGCGGTTGAGGTTGATGGTCTGGTCCTGGAGCGCATGGGTTAGTTCATGCGCCATCACCGGCTCCTGCTCTTCCATCGGGACCCAGTCCAGCAGGTTTACTGTCTTTGTTTTCGGATCGTAGTAGCCGGCCACCTGCTCGCGCAGCAACGACACCATCAGCTTTTCCAGATCAAAGTCGCGCGGCAACAGCCCAAACTTCTTCAGCACCAACTCCGAGCGCTGCAAGCGTTTCACGTCTTCGTCTTTCATGTGCTTGGTCAAATAGCCGACGACCTCATCGCGGCTCGTCAGGCGGCGTTTGACCTGCTTCTTGATCGGCAATCCGGTCTTCTTGCTGTCGAACGCGAGAATCTCATCGACGGAGTGAAACAATTCCTCCGCCTCGTGCGGCGTGATCTTGACTTCGGGTCTTTGATCTTGTGTTGGTGTTGCTTGTTTGGGTCGGCCGCTCTTATCCGACTGTTGTTGACTTTGATCTTGACCTTGCGGCGGTTGAGCCCCAGCCTGACCGGCCGGGATTTGCGCCTGTATCCACGTGGTGCTGCCGGCAAGAACGAGCAGGAAAAAAACAAACTTCACTGCGACTCTACGCGGTGCGGCATTAGCACGGTCCATTGAACTCGAGTTTATACTGTCCTGGACCTACTTGCTGACTCTCTCCGACACCCACTCCCCCGCTTCCCGCGTCCCCAGCGACCCGCCGATGTCCTGCGTAGTCTTCTTCTGGCGTACTGCTTCGAGCACTGCAGCTTCAATCTTGTCGGCTTCGCGCATCAGCCCCAAATGCCCCAGCATCATCGCCGCGGTCAGAATCGCGCCAAACGGATTCGCTACATTCTTCCCCGCGATCGGTGGTGCCGAGCCATGCACCGGCTCGAACATCGACGTCTGCCCGGGATGAATATTTCCGCTGGCCGCCATGCCCAGGCCGCCCTGCAATCCTGCGGCGAGGTCGGTGACGATGTCGCCAAACATGTTATTGGTCACGATCACATCGAACCCGCGCGGGTCGCGCACAATCTGCATGCACAGCGCGTCCACGTACATGTGTTGCGCCGCGATCTGCGGATGCTCACCGCTCACTTCTTTGAACACGCGCTGCCACAAACCGCCGGCATGCGTCATGGCATTCGACTTGTCGCACATCAACACGCGGCCGCGCGGCGAGCCGTCGAGCTTCGTGTTGCGTTCGCAATACTCGAAGGCGTAGCGGATGATGCGTTCGACCCCCTTGCGCGTGTTGATGTCTTCCTGGATCGCAATTTCATCGGGCGTGCCCTGCTTGAAGACTCCGCCGGCATCGGTATAGACGCCTTCCGTGTTTTCACGGATTACGACAAAGTCCACATCCTTCGGCTCAACGCCTTTCAACGGGCACAGGGCCGCATCGAGCAAGCGCACTGGCCGCACGTTGGCGTAGAGGTCCATCTTGAAGCGCATGCCGAGCAGGATCTCTTTGGCGTGGATGTTGGTCTTGACGCGCGGATCGCCGAAAGCGCCGGCCAAGATTGCGTCGTAGTCACGGGCAAGCATGGTAAAGCCATCCGGGGGGACAGTCGTTCCGTCGCGAAGATAGCGGTCGGCGCTCCAGTCGAGTTCGCTGAACTCAACGTCGGCGCCCGATGCCCGAATGACTTTGAGGGCTTGCGGGATGACCTCTTGTCCTATCCCGTCTCCGGGGATCACGGCGATATGTTTCCTCGAAGGCTTTTGCGAGTCCACGGCAGAAAAGCTAACACAAGCCGGGTGGAATGAGAATGAGCCCGGCCGGCCGGATGTCCCAGAACGGTCTTCAAGAAGATATTCTGACCTCCCGCACCTTCCGGGGGCTGCCGCTTCCGGTATACTGATCCCCTGCAAAGGAGCTCTCCATGGCAGGAAAAAGTCTGAACCGGGTTCAACTGATCGGTAACCTTGGGAAGGATCCAGAAATTAAATACACGCCGCAGGGAACGCCGGTGGCTAAGATCACCATCGCGACCAACGAGCGCTTCAAAGACAAGAGTGGCGAATGGCAGGACCGCACCGAGTGGCACAACGTGGTGCTCTGGCAGCGTCTGGCTGAGATTGCTGGCGAGTATCTGAAGAAGGGCGGAAAAGTCTACATTGAAGGCCGGCTGCAAACCCGCTCCTGGGACGACAAGACCAGCGGCCAGAAGAAGTATATGACCGAAGTGGTCGCGAGCGATCTGATCCTGCTCGGCGGACGCGGCGAAGGCGGCGGCGGAGACTTCAAAGAAAGCTCACGCAGTGCGTCAGCAAGCAGTGGCGGCGGCAACAACTTCGACCAGCGCACCCCGGAGCCTGAGCATGCTACCGCGGGGTCAGGGCCGATCACGGATGAAGATATTCCGTTCTAGCGAACGCTACGACGCGGAAACCACAGACTCATACGCGGGATAACTATGCCTCGGCATTTGTATACCTTCATAAACTGTCATAACATGAAGGCATGGCCATGACATCTCTGAACATCTCTCTGCCCGAGCCTCTGAAGCAATACGTCGAGGGGCAAGTTGCGTCCGGCGATTGGGGAACGCCCAGCGAATACATCCGCGAATTGATTCGCCAGGACAAGGAACGGCGGCTGTACTCGCTCGAACAGGATCTTATCGCCGCGGCCAAGGCGCCGACGATCGAACTTTCCATGGCGGAGGTACGCAGAAAAGGCCTGCTCGCCGTCCTGCGCAAGCAGGCCGGGAAGAAATGAATCGCGTCGTACTTCGGCTGACGTATGTCGCTCTCAACGACATCCAGGAGCAAGCCGACTGGTATGAGCAGCAGTCGGGCCAGGCGTTGGTAAAGCGATGGGAATACGAGGTGACTGCTGCTCTGATTCGCATCGAGAAAATCCCCGCTCGGGCGCAAAATGCGACTTCAACTCTGACGAGCTTCAAGGCATTCGGCGGATGCCAATTGCCGGTTTTCCCCGACATCTAATCTTCTATCGCGCTGAAGAGAAGGAAATCAGGATTCTCCGAGTGGTTCATGGAGCCCGCGACTTAGAGAGTCTGTTCTAGCACGTCAGTGGAATTGAACCGTTACAATAGCGCCGGAGCCTTTCATGACCAAACAACTAGCCGACAAGAAATGCATCCCCTGCACCGGCGGAGTGCCACCGCTCAAAGGCAAGGAACTCAAGGCCCTGCACAAACTCGTCCCCGAGTGGAGCGTGGTCAAGCAGCATCACATCACTCGCGCCTTCGCTTTCCCTGACTTCAAGCAGGCGCTCAAGTTCGTGAATCGCGTGGGAGCGCTGGCGGAGAAGCAAGGGCATCATCCGGATATTCTGCTGGCATGGGGCAAAGCCGAAGTCACGATGTGGACGCACAAGATCAACGGGCTCACCGAAAGCGACTTCATCATGGCCGCGAAGATCGACCGACTGGCTGGATAGGCCCAGAGCTAAGCCCGCACTATTTGTTAACCCTAAAGCGGCACCGGCAGCAGCGTGAGATGGAGAGCGTGTGGAACCAGTCGCCGATCTCGCTGACAATCTGCGCCAGCCAGAGTCGGCGGAAGATGCGGTTTCCGCGCAGCAACCGGAGGTACGACGGGAGCGAAACGGATGGGAGACTCCGTTCCGGTTGCGGTTCCGGTGGTGAGGAGCCGACAAAATACAATAACAGTCCGGAATCAGTAAACCCCTGCGATACGATCGGCATCAGAAAACGTCGTTAGTGGGACATTTGCCTCCGAGAGGGTGCAGATGTTTTCAGTTCGCCCCGGAGGGAGCAGCCCACAAAGTACTGGAATGACTTGCGTAACGCCTTATGCAGCAATGAATTACAAGGCGTTCTTGAAGTTACACAGGTAATTGAAGACGGCCAATGCCGTGCAATAACGATTGCGGAGGGTTTTACCTATGCGTCTATCGTCTAGAGTTATCGCTATCTGTGTCCCACTCCTGTTCATGCTGTCAGGCGCGGCTCTTGCCGATTCCTGCAACGCCTTCTCGTCCTACACTTGCGCCAAAGGCGCGCATGACGGCGTGTTCATCGGAGGTTCCGGAACCGCGATCGGCAACCCGGGCGCGGGACTTCTGCTCAACAGCAACATGTTTACGGTTTCCATGCACAACGGCGCCGGCGGCGCGGATGTAATTATCCTAGCCGCTTCCGCTACACCGCTGACCGGCACTTTGAACGGATCGGGCTTCAACAGTCTGAACAGCTTTCCGGAAGGCGGCGCGACTGGAGCCATCGTCACCAATTTGCAACAGACGGGCTTCTGCGGGTCGTGCACCGCATCCAGTCTGTTCTTCGGTTACGTTGACCTGGGCACGGCATTGCCAGCGAACGGCAGCCTCACAGTCACTGCCAACGGAGTTGGGCCTGGCACGGCACTCTACGCCGAAGTGCTGAACAGTAAGGGACAGATCATCTACATCACCGCGAACTCGGAATCAGGAGTCCTGGGCAGCGGCACTTCCACGGTACCGGAACCGGGATCGATTTCGTTGATGATCACCGGGCTGTGCGGGATCGCAGGCGGAGCGTGGCGTAAGCTGCGCGGGTAGCTCGATCATTGGTTTTTCTCAGACCTCGGGCGTACGCGCCCGAGGTTTTGTTTTGCATCGAGTTCGCTCAAGCCAGATTGAACCCAGAAGGGCACGAAGATACAGAAGGAAAACAAAGCCGCGGTTGACCTTCCTTCCTCCAACGTCCTAAGATGCCATCGCTTGCTGGATGCTGGTTCAGGAGTTCCCAAAAAACATACACACCGGAAGACATGCTGGCACGTCTATAGCGAAAGAGTCTTAGATCGTCTGGCTGTGGAGGAGGGTGAATGATGAAGAAGCTTCTTTTTGTCGTCGCGATTCTTGTTGTACCAGCTTTGATGGTGGCGCAAAGCGATGAAGTGGCTCCCAACGAGAATCTGGTTGTCGAAGGGATTCCTAAGATTCCCAGCGCGATCGCCGAGGCCGCAGGGCGCTACGGCGAGTTCCGTGCGGCAGACATGAATAGTTGGCATCCCACGCGGCGCGAAATGCTGATCGAGACCCGCTTCGCCGACACTGCCCAGGTGCATTTGGTTAAGTTTCCCGGCGGGGCGCGCAGGCAGCTTACATTTTTCCCCGACCGGATCGCGGGCGCCAGCTACCAACCGGTGAACGGTGACTCTTTCCTGTTCAATAAAGACGTTGGCGGCGGCGAGTTCTACCAAATCTATCGTTATGATTTCGCCAGCGGCAATATCACGCTGCTCACTGACGGCAAGTCGCGCAACACCGATCCGCGGTGGTCGTATCAAGGGGACCGCGTTGCCTACGGGTCTACTAAG
Organism: Candidatus Dormiibacterota bacterium; assembly: GCA_035566655.1. Lineage (GTDB taxonomy): Bacteria > Acidobacteriota > Terriglobia > Terriglobales > Acidobacteriaceae > Sulfotelmatobacter. Next base: position 86,619 of record DATMQT010000077.1, read on the forward strand.
CGCAGCGGAAACGATGTGGACATCTGGGTGGTTAGCGCGAACGATCCGGCGAGCGCCCGCATAGTGTCGCAGATGGAAGGCGGCGGGTGGAGCGTGGCCGACTGGTCGCCCGATGGCAAGCAGTTATTGGCGACGAACGGAGTCTCGGCTGCCGAGAGCTACGTGTGGCTGATCGACATTGCCACCGGTAAGATAGAATTGCTGACTCCCAAAGCGGCGGAAACTGTGGCTTACGGCAATGAGCGCTTTGCCAAGGACGGCAAGGGCGTCTACCTGACCAGCGATCAGGATTCGGAATTTCAACGCCTCGTGTACATGGACCTGAGCAGCCGCAAAGTTACAGTTCTGACACCCGGGCTCAACTGGGACATAGACGAGTTCGATCTTTCCAAAGACGGGCGCTGGATTGCGTTCTCGGCCAATGAGGATGGAATCAGCGTGCTGCACGTTCTCGATACCACAACCAACAAGGAAGTCGCAGCGCCCAAGTTGCCGGTTGGAGTGCTGTTTGGTATTACCTGGCGCAACAACAGCCGTGAAGTGGCTTTTTCTCTGAGCACCGCGAGCCAGGACTATGACGTGTATTCGGCGGACATGGCGACTGGCAAACTGGAGCGCTGGACCTTCAGCGAGTCGGGCGGTCTGAATACTTCGGGATTCTCCGAGCCGCAGTTAATTCACTGGAAGTCATGGGATGCCCGGTCCATCTCAGCATTCCTGTATAAGCCTCCGGCAAAGTTTGCGGGTAAGCATCCCGTGATCATCGATATTCACGGCGGGCCCGAGGGTCAGGTTCGCCCGGATTTTCTGGGACACGACAATTACTACATCAACGAGTTAGGCATCGCCATGATCTATCCCAATGTGCGGGGCTCGACTGGTTATGGGAAGTCGTTTCAGAAACTCGACAACGGCTTTCTGCGCGAGGGCTCGTATAAGGACATCAATACCCTGCTGGATTGGATCAAGACGCAGCCTGATCTGGACGCAGGGAAGGTTATGATCACCGGTGGCAGCTATGGCGGATTCATGACTCTGGCGGTGGCGACGAATTACAACGACCGCATCTGCTGCTCGGTGGATATCGTTGGGCCGTCGAACCTGGTGACGTTTCTGGAGCACACTTCCGGTTATCGCCAAGACTTGCGGCGCGTGGAGTATGGCGACGAACGCGATCCCAAGATGCGGGAGTTCCTCGAGCGGATTGCCCCCGCCAACAACGCGAAGAACATCACTAAGCCGCTATTCGTGATTGCCGGAGCGAACGATCCAAGGGTTCCGGCCAGCGAGTCGGCACAGATGGTCGCAGTGGTGCGGAAGAACGGAACGCCAGTGTGGTGGCTGCTTGGCAAAGATGAGGGCCATGGGTTCGCTAAGAAGAAGAACCGGGATTATCAGTTCTATGCGACGGTGATGTTTGTGAAGGAGTACTTGCTGAAGTAGCTGACAATCCTGTCATCCCGAGCGAAGCGAGGGATCTTGGTCTCTGCCTGAAGTCGCGATGCTGTGGGCGCGCAGGCAAGAACCAAGATCCCTCGCTTCGCTCGGGATGACAACCCGTAGTGAGATTGATCACCGATCGCCCACAGTGACCGCTAACTCCCAGGCCGCAGCTTGCGCTTCAGGTCATCTGCGATCTGTTTGCCGTGGAAGCGGCCGTTCTCGATGAAAATTTCGTTGGTGCGCGATCCCGCGACGATCACACCTGCCACATAAATCCCGGGCACATTGCTCTCGAGCGAAACCGGATCGCAGACCGGACGGCATTGCTCGGTGGACAACTCGATCCCCATGCTGCGCAGGAAGTCGTAGTCGGGATGGTAACCGATCAGCGCCAGCACGAAATCGTTTTTCAGGCGCATGGGCCCGCGCGGGGTCACGATGACGGCGTAGTCCACTCCGATTTCCTGCACAGAACTGTTGAAGTAAGCCTCGATATCCCCGTTCTTGATCCGGTTCTCGAGGTCGGGCTTGATCCAATACTTGACGTGGTGATGCAGTTGCGATCCGCGATAGACCAGAGTGACCCGCGCGCCATGGCGCCACAGGTCGAGCGCAGCGATGGCGGCGGAGTTCTTGCCGCCGATTACCAGCACATCGGTGTCGTAGTAGGGATGGGCCTCGGCGTAATAGTGCGAGACCTTGGGCAGGTCCTCGCCCGGCAGGCCGAGTTGATTGGCCAGATCGTAGTAGCCGGTGGAAGCGATGACCTTCTTCGTGCGGTAGTCGTGGGGGCGGCCGGAGCGGTCGGTGGCCGTGATGCTGAAGTTTCCGTCCTCGCCCATCACGGTTTTGACCCACTCGTACTGGCGAATATCGAGATGGTAATGCTCGCTGACCTTGCGGTAATACTCGAGGGCTTCTTCGCGAGTTGGCTTCTGGTTCGCTGTAGTGAAGGGAATGTCACCGATTTCGAGTAGTTCCGGCGTGGTGAAGAACACCATGCCTGCGGGATAGTGAAACAGCGAATTCACCAGGCAGCCCTTGTCGAGGACGATGACTTTGAGGCCGACCTTATGCGCTTCGATGGCGCAGGCCAGTCCGGTGGGGCCGGCGCCGATAACCAGAACGTCCGTGTGTACCTCAGGCTGCGGATGGGCTCTCGCCTTGGGCAGAGTTGCAACGTCTTCGGCAGTGAAGAGGTCAGGCATGGGACGTGTTGAAGCTGGGCCCGCCACAGCGCGGCGCAGGGTCGGAAGCCGATGATTTTAGCACGCGGGAGGAGCGGATATGGTGAATGTCACATGCTAGAGTGCCCTGAGGCACAGTTGGGCGGCGAGTCCGCGCTATAATTCCCGGTTACTTCATCCTTCACGCTCTGATCAGGACACCTATGGCAACTTCCGGCAACAAGCCGATCCGCACGCGCACCGAATCCGACAGCATGGGACAGATCGAAGTCCCGGCGAACGTCTATTGGGGAGCGCAGACGCAGCGCTCGCTGCTGCACTTCAACATTGGGCGGGACACCATGCCGCCGGAGTTGATCCGCGCCTTCGGCGTCCTGAAGAAGGCTTGTGCGCTGGTGAACCAGGACCTGGGCAAGCTGCCGGCGGACAAGGCCAAGCTGATTGCGCAGGCGGCCGATGAGGTGATTGCGGGAAAGCTGGACGACCAGTTTCCCTTGCGCGTATGGCAGACCGGCAGTGGCACCCAGACCAACATGAATGTGAATGAGGTCATCTCGAACCGCGCTATTGAAATTGCGGGCGGCGAGCTGGGATCGAAGAAGCCGGTGCATCCCAATGACGATGTAAATATGTCGCAGTCCTCGAACGATACGTTTCCGGCCGCGATGCACATCGCGGCTGCGGACCGAGTGAAGAGCGCCCTGATTCCCGCAATCAAGAGCGTTCATGACGCGATCGTGGCCAAGGCGAAGGAATTCAACGATGTCGTCAAGATCGGCCGGACGCATTTGCAAGACGCAGTGCCGCTCACCTTTGGGCAGGAGTTCGGTGGCTGGGCTGCTCTGCTGGAACGCGACATTCAGCGCCTGGAACAAGTCCTGGGCGGACTCTACGATCTCGCCATCGGCGGAACGGCGGTAGGCACGGGACTGAACACGCATCCTGAATTCGCCGAGCGAGCGGCGAAGAAGATTGCCGAACTCACCGGACTTCCCTTCCGCTCTCACGGCAACAAGTTCGCAGCGCTTTCTGCCCATGACGAGATCGTTTTCGCGCAGGGTGCGATGGAAGCGCTGGCCGCTTCGCTGATGAAGATTTCCAACGACATTCGCTGGCTGGCTTCCGGGCCGCGATGCGGGCTGGGCGAAATTTCGATTCCGGAGAACGAGCCGGGGTCTTCGATCATGCCGGGCAAGGTGAATCCGACGCAGTGCGAGGCGATGACCATGGTCTGTGTGCAGGTGCATGGCGCGACCGCTGCTGTGGGCTTCGCCGGGTCGCAGGGCAACTTCGAACTGAATGTGTACAAGCCGGTGATCATTTACAACTTTCTGCACTCGGTCACGCTGATCGCTGACGCTTGCCACGGATATGTCGAATACATGGTCAAGGGCATTGAAGTGAATCGCGACAAGGTGGACTGGTACGTGAAGAACTCGCTGATGCTGGTGACGGCGCTGGCCCCGAAAGTGGGATACGACAAGTGCGCCCAGATCGCCCACAAGGCGCACGTGGAAAACAGCAGCCTGCGCGAGGCTGCACTGAAGCTTGGGTATCTTACGGGCGAGGAGTTTGATCAGTTGGTGAGGCCGGAGAGGATGACTAGGCCGTAATCGCGCTCGATTCTATTTCTTGAGCAGGCTGGTGTGGCTGGCGACGCATTGCCAGCGGGCTTCGGTGAAGGCCCAAGTATCGGTGAAGCGGCCGAAATGCTCGTAGGGCTTGCCCTGATACGTTCCTTTGGTGTGATAGATCCCGACAACGACGGCGGAGTCGGCGTACATGCTGACCTTGAGGCCCGAAATGGTCAGGCTGCTGAGGTTGAACTGCGGGTCCCTGATGTCGGCTAAGAACTTGGCTTTGTCGCTGACTTCGCCATCGTACTCGGTGTTGACGAATTCGCTGCCGATCATGGCATCAAGGGCCCGGGCGTCGCGATTCACCTGGGCTTCATTCCACAGGTGCTCCATCACTAGCAGCTTGGTTTGTTGGGAATCGTCTTTCGACTTTTGGGCAGTGGCCTGCCCCAGCGCAGCGAGAGCCAGCAGAAGGCAGCAGCATGTAGCACGAAGCATGGTCTTACGCGGCCGCAACATCCCCACGTGAGGCGGACGCTGCGAAAACATAGCAGGGGGGTCTGTGGCCGTGCTACTGAAATGAGCCCACCCGAGTTACGAACGTCATAGGGAAACAAGGGTCGGCGGGCTTTGCTCTGCCCAATGCAGGGGCAAGGACGCTCCCGCAGCCTGCCCTGAGCTTGCCGAAGGGACAGCCGGCGAGACGCCGGCGCTACTGTTCTAGTAGGCCCAGCGCATTAAGGCTGCACCTACCGTGAATCCTGCACCGACAGACGCCATCAGCACCAGGCTTCCCTTTTTCAACTTGCCCTCTTCAATCGCCGTATTCATGGCTAACGGGATGGTGCCGGCAGTCGTGTTGCCGTAGCGCTCGATGTTGACGATTACGCTTTCCGGGCGCAGGCCCAGCCGGTCGGCGGTGGCATTGATGATACGCAGATTGGCCTGGTGCGGGATGAACGCGTCGATGTCGGAACCCTTGAGGCCGTTGCGTTCGAGCAGCTTCAGACAAGCATCGGTTTGCTTGCGCACGGCGAACTTGAAGACTTGCTGGCCGTCCTGGTGAACGTAGTGCATTTTCTTGTCGACGGTTTCGCGAGTTGAGGGATTCAAGCTGCCGCCGCCGGGCATTTGCAGGTAGCATCCACCGGAACCGTCGACTTCGTGGATGAAGTCGATCAGGCCTTCAGAATCGTTTTCGGCGGGCTCGAGAATCACAGCGCCCGCGCCGTCGCCGAAGATCACGCAGGTGGCGCGGTCGGCGTAATCAATGATCGAGGACATCACGTCGGCGCCGATCACCAGGACTCTTTTATGGGCTCCGGAGGCGATGAATTGGGCTCCTGTCTGCACGGCGTAGATGAAAGCAGAGCAGGCCGCGGAGAGATCGAACCCCCAAACGCCCTGGGCGCCCAGCTTGTGCTGGACGAGGCAGGCGGTTGAGGGAAACAACATGTCGGGGGTGACCGTGCCGACGATGATGGCGTCCATGTCGCTGGCTGTGAGGCCGCGCTGGGCGAGCGCTTTCTTGGCGGCTTCGACCGCGAGGTCGCTGGTGGCCACGCCTTTTTCCACGATGTGGCGTTCGCGGATGCCAACGCGGGCCATGATCCAGTCGTTGGTGGTGTCGACCATCTTTTCGAGGTCGGCGTTGGTGAGGAGTTTTGGCGGCACGTAGGTGCCGAGGGCGCTGATCTTGGCTCTGGCGCGGATGGGTGAGGTCAATGAGGGCTCCTGAGTATAAGACTCAATATTTTGCAGGATTGGCGGAAGAATGTCTAACGCTGCCAGGGTGGCATGCAGCGGTTCCTGTGCTTCCCGGGAACAACAAGAATTCAGGAGGGCGCGTTCTGTCGAGGAGTTTCCGCAAATTGCCGTGGCGCGGAAGCCGGCAAATCAGGCGGCAAGACGAGTTTTTTCATGCTGCATCCACTCACGAACAAAATTTGGGCAGGCAGCAATGCCGAAATCACGGCCTTCTCCTTCAATGAGGTAGGCCAGCGCGACGCGGTCTAACTCTGCCAGGCGAGTTAAATCCAAGATGGGCCACAATGCGCACTCAATGGCCGAGGCCACCAATTGGTCCAGATACCTGAGATGCCCTTGCGATAAAGCGCCGGCGACGTGGATGGTTACGGTTGGAGCAACAGACTTGGATGGAATATTGCGCATGGTCTCTCCCCACTCGAGTGATATTGGATTTGACTAGTGAGGACAGTGCGGGGCTGCTTCTCTTGCGCAAAGAGTTGTAAAGAGTCTGTAAAGGTCCGATGGGAAGGTTGTGGAAAAAATAAAATAAGCCAGGCACCGGGGACCCACTGCACACGCAAGAGCCCGTTACCGTTGCTTCCTTCCGGACCTGGCGGGGTTGGCGAGAGTACGTCGCGTGAGACCGATGCCTGACCTGAATCATTCTAGCAAACATGCGTCGGGCTCTCGCTTCGCGGAAGCTTGCGGGGGGAGCCGCCCCGAAGCCGGCGCTACAGAGCAAAGGGCTGGTGACTTTCGGTGCAAGAAAAGCTGAGGAAGGCCTTCCCTTCTCGATAGCACTTGTCGAACAATAGAACCTGAAGAGCAGAAGCTGAGACCAATGCCGCAAGCCACACCACACCCCGGCGTAATCCCGCTGCCGCAAGCGATCAATAAATACTTCGAGCTTTCTATCTACCTGCTTGTGTTGATGGGGTTTGGAACGCTCGCGAGTACAGGCGGGCTTGATCTGGCAACGATCCTCATCGTAGGAACGGCGCTGGCCGTTCGCGGCTATCTGTTCGCGAAACGCAGGCGGGTCGTGATTTCGCAGCTCTGGACCACGCCCCTGACCATCGCCTATTTCATTTTCTACGCGGGCGATTACTTCCTGCTTTCCCGAAGCTTCCTTGCAGCAACAGTCCACCTGGTGTTGTTCGCGGTGGTCGTCCGCACGTTTTCGCTGCGGCGCGATCGTGACTACACCATGCTGGCGATCCTGGCGTTCCTGATGGTGCTGGCCTCTGCCGTACTCACCGTGGACAGTGTTTTTCTGTTCTTCTTTGCGGGATTCATGCTGATGGCCGTAACCTCGTTCATCCTGATGGAGATGCGGCGGTCAGGGCGGGCCGCGAAGTTTCAGGCGCGGCACTCGAAGGATCCGCAGGAGCATCGGCATTTGGCCTTCTCGCTGGCGCGGGTGACGCCGAGCCTGGTGCTGCTGATCCTGGTGGGCGCCGCCGCGGTGTTTTTTCTTTTGCCCCGGATGTCGGCGGGCTACCTGGGCGGGTACTCGTTTGGCACCGATTTTTCCACCGGCTTCAGCGATCGGGTGCGGTTGGGCGAGATCGGCCGGATTCAACAGTCCGACGCCGTAGTGATGCACATCCAGATTGACGGCGACACGCGCGGCCAGTATGCGCTGCATTGGCGCGGGGTCGCGCTGGCCAATTTCGATGGCAAGAACTGGTCGAATCCGCGGGAGCAGGTGGTGTTGCCTCGCGAGGCGGACGGAGGGTTTTCCATTCCGCTCTACAGTCAGGGACTCCCGAGGGTTGCGCTGGCACGCACTCAAGGCTCACCAGGCAGGCTAAATCATTTAATTCATTACCGTGTGCTGATGGAACCGATCGGCACCAATGTTTTCTTTCTTGCGCCCTGGCCCCGGCGGGTGAGCGGAGCGTATCGCACGTTGCAGATCGATGCTGGCGGAGCTGTGTCCGATCTCGATAGCCAGCGCTCGGTGAGCCTGTACGAAGCGGACTCGGATATTTCCACGCCTTCTCCCGAACAACTGCGCACGGCCGGAGATTATTTCCCGCCCATTGCCTTGAGCTACCTGCAACTGCCGGGGATCGATCCCCGCATCCCGCGCCTGGCGGCGGAGATCACGGGTGCTGCGTCGAACAACTATGACAAGGCGGCTGCGCTGGAACGATACTTGAAGGGGCATTACTTGTATACGCTGCAGTTGCTGCGCTCGCCGGTGGCTGATCCGCTGGCCAACTTTCTTTTCGAGCGCAAGCAGGGACACTGCGAGTATTTCGCTTCTTCCATGGCCGTGATGCTGCGGACGCTGCGCATTCCCGCGCGCGTGGTGAATGGCTTCCGCAGTGATGAATTCAACGACGTCACCGACAACTACGTAGTCCGGGCCAAGAACGCGCACGCCTGGGTGGAAGCCTTTTTCCCCGGCTACGGGTGGATCACGTTCGACCCCACACCGGGCGGAGCGGTCGGGACGCCACAAGGCTGGGAGCGCGCAATGCTCTATTTGGATGCGGCCTCATCCTTCTGGAGAGAGTGGGTGATCAGCTATGACTCCTCGCACCAGAACGTCTTAGGTCAGACGATGCTGAGCGGGACGCGGAGTTCGGTGGAACAGGTCCGCGCCTGGGCACGCATGCGCTATGAGCGTCTGATGAACCTGGCGCGGAGAAGCCAGCGCGGCGTGGAGCACTCGCCGGGACCGTGGCTCGGGGGAAGCGCGGCAGTTGTGCTGTTTTTGCTGGGACTGGCCAACGCTGGGCGGATTGCGCAGATGATTCGTACCCGGCGCTTGCAGGCGCATCCCGAGCGCGCTCCGAATCAGGCGGCCTCGATGTGGTATGACCGCATGGCTCGATTTCTGGCGCGGCGCGGTGTGCAGAAATCCGCGTCGCAGACGGCGCAGGATTTTGTGCGCGTTATCGAAGATGAGCGTCTGCGTTCGCGAGTCGGGCATTTCACAAATGCTTATGAGGCGGCTCGGTTCGGGAATTCTTCAGACGACGCACTGCGCCTGCCGGAGTTGTACGCAGAGGTGGAACTTGCGACGCGGAAGTAAGCTGCTACCCGGAATCTCCGACCGCTCACTCTGACGGGAACAACTCCGCGAAAAGTCTTTCGAGAAGGCGACGATAGTCACCTTCGCCATGAGCCTGCACGTAACGGATTTCAGCGGCGAGGACGGGCTTCGTGTCTCTCGAAGCGCTGAGTTGAGCTTTTGCCACCTGCGGTCGAGGTGGCCCGCTTTGCTCCCGCTGCCTCGCCAAATCTGAGACTAGGATTCCCTTCTGGACCCGCTCGCGGGCACCCTGCACCATCTGAAAGAAATAGAACATGTCGTGGAAAAGTTTCAGCGCCTCGACGGCGCGGCAACCGCTGGCAACCTTTCGATCCGCATCCACGCCGTAGACGTTCGGGATCGTCCAGAACTGTTGCGTGAATCCTTCCTTCTTCCACATAAGCTGGCTGCCGGTGTACATCGCATCCCGCATGTTGTGCAGCTCCGCAACGGTCACCAGCGTTTCCCCGGGAGCATCGAGTTCCCGGACATATTCGTTCCAGATGTCGACGATTCGCTGTTCCGGAATCAACTGTGAAGGATCTGAAACCGCCAAATATTCCGCCCGTGCGACGCGATGGCGGATGCCACGCGTCGTCCAGGACTGATGCTGGTTTCCGGTCAGCCGTTCCGCAACCGCATCGACGAACGCCCTTGCGTCCGCCTCAGAATGAATGTTGCCTGCAAGTTCGTTCACGTGGATGGCGACCTGGCGCGCGGGCTCGTACTTTTCACGCGCCTGCTCCAGCTTTTGCTCACGGGTCGGTTGGGATTGCTGTTGCGGGACTGACTCTTGCGGGACGGCAAGGAGCACTACGAAGGCGAGCGGCATCGCGATCATCGATTCCTCCCCGGAGGCTACTTTTCTCGGATGCGCATAAGTGGGCAAACGTTGCGCGCCGGAAGTGATAGCCCATCATTGAACCGTCCTGCCAGTGGTTGTGCCGGGGAGCGCTCCAGCCACGGTCTTCTCCACTTCTACTTGCCGGCGTGATCGATCTCAAATTGCACTAGCTTCTTGAGTTGCTCGTAGGGGATGTCGGCGATGCCAAGCACTCTGCGCCCGTTCACAAAGAGCGTGGGGGTCTGGGTTACGTCCAGGGACTTTCCAAGTTCGACCGACTTGTTTACCGAGGCCTGCGTCTGTGGAAGGCTGGCGCAGCTGGAGATCTTTGAAGCGTCGAGACCAACGCTGGTGGCAGCTTCCTTGAGCTTGTCATCCGCTGTGACGGCCGCGATGCCGCCCTGGTTCTCAAAAACGGCGCCTATGTATTTCCAGAACAGAGTGGGATTAAGCCGGGCCACGCAGTCCGCATATTCGGCGCCCTTCAGTGCCCAAGGATGCAAGGATGCCGGAAGCGGAAATTCCTGGAACACATAACGCACCTGGGGAAAATCGTTGGCTAGCCTTTCGATGATGGGCTGGGCGGATTTGCAATGCGGACACTCCAGATCGCTGAACTCCACCATGGAAATAACCGGGTCTTGATGGACGATGGCGGGGCCATCGGCGGCCTGGAGTTTGGCCCGGATGGGGGCAAACGGGTCGGGGCCAAACGGAATCATCTCGCCGATGATGGCGTTCTGGGTCTTGCTGGACAAATAGATGTGCTGAGGAGCCTGCTTGTTGATGGAGATCTGAATGTCGGCGACGCCCGGGATGGTGGAGAGACGGACCTCGTAAATCACCCATGTAATCGACGGATCGTAGCCGAAGGTACGTTTCATCGCCGCTTCGACGTCGTCCGCGGTGGGCAGCGCCGCTTCGGCTGCCATTTTGCTGGCAGTCACCGCCTTGCGCGGTGGCGCGCTGGGCGCCGGGGTTTGTGCTGAAAAAATGTGGACGGAGAAGAGCAAAACAACAACCAGCCAAGGCATCTTCATAAACTTAAGGGCAAGCTCGGAACGAATACGGATCGCTCGGAGGTGTCGGGAAATCGCCGTTCAGACTGCCCGGTCACGCGGTTCCTAGAAGTGCCAGATCACGCCACCGCTGACGAAGAAGTTGTGCTGGCGTGTCTTGCCCGTACTGGCCAGGGGAAAACTGGGCGTGCCGGACCAGAAATCGCGGACCTCACCCCGAAAGCCGAATCGGCTGAAGCGGTGTTGAAAGGGATTCACGTCCAGTCCGAGTCCGCCTTGCATCACGCCCGTGGTCGAGGAACCGCCGGGGTTCTTGCCACCATAGATGAGGGTTTTACCTTCGCTGAAATGGCCGAAACCGCCGCCGAAGCTTATCCACGGAGAGACTGCGGTCGCAGGAAACAGGTTCACGCGCACCGAGGGTGCAACGAAGATCTGTTTGTAATCGGCGGGAACATAGTTGTAGCCGGAGTTGAGGTCTTCGTCCAAATTGAAAACGGCAGGCACTTCTCCTGAGATGGAGTAGACGGAAGTACCCCATAGCCAGCGTGAATAGTTGACTCCGAAGGTAATTCCTTTGCCGGAGCGGATGAAGGGGTTAATCACGGGCGCGACTGGGTTCTTCAGCCCCTGGTCGCTGATGAACGTGCGGCCAATCATGCCGGTCAATTGGTTCACTTCGTCCTGGGCGGCCGCGGAGGCGCCCAGAATGCACATCACTGCTAGGACTGCGATTACGGACGGTTTCCCAGACATTTCCCCTCCAGGATGCGGGACTTACATATTTCTTCGGTAACGCCTAGCCTAGCATGAACCGTAAAGTTTTCATCCACAGGCTGCTGTCTTTCGTGGTGCCTATGGTCACACCCAAGGGGAGATGCGCCGGTCGGGCAGATGGTTTGCTGAGATGTCCCCCGGTGTCCGTCCCGCAGAAAATGTTAAAATAACCAGATTGCATGCCCTCGAAGAACCTCACTATCTCCCGTTCCAGCGAAAAAAGCACTGACACAACGTCGGAAAGCTACGCCCAAGATGCACGCCCAACAAAAGTAGGCTTTGTCAGCCTGGGATGCCCTAAAAACCTGGTCGACAGCGAGGTGATGATGGGACTTCTGGCGCGGGCTGGGGCCGAACTGTCTTCCCGGGCAGAGGACGCCGATGTGATCGTAGTGAATACCTGTTCGTTCATCGAAAGTGCGCAGCAGGAGTCGGTGAATACAATTCTGGAGATGGCCGGGCTTAAGACCTCCGGCCGGGCAAAGAAGCTGGTGGTTGCCGGCTGCCTGGTCGAGCGCTTCCGCGACGAGATTCGCAAGCGCATCCCGGAAGTGGACGCCGTGGTAGGGACTGGAGAATTGGAAAACATTTTGGCAACAACAGGCATTGCCCCAGCTCCGGCTCCGAATAATTCCCCTTTTGTCATGTTGCCTTCGCGGGCCGAGGGTGATGCCCGGGCGGCGCAAGGGAGATTCTCTCGCGGCCAGTGGGATGGCGCGATCGCGGACCTGCCCAACTACTTGTATGACGATGAGACCCCGCGCGTTCTGGCCACGCCGAGATCCACGGCCTATATCAAGATCGCCGAGGGCTGCGACCATCCCTGCACATTTTGCATTATTCCGCAGTTGCGCGGGCAGTTTCGCTCGCGCCGGTTCGAGTCCGTCGTAGCCGAAGCCGAGCGACTGGCAGGCGCGGGCGTGCGTGAGATCACTTTGATCGGGCAGGACACGACCTGCTACGGAGAGGATTTCGGCCTGAAAGACGGTCTCGCGCTTCTACTCGAAAAGCTGGCAAAGATTGAAGACCTCCGCTGGATCCGCTTTCTGTATGCCTACCCCAACAAAATCACGGGGAAGCTGTTGGATACGATCGCATCCTCCGAGAAGATTTGCTCCTACATGGACGTGCCGTTGCAGCACGCCTCGGCGCCCGTACTTAAGCGCATGAAGCGTGGTGGCGGCGCGGACGTATTTCTGCGCTCGATCGGTAAGATGCGACACGCGATTCCGGGCGTGACCTTGCGGACGTCGTTCATCGTGGGTTTTCCGGGCGAAACCGAGAAAGAATTTGAAGAGCTTTGCGATTTCGTTCGCGAAGCTCAGTTCGACTGGATGGGAACGTTCTCTTATTCCGATCAGGAAGGCGCGGATGCATTTGTCCTGGATAAAAAGGTCTCTGTTCGTGAGATCGAGCGGCGCCGCAAACACCTGATGGGAATCCAGCGGCAGATCAGCAAGAGAAAAAAGAGGGCGCTGGTAGGACAGGAATTCGACCTGCTGCTCGAGGGGACGTCGGAAGAAACGGATTTGCTGATGGAAGGCCGTACTGCAATGCACGCGCCAGAAATTGACGGGAAAGTCTTCGTGAACGACTTTCCGGAAGACGCGCAGCCTCAGCCCGGCGAGTTCTATCGCTGTCAGATCACAGAAGCGCACGATTACGATCTGGTGGCGAAGATTATTTAGCTTCAACTCTTTATCTCATGCCGCGCAAGCGCACTCTGAAACTCCGCTGCCCCATCTGCAAGAAAACCGTGAAGAGCGGGGACCCGGAATTCCCCTTCTGTAGCGACCGCTGCCGCACCATCGATCTCGGCAAGTGGGCCAGCGGCGCCTACGTGATTCCATCGCCGGTTACGGATGTGGATGAGCAGATCGGGGAGAGTACTCCAGAGGATGTGGACGAGGAATCGTGAGTACCGCGTCGGAACCAGACAGTAGAGCCGGCGTCCCGCCAACTCCGCCCTGGGCCACGCTGGTCGCCACATTTTTCGGTATTGGACGGGTGCGGCCCGGGCCGGGCACTTGGGGATCTGCGGTAACCGTGTTGTTGTGGGCGGGGTTGGCGTACGAGCTTCCACTTTCGGTGCGGACACCGGTTGCAATCGCGTTAGCGATGCTGGTCACGCTGATCGGCATTCCTGCCGCCACGCAAGTTGCCCGCGGCTCAGGGACAAGAGATCCGCAGTTCGTGGTGATCGATGAGGTCGCGGGCCAACTGGTGGCTCTCATCGCAGTGCCACTGGCGTGGAAATCTTTTCTGGCGGGCTTTATACTTTTTCGTGCCTTCGACATCGTCAAGCCGCCACCCGTGCGACAATTGGAAGCATTGCCGGAAGGCACTGGGATCGTACTGGACGACGTGGCCGCCGGCCTGTACGCTCTCGGAGTTGTGCATCTCTTTCTACACTTTGGTCTTCTAAAGTAGTGCGAGTATTTTCCTCATGGGATTTTCCGACCGGATCCTGGGTAAGAAAAACGTGAACGGTGGACCGCACATTGAGTCGGTCTCACCGGTGCTGGCGCTGGCGGGAGGCGAAGTCCGCATTGCGGGTTCGGGATTGCGCTCTCAGCAATGGCAGCGTCCGCGCGTGCAATTCGGAGAAGTCGAAGGCGGAGTCGTAATCAGCTCAGATTCGTTTCTCGTCGCCCGCGTCCCTGAGGGCGCCGCTTCGGGCCCCGTGGTGGTGGCCGCCGATGGGCACGTCAGCAACGCGCACACCGTCAAGGTGGCCGTCCCCATCGCCGAGAATCTACACCCCGTTACCAATCCTGCGCTCGACGCGCAAGGCAACATCTACGCCACGTTTTCTGGTTCGCGCGGCCAGAAGGTTCCCATCGCGATTTTCAAAATTGACACCAATTACACTGTGAAACCTTTCGTTGCAGAGATGATGAACGCGACCTCGATTGCTTTCGATCGCCAGAATCAGATGTACGTTTCGTCGCGCCATGACGGCGCGGTCTATCGTGTGGCACCGAGCGGAACCGTCACCACGTATGCCGAAGGGATGGGAATCGCCACGGGGATTGCGTTTGACCGGAATCAGAATCTTTACGTAGGCGACCGCAGCGGCACCATTTTCAAGATTGGACGCGACCAGCAAGTGTTCGTGTTCGCCACTTTGGAGCCGAGCGTCTCGGCGTATCACCTGGCTTTCGGTCCGCAGGGAGATTTATTTGTCACCGGGCCAACGACGTCGAGCTTTGACTGCGTGCACAGAATCGATCCGCAGGGGACGGTGCACACGTTCTTCCGCGGCCTGGGACGCCCGCAGGGCCTGGCCTTCGACGCGGCGGGTAATCTGTATGTGGCCGCATCGCTCTCCGGCAAGCGTGGCGTTGTGAAGATCACGCCGGATGGTAGCGCCGGCCTGGAAGTCGCCGGCCATGGGTTGGTGGGACTGGCCTTCGCGCCCGGACGCAGCGTGATTCTGGCCACCACCAGCGCGGTGCATCATCTTTCGTGGAACCTTCAGGGGCTGCCGCTGCTGTCGGAGTAGAGAGCAGTACCGAGTACTCAGTTCCCAAGAACCCTGACTCGCATTGCTGAGTACTGCGTACCGGGTACTGGTAACTGCCCTTATCATTTACACTTCTACCCGTGAACGCAGAGATTATTGCGGTTGGCTCCGAGCTACTGACGCCTTTCCGCATGGATACGAATTCTCTCTATCTCACCGAGCAGATCAACCTGCTGGGCGTTGAAGTGGTTTTCAAGTGCGTTGTCGGCGACGATCTCAGGCGCCTGGTTGCAGCCGCGCAACACGCGCTGTTTCGCTCAGAGATTGTGATATTCAGCGGCGGCCTTGGGCCCACCGAAGATGACCTTACGCGCGAGGCGGTAGCCGAGGCTCTTGGCGTTGCCTTGCAACGTGATGAAGAAGTTCTCGCCGCCATCGAGCAGCGTTTCGCCTCGCGCGGCTGGAAAATGTCCCCGAACAATGCCAAGCAGGCTGACGTGCTCGAGGGCGCGACGGTTCTCCCCAACATCAACGGGACTGCACCGGGACAGTGGCTCAGCGGTAAATTTGACGGGCGCGAGCGCATCGTCATCCTGCTCCCTGGGCCTCCACACGAACTGAAGGCTCTGTTCGAAGCGGAGTGCCGCGAGCGCCTGCGCGCCAAGTTGCCTCGCGCGTTTCTGGCAACCCGCGTACTGAAGGTGGCAATGCTGGGCGAGTCTCACGTGGACGCGCGCGTGGCGCCCATCTACAAGCGGTTCAGCGACGTGCAGACAACTATTCTAGCGGGCGCTGGAGAAATCCAACTGCATTTCAAGTCGCGCGCCGAGACCATGGAAGCGGCGCAGGCACGGGTGGACGAAGCCGCCGACGCGGTCGAGGAAGAACTCGACGATGCCGTGTACTCGCGCAATGGCGAGTCGCTCGAGCAGATCGTCGGCTACTGGATGCAAATGCGGAACGCCACGCTGGCCGTGGCGGAGTCGTGCACTGGCGGCTTGCTCGGCGAACGGATTACATCCGTCAGCGGCAGTTCCCGCTACTTTGCCGGCGGCGCCATCGTTTACGCCAACGCCATAAAGACCGAACTGGCGGGAGTTCCCGCCGACATGATTGAGCGTCACGGCGCAGTGAGCCGCGAAGTGGCGGCGGCGCTGGCCGAGGGCATTCGCTACCGCTGCGAAGCCACCCTCGGAATCGGCATCACAGGCGTCGCCGGGCCGAGTGGTGGGACTCCGGAAAAACCTGTGGGATTGGTGTTCCATGCCTTGGCCAGCGATGGCGGGACGGAGGTGATCGAGCGCAACTTTCCCGGCGATCGCAAGCGCATCCGCTGGTTCGCAACCACCATGGCGCTTGATATGGTGCGAAGGAAGTTAATGTAAGAGCTGCCTATGCGCCTTTTCGTCGCGCTCGATATCGACGACAACATCCGCAGCCGGATTGTCCGCTTCCTCGACGGCGTGCGCGAATTTGCCCCTGATGCGCGCTGGGTGCGTCCTGAATCTCTGCACGTCACGCTGAAGTTCATTGGGGAGAAGTCGGAGGATGACGTCGAGACAATCAGACGGGCGCTGGCAACGATTGCGGCTGACACGTTCGAACTAAACTTTCACGGTTATGGATTCTTTCCGGGCGCACGCTCTCCGCGGGTATTCTGGGTCGGAAGTGAGGGCGGATTGAAACTGGCCTCTCTAGCAGCAACTGTGGATGAAGTGCTGGCGCAGCTCAGCATCCCGAAAGAAGAACATGCTTTCAACGCGCACCTGACGCTGGCGCGCGGTGGAGGAGGCTTAGGCTCGCCGCGTAAGCAGAAGGGAGACCGTCCGAACCGCGACTTTCAGCACTTGCAGGAAAAACTGGCGGCCCTGCCCGCGCCGGAGTTTGGTACCATGACGGCCCGTGAGTTTTTTCTGTACCAGAGCCAGCTTTCGCCTGTCGGCTCAAAGTACACGAAGCTTTCGGCGTTTGCCTTGCGGTAGCGCACTGAGCAGAACTTGCATACATTGCCAACATTCCTCATCATCGCGGCGGTGAGCTACCTGCTGGGTTCGATCCCCTTCGGATATCTGCTGGTGCGAATCTTCTACGGGGAAGACGTGCGCCAGAGCGGCAGCGGAAACATCGGTGCCACCAACGTCTCCCGCAAGTCTCCAGTCTTAGGAGTACTGACGCTGCTCTTGGACGCGCTGAAAGGAACTGCCGCGGTGGCCGTTTCCTACAAGCTAGCCGATCGCATGGTCCCGATTCCCACGTATGAACAGATGGCACTGGCGGCGCTGTTCGCCGTCATCGGTCACATGTTTCCCATGTGGCTAAGGTTCCGCGGCGGCAAAGGAGTCGCGACTGCGTTAGGCTCATTCGTTGTGATCGCGCCGAAGGCGGTGCTGGTGGCTGTCGTTATCTTCATAGCGGTGGTTGCCATCTCTCGCTACGTTTCCCTCGGTTCGATCATTGCGGTCGGAGCCTTCCCTCTTATAGCGTGGATCATCCACCAGTTTGATGTTTCTTCCGCCGGGCTGGCCATGATGTCAGTCGCCTCCCTGCTGATCATCGCTAAGCATCACGAAAACATCCGGCGTCTGCTTGCCGGCACCGAAAGTCGCATAGGAGCCAGACGCGCATGAGCGAGATTGCGATCATCGGCGCGGGAGCGTGGGGTACGGCGCTGTCGATCGTCCTGGGGCGCAAGGAAACACACCGGGTCCGGCTGTGGGCCCACGAAAAGGAAGTGTGCGAAACCATAGCCCAGCACCGCGTGAATGAGAAGTTCCTCCCTGGCCAGCGCATTCCGCCTTGTGTTAAGCCCTGCAACGATCTCGCAGAAGCACTTGCTGGCGCAGACATTGTGGTAAGCGTAATGCCCTCGCAACATTGTCGCCGCTTGTTTGAGCGGATGCGGCCGCACCTGCGCGCGGAAACCTTGATCGTCAGTGCGACCAAAGGCTTGGAAGAAACTTCCCTGCTGCGTATGACCGAAGTGATCGTGCAGGTAGTCCGAAGCAACGACCCAACAGGGCCGCGAATCGGCGCGCTCAGCGGTCCATCCTTCGCCCTGGAAGCCGCACGGGGACATCCCACCGCAATCACAATCGCTTCGCAAGACTCAGAACTCGCACGCACGGTCCAGCAGGAATTCAGTCACGCCAGCTTCCGCGTATACACCAATGAAGACCCTGTCGGCGTGGAGCTTGGCGGTGCCTTGAAGAATACGATCGCGATCGCCGCCGGTGTTTGTGCGGGCCTTGGCCTGGGACACAATTCCGTGGCCGCGCTCATTACGCGGGGACTAGCGGAGATGACGCGCCTGGTAGTCGCCTGTGGAGGTAGAGCGGAAACCATGGCCGGTCTAGCAGGCTTGGGCGACCTGGTGCTGACTTGTACTGGCGGTCTTTCCCGCAACCGCAGCGTGGGCGTGGAGCTCGGCCGCGGGCGCAAGTTGCAGGAGATTCTCGCCGGAATGCATGGCATGGTTGCCGAAGGAATCTTCACCACGACCGCGGCGGTCGGGCTGGCGCAGGCCCGCGGCGTCGAGATGCCCATCACCGAGCAAATGTACGCCATCCTGCACGAGGGCAAAGATCCGCGGGAAGCAATTTTTGAGCTGATGACCCGCAGCACTAAGAGCGAAATGTTGAGGATGTAGGGCGTCGTTAGTACCGCGTGCGTTTTCCTGCCAAACCCGTGCGAGACGTGCAGTTGCACTGGTACTTTAGTAACGTCAGAACCCACGGTTTTCACCTCCGGCTACTCCTTCCACATTAAAATTCTGTAGATACCCGTGAAATCCGCCGCCACTTCGATCGACGGCGCTTCCGAGCTGAACCAGGGGAGCGACCTGCCTTCCACAGCGCCGAACCCGGCGCGCATTCCGATTTTGTATGTAATTCTCGGCGTGCTTCTGGTGATCAGCATCGTCCCCATGTACTTCTACTCCGCGCAAGTGGAGGCCATTAACCGGGACCGCCTGAAAACCAACGAGATGTTGCTGCAAAACACCGTGACCCGTTCGCTGGCCGACGACCTCTCGCAGCACGAGCGTTCCATGCGGATGATGCTCGACAATCTTTCGTCCGCGATTCAGGTGGCAAGCGGTGGAGACATCGGCAGCCAAAATATCAAGGCGCCGGAGCTGCGCGCGCTGCTGGAAAACTTTGTTTCCTCTTCCGATGAAGTTGCGTACGCAACTTTGCTGAATTCCGAGGCTAAAGGAATTTCCGCCGGGCGCATCGCACCCGACGCTTTCCTGCAGCGTGAGCTGCAACATGCCTATGACGCCGCCCGCGACGGCCGCGCCTATAACGGGCAGGCACTGCAAGTGGAAGACGGCAAGACCAAGCGGACGGTTGTGTTGGTGAGCAGTCCGGTCAGCTACGGCGGACGTTTTCTCGGCATGGTCGGTGCGGTCGTGGACCTTCAATTCTTGATTCGCCGCCTGCAGGAAGTCAGCGGCGGCGGTCTGATTCCCTACGTGGTAGACGCTCAGGGCCGGCTGGTGGCCGCCGGGACGCCGCAATATGCGACCGGGCAGGACATGAAGAACTTGGAGATCGTCCGCAACTTCGTGGACGAGGGAAACAAGGCGCAATTGGCTGCCACCAAGGAATTTGCCGTCCACGAAGGCAAAAACAACATTGAGATGCTCGGCACTTACAGCCCCGTGGCTCCACTCGATTGGGCAGTCGTGGTGCAGAAACCGAGGGATGAGGCTTACCGCGGAGTGATCGAGATGCAGCGCACAGCCCGTCTGCTGGCCCTGCTGGCCGTGTTGCTGAGTATCGGCGTAAGCATCTTCGCGGCGCGCAGGATTACGAATCCTCTCCAGATCCTCACCCAATCCGGGCGCGCGCTGGCCCGTGGCGACTTTTCGCAGCGCGTTCACTTGCGCAGCCGTACAGAAATCGGCGAGCTCGCCGAAACTTTTAATACTATGTCGCAAGAACTGGAACAGTTCGTCGAAGACCTCAAGCGGGCCGCAGAAGAAAATCGCGCCCTGTTTCTGGGCTCGATCCAGATGCTGGCCGGCGCGGTCGACGAAAAAGACCCGTACACTCGCGGCCACTCTGACCGCGTCACCCGTTACTCGCTGATGATCGGCAAGGAACTGAAGTTGGACGCCGCCTTCATGGAAACACTTCGCATTTCGGCGCAACTCCACGACGTGGGCAAGATCGGCATTGAAGACCGCATCCTCAAGAAGCCCGGCGCTCTTACGGCGGAAGAATTTGAGGTCATGAAGACCCACACCACGAAGGGCGCCAACATCCTGCGCCCCGTCACCCAGCTCGCGGAGATGCTCCCCGGAATTGAACTGCATCACGAGGCGCTCGATGGCCGCGGCTATCCTTACGGCCTCACGGGAGATCAGATTCCGCTGCTGGCGCGGGTGATCGCGGTTGCCGATACGTTCGATGCACTCACTACGAATCGTCCCTACCAGCACGCCCATACTCCGGAAGAGGCGTTTAAAATCATTCAGAATCTTGCCGGCAAGCGCCTCGATCCCGAAACTGTAGCCGCGCTGATTGCCGTTTACGCCCGGGGTGAGATTCGCATCCAGCGCATCGCGATCAAGCGGGCGGTGGCCCCGGAGGGCGCGGCCAGCGTGATCGAGAGCGTTCCACTGCCAGAACCGATTCCGGCATTGCCCGCTGGAGAACCCACCACCCTCGAACGAACCCGAGTCTAAGCTCTAGTAGCGCCGCCGTCCCTTCGACTTCGCTCTGGACAGGCTGCGGGAGCATGCTCGCTCCCGCTCGACCGCTATAATCAGGCTTTGGGATTTCTTCATGATTCAAACCCTTTTCGGCAGCACCGAAGAACAGAAAAGCGGACTCTTCGAGCGCATGAAGCAAGCGGTCACGCGCACGCGGGAAAACCTCGCCGAGCGCATCGAAGAGGTGGCTTTTGGCAAGGAGATCGACCGCAACACGCTCGACGATCTTGAGGCCACGCTGATTGCAGCCGACCTGGGCAACACGACCACGCAGGAAGTCTTGGGGAAGCTCCGCGACAAAGCGGATCGCAAACAGATCAAGGACGTTCAGGAACTCAAACGCCTACTAAAAGGAGAACTGCTGACGATTCTGAATGCGGCCAATAAGCGACCGGTCGAAAGAGTAAGCGGCACGCCGGAAGTGATTCTGGTTGTCGGCGTGAACGGCACTGGCAAGACCACGACGATCGGCAAGTTGTCGCAGGTATTTCGGTCGAATGGCAAGAGCGTGCTGCTGTGCGCAGCGGATACTTTCCGCGCGGCGGCGATCGAGCAACTGGAAATCTGGGGGCAGCGCACGGGCACGGAAGTCATCAAGACCAAGCCCGGCGGCGATCCCGCGGCAGTATTGTTCGACGCGCTCCAAGCCGCGACGGCGCGGAAGACTGATTATGTGATCGTTGACACCGCGGGCCGCCTGCATACCAAGAGCAGCCTCATGTCGGAACTCGAAAAAATGCGGCGCACCGCTCAGCGCATTATTCCGGGAGCGCCGCACGAAACCCTGCTGGTGATGGACGCAACCACCGGACAAAACGGCTTGCAGCAGGCGCGTCTGTTCACGGAGTCGGCAGGCGTAACGGGAATCGTCCTCACCAAGCTCGACGGCACCGCGAAAGGCGGCGTGGTAGTCGCCATCTCGCGCGAACTGGGGCTGCCGGTGCGATTCGTCGGCGTGGGCGAGAAGGTGGGCGACCTACTGCCCTTTGACCCAAAAGAATTTGTGGATTCGCTGTTCGAATAAGAATCTTCTTCACCGCGGAGACATAGAGGCACGGAGAGAACAACCAGATATTTCTCTCCGTGACTCGGTGCCTCCGTAGTGGATTAGTTTTCCCCCAGTTTCCGGAATGCCCGATCCGAGCACTGACGAGCAGTTCCTGCGCCGCGCGCTTGACTTGGCGCGTCAGGGCATCGGGCTGGCCTCGCCCAATCCTTACGTCGGCGCGGTCATCGTCGATCCGCAGGACAACATTGTAGGCACAGGAGTTTACACCTACGATGGTGTGATGCACGCCGAAGTCCGCGCCCTCGAGCACGCCGGCGGCAAGGCCCGCGGCGGCACCCTCTACATCAATCTAGAACCGCACTCACATCAGGGGCGAACGCCTCCCTGCACCGACGCGTTGATCGCCGCCGGGATTCGCCGCGTGGTTGGATGCATGCCCGATCCCAACCCCAAAGTGAGCGGGCGAGGCTTTGAGAAGCTGCGCTCGGCTGGCGTCAACGTGGACGTTGGGCGACTGGAAGCGGAAGCCCGGTGTCTGAATGAGGCTTTTGCCCGATACATTCGTCACCGCGTACCGCTAGTGACGCTGAAATCCGCGATGACGCTGGACGGCAAGATCGCTCCTCCTCCAGAGACGGGTCTGAAGCGCTCGGTAGGAATGCCAGCAGGAGGATGGATCACCGGCGAGGCCGCGCGGTCCCACGTCCAGCAACAACGTCACGAAAGCGACGCAATCCTGCTGGGTGTGGGGACCATTCTGGCCGACGATCCCCTGCTCACCGATCGCAGCGGAAATCCTCGGCGTCGGCCGTTGTTGCGTGTAGTTCTGGATTCGGGCCTGCGACTGCCGTTGCAATCGCGCCTTGTGCAGAGCGCCGTGAATGACGTACTGGTATTTTGTTCCGCCGCCGAGGAAGAGAAAAAGCTTGCACTGGAGGCGCGCGCCATTCGCGTTGAGCAAGTCCCCTCCGGCGCGGATGGACATCCCGATCTTCACGTCATTCTGCGCCGCCTTGGGCAACTTGAAATCACCAGCGTAATGATTGAAGGTGGTTCAGCGCTGAATGGCGCGGCGCTCGCAGCCGGCATCGTCGACAAAGTCTTCCTGTACTACGCGCCGACGATTCTAGGCACGGGCTCAGTGCCCTTCGCCACCGGGGCAAGTTTCCGCGGTGACGAGGCCCTTCGGCTCGACCGTGCTCGCCTACATCAGTTCGAGGACGACATCGCGCTGGAGGGTTACCTTCGGGATCCTTATGCGGAGTGAGCATTCACCCGGATGCTCGGTACTGGACTCCTTCCGACGTTGCTTTTGTGCAAAACAAGATACGCGTCTCTAGCGCGAATCCTGCCAAGAAATGTTTCCCAGCTGATCCTGTCGCTCTGCCGTGGGTTTATGATGTTTCTGCTTATCGAGGCTCCTCATGTTTACCGGCATCATCGAAGAAGTAGGGCGCGTCACACGCATTGAGCAGCGCGGCGAGAATCGCCGCATCACCATCGCCGCGGAGAATGCACCCAGGGAATTGAAAACCGGCGACAGCGTTTCGGTCAGCGGCGTCTGCCTCACCGCGCTCGACATCAAGCCGGGATCATTCTGCGCCGATCTCGCCCCTGAAACCTGGGAGCGCACTTCGTTCTCGCGCATGCACGAAGGCGCACAGGTCAATCTGGAATTGCCCATGAAAGCCGATGGCCGCTTCGGCGGGCACATCGTGCAAGGCCACGTGGATGGCGTCGGCACCCTCATCGCCTTAGAACGAATCGCCGACTCGGAAAGCTTCTGGCTGCGCATCGAATTACCTCGTGAGGTGGAGAAGTACACCGTCTACAAAGGCTCAGTCTGCATTGAGGGCATCAGCCTCACGGTAGCGAAGCTCGAAGGCCGAGAGTGCACCGTCGCGATCATTCCGCACACGGTCGAGATGACGAACCTGAACTCGCTCCAGCCTGGCGATCCGGTCAATCTAGAAGCCGACCTGATTGCCAAATATGTCGAGAAGATGATGAATGGCGCGCCAGCAGAGAGTACTCTCACGATAGAAGAGTTGGTGCGGCAGGGGTTCTAAAAACAGTGATTAGTGGCTAGTGGCCCCGTGACTCAACCGTTTTTCTCCAGCGCGTGAATACATGACCCTACCCAGTTCTCAGCCCATCCCCGGAAACGATCTTGGTCTCTGCAAGGATTGCGCCCATGCACGCCTAATAACATCCGATCGCCCATCGACATTTCTGCAGTGCCAGCTCTCGTTTACCGATCGGCGTTTTGAGAAGTATCCGCGGCTTCCGGTTCTGAATTGCAGCGGCTACACCAGGCAAGCTTCTCCTGCATGAAAGAAAACACCCAGCAATTGCGCGCCCGGCCTTGCGGGTGTAAACTCCGTGGCAATTTCCGGTCAGGGGTAACAACGGAATTCTTGGGAAGGATGTAACCATGAATCGCAGACGGCTTTTCTCACGGTTGGCTGGACTGCCTCTTTTTGCCTTGAGTTCGCTTAGCGCGCAAGAGGCGCCGAAAAACAAGAAATTGAAGATCATGATGAAAAGCGCGTGGGGCTCGGATGACCCAACCCGGGCATCATTTGTCTTTATTCACGGACTTGCGCTGGCAGACGCTGGGCATGACGTGCAGATTTTCCTGACAGGCGAAGCGACCTATACCATGCGCAAGACGACTGTGGATGCAATCACGCCGGTCGGATGGCCTCCTTTGAGCGAAACCCTCGCAAAGGTTGTCGCCAAACACATTCCAATCTTTTCTTGAGGAGCTTGTTCCCGGGCCCGTGGGGTCACGGAAGCAGACTTGAACCAGTGGGGAGCGAAATTCGGGAGCCCGGCGGTTTTTGTGTCGCTTGTGGAATGGGCTGATCGAATCATAACCGAATGAGGCGCTACGCTTCGATCTTCAGCTCGTCCAACTCCAAAAACTCCTGCACAATCGGCTCTTTGGATTTTTCCAGTTCCGCGAAGGTGCCGAAGAAAATCGCTTTACCCTCGTACAGAAAAACCAGCCGGTCCGCCAGCTTTCTCGCCAGGCGCATATCGTGGGTGACCACGATGCTGGTCAGGTTCAGTTGAATCTTGAGCCGCTTGATGAGATCCCCGAGCAATTGCGCCATCAGTGGGTCCACCATGGTGGTAGGCTCGTCGTAGAGGACGCATTCCGGCCGTGCCGCCAGCGCCCGCGCAATCGCCACCGAGCGCTTCATACCAGTAGATAGATCCGAAGGCAGCAGGTCGCGCATCTCCTGCACGCCCACCATCTTCAGCAATCCGTCGACAATCTCGTAGATCTGTTCCTCGCTCAACCCTCGGCTCTCGCGCAGAGGAAACGCCACATTCTCCCCTACGGTAAGAGAGTCAAACAACGCTCCATTCTGAAAGACCATGGTGACTTTCTTCCGGATGGCTTCCATCTGCGCCTCGGAAAAGTCGGTAACGTCTTCCCCGGCGACGATCACGCGGCCAGAGTCAGCCTTGAGAAAGCCCAGAAGGATTTGCAGCGAAACCGACTTGCCCACGCCGCTGCGTCCCAGGATGCAGACCGTCTCCCCCGGCATCACGTCGAAGCTGACGCGATCCAGCACAACTTTGTCGCCGAAGGCTTTCGAGACTTCGCGGAACTCGATGTAAGGGCGTTGAGCGGTATCGGGCATCACAGAGCTTTCGAAACTTCTTCCGGCGTATTCAGGTTGCGAAAAAGAGCGGGCGAAAATCCCACGCCCGCCAACTCCTCTTCGGCGACCACTCGGGTTCGAACTACGTTGAATAACGGATCAATTCTATTTCTTCCGGCCCGCAGCGCATCCTCGGCGGCGCCGGCAAATTCGCGGCGGTAAACCGCGCATAAGGGCTGCCAGTTCCCGTTCCCGCGCGGAACCACCACAGCCGCCTCGGGAGCCTTTCCCGCTTGGCTGATCAAATACTGCAAGAATGTCCACGAAACAAATGGCATGTCCACGGCCAGCATCACGTTGAGTTCCGTCTGCGAAGCCCGCAAGGCGGCGTGAATCCCGCCCAGTGGCCCGCAGTCACAAAACACATCTTCCACCACCGGGGCAAACAGCGCAAACTTTTCAGCGCTCCCCACGATACGCACTTCGGGGGTCACCGAGCGGGCCAAGTCGAGCGCGCGGGCCAGCAAGGTGCGGCCGCCGTACTCCACAAACGCCTTGTCCGCGCCCATGCGCGTGCTCTTGCCACCAGCCAGGATGAAGGCGGTCACGTCCGGCGAGCCATCCATGGGGCGATGATACACGGAAGGGGCTGCGCAATCCGATAAGGACACACTCACCGCGCGCTCGGCCACGTTCTGAACCCGTAACCCGACGACACCCCGATATCCACAGCGCAACTCGTTGCGTCTGCTGGCCTAAGTCGCACAACCTCGCCTCACATTGCACGAAAGTAACCTACCCAAATCTCATCCGTCGCGCGATGATAGCCCTGCATCCGAGGTGCGACTGACCCGGAAGTAACCATCATGCCGCAAAAAATCATGGATGTGCTTATGCTTGGGCGCTGCTCCCACGAATTCTCCTGGCCACGGCGCGGTGCAGACGGAGACTACTACCAGGTCTGCATGCTGTGCGCGGCCGAGTACAAGTATGACTGGACCACCATGCGCCGCACCCAGCGCCTGGAACACGCCAAGCCCGAAACCGCCGTCCGGCGCAGTCATGCGCGGGAGAAACGGCCATCCTGGACACCGCGCGCCCGCCGCCTGAAGCTGGACGTGGCCCTGCGCTATCGCGTGAACAGCACCAGTACATGGCACGAGGGCACAATCGAAAACCTCAGCCAGACCGGCCTGCTGTTTCAAGGACCGCGGCAATTGCCCGTGAATGCTTTGATCGAGATGGTGTTTGAGATGCCGGAGGAAATCTCCGGCCAAAAGAACCGCAATGTGCTCTGCCAGGGCCGCGTCATCCGGTCCAGAGACACGCAAACCAAGAAAAAGCAGAATCCGGAGAAAGACACGGAAGACGGCGCCGGCCTTCTCGCCGCTTCCATCGTCGACTACAAGTTCATCCACTAAAAAACCAACTCTCCTAAATTACCCGCGCAAATTTGCCCGTAGCATCTAAACTGTTAGGCAGGCAACGTGACTCTATCCCGGCTTTCTCAGGAGTCTGGTCATGAACCGAGTCTCCCTAGCTCTGGCGTTTCTTCTCGCAGCAATCCTGGCCTCGAGCCTGGGCTGCGCGCGGAAACCGGATGACGCGAAGATTTCCAGCGAGATACAAAGCAAGTTCAGCCAGGACTCCGGTCTCTCCAGCAAGCAACTCACCGTGCAAACCAGCGATGGCGTGGTAACGTTGGCCGGATTCGTGGACAGCGATGCCCAGCGCACGGCCGCGGCCCGGCAGACTGCATCCGTGTTGGGTGTGAAGGAAGTCGTCAACAATCTGCAAGTGGGTAGCGCCCCGGCGGCTACCGCCCCTGCGCCTGGAACCGCAGAGAATAGACTCGCGAAGGCAACGCCTTCGGTACCCCAAACCGGCAAGCCAGCACCGGGCAAGAAGCCCCGGGAAGCGCGCGCCTCTCATGACACGATGTATGAGGTCCCTCCGTCCACTCCGGAGGCAGACACGGTCGCCGAGAATTCCCAGCCGCCGGCGCCCCCGCCGGCCGATACAGCATCATCGGCACCTCCTCCAGCCGCTCCCGCGCCACCGGCGAAGCTTACGATTGAGCAGGGCACATCCATCTCGATCCGCCTGATCGACAGCATCGACAGCGAAAAGAACCAGCCCGGAGATACTTTTCACGCCTCTCTAAACACACCCCTCTCCGCCGAAGGGACTGTAGCTATTCCGACAGGTACCGACATCTCCGGTCACATCGTCGATCTCAGAAGCGCAGGCAAGTTCAAAGGGCAGTCGCTGGTGGTGCTGCAACTCGATAGCATCACCGCGAACGGAAAAAGCTACGACCTTCAGACCGATCAATACAGGAAGGAAGGCAAATCGCGCGGCAAGAATACCGCCGAAAAGGTCGGCGGCGGGGCGATCGTGGGCGGCATCATTGGCGCAATCGCAGGCGGAGGCAAGGGAGCGGCCATCGGCAGCGCGGCAGGCGCCGGCGTTGGTGGAGGCGCGCAGGCCGCCAGCAAAGGCCAGCAGATTAAGCTGCCGTCAGAGACCGTGCTGAACTTTACTCTGCAAGCTCCGCTCACCGTGAGCAAGCCGCCGGACACGAATCTCACACGTCCTAAGCTCAGCGGTTCGCAATAGCATTCGACCGCACAGATGGATGAACCTCCGAGTTTCGGCTTTTGGAACACGCGAGTCATTTCTTCACGTTGTGCCGCGATTCCAGAGGGCCCGCCAGAAGCACGGCGTATCTGTAAGAAAAATCTGACGATCTCGATGCCTCGGCCGATATCAATTGTTCTATCTCCGTAACGCACAAATATTTTTGTTGCGCCGGAGGAAATCTGCGCTAGAAAGTCCAACACTGATTCCGAGCACCCCTGCGCCCTCACTGTTCGGACTCAGCCGTGCATTTCCGCGCCAATGCGGTCCCTGGCCGTAATCCAAAGCTGATAAGGAGGAGCCGTGCTCCGCTCGATGAATTCCCCGCTCCCGGCGGGGAACGCAAGTTCCCATTTCTACCGCCTGTACCCCGGGATGTCGGTCCCCTGCCTTTCGACAAAGGTCCCGAGACAAGCGCCCGCGGAAAAATCAGAAAAGCACCTACAAGGAGGATTCGTGATCAAGATAGCTAAGCTTGCGTCAGTTTTTACTCTGGCATTACTGTTCCTTGCTGGAATGGCATTTGCCCAAACCGATCCCGGAGTTCAGAGTGCCAATCGGGGTACCGGCGCCGCACTTTCTTCGGTGTCCTCGGACAGCCCCTCCGGGATCCTGGCCTTTTTCACCGACGGTCAAAAGCGCTTCCAGGATATAGAATCCGTTTCCAACAGCCCGACCGGCAACAACGGCCTGGGACCGCGGTTTAACTCAAATCAGTGCAGTTCATGCCACGCGCAGCCTGCGGTCGGTGGAACTGGCGCTGCCATGAATCCCCAGTTCAGTTTCACCAGTAACGGGACCGCACCCAAAGACACCACTCCTTACTTCATAACCGCCACTGGCCCAACCCTCGAGGCCCGGTTCCCGTTCTTCTTTAACAGCAACGGCACACCGAACTACAACTCTCCCAATGGCGGAGTTGAGACTCTGTTCACGGTGAGTGGCCGCTCCGATGCCGGAACCTGCAGCTTGCCGCAGCCCAGCTTCACTACTGCGGGGGCATACGGCAACATTATTTTCCGCATTCCCACACCCGTTTTTGGAGCGGGCCTGATTGAGAATCTGGACGACTCAACCCTGTTGAGCAATCAATTGGTGAATAACAACAACAATCTTGGCATCTCCGGCTCTTTCAATCACAACGGCAACGACGGGACCATCAGCCGCTTCGGTTGGAAGGCACAGAACAAGTCGCTGCACATCTTTGCCGGCGAGGCTTACAACGTCGAGATGGGCATCAGCAACCTCCTCTTCACCCAGGATCGCCCCCTGCCCGGAGAAGACGGCGGCGGCGGCACGGGTCTCACGGGACTGCCTTCGAACTGCGTGAACCTTACCGGAACCGGTTATCCCGAGGATAACTCGAACCCATCGTCCACGCCGAACTCAGCGGTGCTGGATGACGTTTCGGCCTTTGCCAATTTCATGCGCGCCCTGGCGCCGCCGCCAACGGGCAGTGTAGTGCTGAACGGATCGACCATCAGTTCCAGTACGATCTCCGCTGGGGCCTCCTTGTTCAGCTCTATCGGCTGCGCCACCTGCCACAACCCAACCGTCGGAACGACGCAGGTGTCTAACTTTACCTCATCATTGAGTAGGGCTCCCGTGAATGCGTTCTCTGATATTGCGATCCATCACATGGGTTCTGGCCTGGCGGATAACGTCTCGCAGGGCGGCGCAGGCGGCGACCAGTTCCGCACCGCTCCACTGTGGGGCTTGGGGCAGCGCATCTTCCTGCTGCACGATGGCCGCACCACGAACCTGATCACCGCGATTGAAGATCACGCCAGCAACGGCAGCGAAGCTAATACTGTCGAGTACAACTTCGACAACCTCTCAACCACTCAACAGCAGGAAATATTGGATTTCCTGCGATCCCTGTAATCACTTTACGATTCTGGCGAGACATACAGGCGTCTCGCCAGACTTCCACTCGCCGGCACTGGATTGGAGGAGAAATATGTATTTGGGACTCCTGCGTGTTCTGATTGGCTTCGTCCTGACCGTGCCATTAACGGTCTCGGGCCAAGCCGCCAAAACGCAAACCGTCCCCAAGAACGGCGGCGACTTTTCCAGCACCATACAGCCCGGAGCGAAGGTCCCCCAGGGAGTCATCCTGGTAAAAGGCGCCTGGTCGAGCGCTAGTGATTCCGTCACTCCGGTGCCGGAAGGCGGAAGCGTGAACAGCAATGTCTTTAGCGACCAATATTTCGATATGACTTACCCTCTTCCCTCCGACTGGATCGAGAAATATAAAGGCCCACCCCCTTCGGATAGCGGCCGCTATGTGCTCTTGCAACTCAAGCCAGGGGACACATTCAAAGGCCCAGCTCGAGGAACGATCCTGGTTACGGCGCAGGATTTATTCTTCACGACTCTCCCGGGGTCTACCGCACTGGAACTTATCAATTACTCGAAAGACCACCTTCAGGCCGATTACAAAGTAGAAATGCCGCCCAGTCCCACCCGGATTGCCGGCCGCTCGTTTACTTTCTTCGCCTACTGGTCTCCTGTAGCGGACCTTCATTGGTACGTCTTTGCCACCGAGATTCGCTGCCACTCGGTGGAAATAGTGCTGACCAGCCGCGACACCAAGCTGCTGGAAAACCTGGTCCTCGATCTGAACAAGATGAAGTTGCCCATGGAAACGGGGCCCGCAGGCGGGGGCACTGCCCCAGTCTGCATCAAGGATTACGCCCGCGACGAAAGCGTCATAGCACGAGTTGATCCCACCTTCACTGAGCACAAGTTCAACGCGGTTCCTGTCAGAATCATCATCGACAAAGAAGGCAAGGTTAAACACATTCACTTTCTAAGCGCATTTCCCGATCAGGCAAAAATCATCACCGACGCCCTCAGGCAATGGAGATTCAAGCCATACCAACGGGACGGGCACCCGGTCGAGGTGGAAACCGGCCTGATGTTTGGGCGCTCGATGCGCTTGGGCACATCGCCGTCGACGGCCGCGACCACAGAGTGATGCGCAGTCGTTCCCTTCGTCGTACACTCTGGAGGCACGGCTATCCCTCTCCATGCCTCCAATCACGGCGTTGTTGCACACCGAGAATGATGCCTTACGCCTGGGGCGCACTCTTGAAATGATTCTTCCCTGCGCCGAAATCCTGATCGTAGACCATCACTCTACCGACGCCACTCGGCGCATCGCCTGCGAATACGGAGCGCGCATCGTGGCCGCCGACAGAGATGAGCCGGCGATTCACTATCTCGATCTTTCGCGCCACAACTGGATTCTCTGCATGCAGCCGGGGGAATCCATCACTGAGAGCCTGCAGGCAAGTCTGTTTGAGTGGAGCGTACTCCCGTCCGACAGGGTTGCAGGTTCCGCCTTTTCGGTCTTCATGCGGGAGCAGACCGGCGAAAGATGGCTGGAACTGCCCCAGCCAGAAACCCGCCTCATACCCCGTAACTGGAGCCAATGGCACGGACGACTCCCCGCCCATGAGCCTTCCGCCGTCCCTCTCGAAGGCGAGTTGTTGCGGTTTACCGTGCCCTGAGATCGAGGGGTCCTGGCCCGTCGCCGCCCCCGTTGACTCTGACCATCTCCCCACCCCTGGCCGTTTGGACAGTGACTTCAGTACCTTAGTCCTCCCTGCCTGCGCAGCCTTATAATCCACTCAAGTACTGGCAATATCTGCGTTCTCAGGAAGATGTGTGCGTGCAAGCGCGTGCGCACTTCTCGCGTAACGCCCAAAAGACTCAGTGGATCCATTTCTCGCATTGGCGATTTTTGTCCTCGGGCTGGCCTTTGGCAGCTTTCTGAACGTGTGTATCCATCGCCTTCCGTTGGACTTATCCGTGGTGACGCCGCGTTCCGCCTGTCCGCACTGTAAACAGCCGATCGCCTTCTATGACAATCTGCCGGTAGTGAGTTGGCTGTTTCTTCGAGGCCGATGCCGCCACTGCAAGGCCAGAATCTCAGCCCGCTATCTGTTTGTCGAAGTGCTCACCGGTACTCTTTTTCTCGGCTGCTACGCTTATTCCGGATTCACTCTCGCCACCTTGAAATACTGCGTCTTCGGATTCCTTCTGCTCGGCCTCATCTTTACCGACGCCGAAACCAAGCTGCTGCCCGATAAATTAACGCTCCCCGGCCTCGCGCTCGGCGTGCTGTTCAGCCAGCTGGTTCCGGTACACGATCTGGCTTCGCAATTTCTGCCGGGAGTGCTGAACCTTCCATTCAGCGCGGACATCTCAGCCCGCATGCTTTCCGTGATCGATTCCCTGCTGGGCGCGGCCCTCGGTGCTTCGTTTATCTACGGCGCGGGCGCAGCCTACCTGCGCTGGCGCGGAGCCGAAGGCATGGGCTTCGGCGATGTGAAACTCATGGCCATGGTGGGAGCTTTTCTAGGCATCAAGCTCACCGTCCTCACCATTTTTGCCGCATCGCTCGCAGGATCGCTATTTGGTCTGACGACGGTGCTCGTAGTCTGGATCAAGCGCACTCATCGCTTCACGCGCCGGTTCGCCAACCTTGAGGCGGCGCGCCGCCGGGGATGGCAGTCCGCGCAAATGGTCTATCGCCATTATCAAATGCCCTTCGGCGTGTTCCTCGGCAGTATGGCATTGATAGCGCTGTTCGTCGGCAACCAGTTCTTGAGCTGGTACGGGAGGCTCTGGTGGTAAAGCTGATGGCCAACCCGCTTTTCCTCCGCGCCGGCCTGGTTTTCTTTGCCGCGGCCATCGCATTCGTCTTTGCCATCTGGCTGATGCGCGCCTTGCGCCGCAACATCTCCGCCGAGGCCGATCTCGATTCCGCTGCCGCCCCCACTCTCGAGACTCTGCCGTTCCATCTCTACAACACCGTCATCCAGCAACTGAAGCAGCAGAAACACGAGTTGCAGGTGCAGAACCTGGCCGAACAACGCCGCGCCCGGACCACAGAGAATTTCAGTCAGACCGTGCTCTCCAATCTTTCCTCCGGAGTGTTGGTCTTCGGCACCAACGGACTGGTGAAGCAAGCCAATCCTGCTGCCAAGCAAATCTTGGGGTTCCACTCACCCTCGGGCATGAGTGCGGCAGACATCTTTCGCAGCGCCATAGTCTGCTCGCCCCATTCTTCCGAGGTCTATTCCGATGGCCTGGGAGACTTACCCGGGCGGCTCACGGAAGAAATCAACGCCGTCTTGCGGGAAGGCAGCAAGTGCCGTCAACTCGAAGCCGATTACACGACTCCTGCGGGCCAGAAGCTTCGCATCGCGGTCACTGTTTCGCCTGTGCCCGCAGTCGATGGCGGCCTGCTCGGAGCCGCTTGCCTGATCAGCGATCGCAGCGAATTTGAGCAGATTCGCCACCAGCAACAGTTGCACGGTGAGATTTCAGCCGAGATGGCGCTCGAGCTGCGCACCTCTCTAACCACCATCGCCGGATACGCCCAGCAGTTGGCGCGGAACCGCGAACCGGAACTGGCTCCGCAGTTGGCCGCCGACATCGCCAGCGAAGCGGCGCGTCTCGACCGCCACATTGGAGGTTTTCTGGCCACAAAACGCAACGCTGCGGGCACGGCGACCCGGGCCATCGCAGCCACGGGCAAGACTTGAAGACTGATATTTGTAGTGATACTGAGCGAGGCAATGCAAGTGCAAGTAGCAGCGTAAACTAAGTGCAAGTAAAGGATGAATCTATGAAGCGCATCACATACATCGGATTGGTAGTCGCGTTGTCCACCCTCCTGCTGGGTTCCCTCGCCGGAGCACAGGCCCCAAAGCAGTCCCCGGATCAGCCGCCGCTGGGCGACTATGCCCGCAAGGTCCGCAAGGACCCGGCCGCCGCCAAAGCCAAGCCTAAAGTCTTTGACAACGACAATCTGCCCACGGAGGACAAGCTCTCCGTCGTAGGCCAAAAGCCGGCCGCAGATGCCATCGTCCCGGCTCCCGCTGACGACAAAGACGCTGCTGGTGCCAAGCCCGCCGCAGCCAAGCCTGAAGACGAGCAGGCCAAGAAGCAGGCGGAATGGAAAGGCTGGCAGGACAAGCTGACCGCGCAGAAAGATTCGATTGACCTGGCAGCGCGCGAACTCGACGTGCTCCAGCGCGAATACCAGCTCCGCGCCGCCGCCATGTACGCCGATGCGGGCAACCGCATCCGCAACGAAGCCGCGTGGGACAAGCAGGACGCAGAGTACAAGCAGAAAATCGCCGACAAGCAGAAAGCGGTCGACGACGCCAAGGCGAAACTTGACGAAATGAAGGAAGGAGCCCGCAAAGCCGGCGTTCCCTCCTCCATGATTCCTGACTAGTGAGATCAGGCGATTTGCTGCGCGTGTTTCCGCAGCCGGAGAAGCTGCTTCTGGTGATGCCGTCCGTGCACCAGATGGAATTTCCTCCACTGCGTCGCGGTCAACGGACCCAGAATCGGATGGTCGAGCAACTTGACGCCACACCCGAAACGCGCCTCGCACTGCGCCATGATGGCATCCATCGCCGCAAGCTTCGCCCCAACTTCGTCCCTCACTTGCTCCGCCGCCCGGCCTCTGGGCCGCGTGTTCTCCGGCGCTTTCCGTCCCTCAGGCAGGTGGCCGAATCCCACGACCACCACGGTTCGCACGCGCTGCTTCAGCGACGCCCGCGTCGCCAGCGGCTTGCCCGCGGCCATCACTCTCTCAAATCCCTTGATCGTGCCCGTGTAAGTCAGGTACAAGTGCTCTAGCACTTCCGCGGCGCACCACTTTTCCGCGAGATGCCAGCTCAACTGCTCGCTCGACATGCCCTCCACCGCCGACTCCAGGGCTTGTTTCAATTGTTCCAGACGGGAATCCATTGCACTACTCCTCGGTGCCGCGCGCTTCAGGTAGAATGTTGCGCAACAAATAAAACATCCTAATTTATAACAGGAAGGTCGCCATGAAGCTGCGGGACTTTGTGCCGCCAAAGGCCACGGTAGACACGGCAGTCGCTGCAAGAGCAAGTCAAGCCAGGTTCCGAAGAGAAGTTACGCCGCGAAGAAATGTTCTCGGCCCGGGGCGCGTCCCGGTCGCTTTTACCGCCCTACTCGCCGGTGCCCTCACTCTGCTTGCGGCTTGCAACTCGACCCCTCCCAAGCCTCAGCCCAAGCCGGAACCCAAGCCTCCCGAACTGCTCACCGGACGTGCGGCCTTTTACAAAACCTATATCGCGGCTCGCGCTTATGCGGCGGACGTAAAACCCTTTCGCATCGAGTCCACTGCTTCAAACGAAAGCAATGGCCAGGATGGCAAGTCCACGATCTGGCGCGCCAGCTACGCTTCCGCAACCCAACGCGGCGTGAAGCCGTTTTTCTGGTCCGGCAGCAACGCCCCCGATGCTCCCTCCCGAGGCGTCTCTCCCGGCAACGAAGACGCCTACAGCCCTACCAACGCTTCCACCCAGGTGTTTGACGTGGCCTTCCTCAAGATCGACACAGATCAGGCCTTTACCGAGGCCCAAAAACATGACGGCGACAAAATTCTGGAAAAAGATCCCGCCACTCCCGTGCAGTACATCTGCGACTGGAACCACAATACCAACCAACTCATCTGGCACGTGATCTACGGTGCATCTCGCGAAACAGCCAAGCTGACGGTTGCGGTCGACGCCTCAACCGGCGCCTTCATACGGGTGGAGAAATAGGCCTGTGGCGCGGGTTCTTGAGTGGGGTCACACAATACTATTCCTGCGGTTCAGCCCGCTGAACTGCCAATTGGGACGGGGGGATCGGCGTGCGCCTCCCGGAGCCACTTTGATTTTGGGGAGGGCTGTCAGAGATCAACCCTGGTGGCTCCGGCAGGGCGCAGCCTACTGGATTAAAGCTATTGCTAGTGTGAATAAATTGTACGATGTTAGTTAGACATAGTCAAAGCAGTCGGGCCCCTGCAATGATCCTGGCGGTACGGAGGCGGTTGTTTGCCCAGACAAGCGGACCCTCAACTCGAAAAACGCATCCTTGACGCCGCCTGCCGCCTCTGGGCCCGGGGCGGCGAAAAGGCCCTTACCATGCGCGGCGTCGCCAACGCGGCCGGCACCACCACCCCCACCGTTTACGAGCGCTACCACGACCGCAACGATATTCTTCGCGCCGTCCGCCTGCACACCCGAGCCGAGCTCTTCGCCAACCTCAGCCGCACCCGGTCCCTCACCCAAGCCTGTGAACGCTATCTCGAATTTGCCATGGAGCATCCCCACGCTTATGAAGTGCTCTTCGACGGATTCGCCCAGTCTCCATCTCTGCACGAACCTTGGCCTTCCTTCAATCTCCTGCGGCTGCGACTGGCGGAACGCCTGGGCGGAACTCCTCGTCAACACACTCGGCTTATGCTCTCGCTCTGGTCGCTAATGCACGGCACCGCGATGCTGCTGATCCGGGGAGGAGTTGTCGGTCCACTGCGCACACAAATGTTCCACGCTTGTCTCGACGCGGTCGAGGCTATCATCGCGCAGGCCGCCCGATCGCGGGGCAAGGCATTTTC
The DNA here is from genome assembly GCA_035566655.1 of Candidatus Dormiibacterota bacterium. Lineage (GTDB taxonomy): Bacteria > Acidobacteriota > Terriglobia > Terriglobales > Acidobacteriaceae > Sulfotelmatobacter. The sequence continues at coordinate 123,149 of DATMQT010000077.1, forward strand.
CGGCCCGAAGTGGCCCGCGCACCTGATCCTGGGAGAAGCCGCACACAGCAAGGTAAGCAACGGTGGGGCGGATTCGAGAGCGAATTCCGCCGCCGCGCGAGGCAATCACTCGAAACCAAAACCCGCAGCCCGGCTTAGCGTCCGTTCCAAAGCCTGAACCTGCCCGGATTTTTCCCCGACTACTGTGCCAGCTTCGTCCCCGCCGTCTCCGCCTTCAACCGGTCAATCGCCTTCTGCGCTTCCATGGCCTGCGGGCCATGCGGCAGAATCTTCAAATAACTCTCATACTCGGCGCGCGCGTCATCTAATATCCCCAGCTTTTCCAGGCATACTGCCAGCCGAAACGTCGCCACCGCATCGTTGTCTTTGTAGCGCAACGCTTCCCGGTAGCGGTCCTCGGCGGCGTGGTAGTTCTTGCGTTTAAAGTAGAAGTCGCCCACCTCCACGCTCTTCGCCGCCTTGTGCGGATCCCAGGTATGAAATTCGCTAACCCCGCCGCTCAAGACCGTCGCCTCCGCATCAGCCACCGCCGCCGAACTCTGCGGATGCGTCTTGGCATCGTCCGCCGGAGGGCTCAAATCCACCTGCGTATCTTTGCTGGAGCTTTCTCCAACGCCCGATCCTAAATCGTCCGCCTGCACGCGATCGGAGCGCGGCGGCGCCATGCTCGGCGCGCGCTTCTTCGCAGCATCGTTCTTCGCGGCATCGGTCGCTGGCGCAGGATTCGCCGGATCGTCCTCCGGAAAAGATAGATCGCGGCTCAACCCGGAAGGGTCCTGCTTGTCAGCAGAAGCCGGAGCAGAGGATGCAGAGGATGAGGGAGAAGAGGAAGATGCGGGCGGCGGCGTGGGCGGTGCCGGCTTCTGCTGCGCCCACACAAGGCTGCTCAGTACCAGCAGCAAACCGAAATAAACCCAACGTGGCATAGCATTATTTTACCGCGTCGTTCACGCACGGCCCGCACAAAATATCCCGTCCAAAAAAATACAGGCCGCTCAAGGGGGAGGCCTTGAGCGGCCTGTTTGGCGAAATCCTCCAGGGAGGAGGAAAAACTTAATCCCAACTACAACGACGACGGATTATTCTGCCCCGTCGTGGTCGGCGTCGTGCTGGGCTGCGTCGTGTCGCCCACTGTGTTGGTCATCAAGCGGACATCCACGCGGCGGTTGTCGGCGCGGCCTTCTCTGGTCTTGTTCGTCTCCACCGGCTTGTCCTTGCCCAGACCGATGACGTAAATCTTGTGGGCCGGCACGTTGTACTTCGACGCCAGATACTGGATCACCGAGTTCGCGCGGCGCTGGCTCAGGTCATAGTTGTAATCCGCGGAACCGACAGAGTCCGTACTGCCTTCCAGAGCGATGATGTAGCCCTTGGTGCTGGCAATGCTCCCCGCCAACTGGTCCAGCGCTTCCTTCGACTTCGGCGTCAGGTTGTCTTTGTTGAAACCAAACTTCACTGACGTCTCCGCGACCGGATGATAGTTATCCAGATTGGCCACGGTGTTGGTCAGCACGCCCACGCGGCCGTTGGCTGCGTCGGCGACTTGCTGCGCCGATGACGCCGACTGTCCAGCGGCCTGTGCTTTCTGTTCCACATCTGCCGTCTTGGCATTCACGGCCTGGATGCCGGCCTGCGCACGGGCATCAACGTCCTTGATGTCCTTGCTGTTCTTTGCCGTCATGTCGTCCAGTTCGTTGGTCTTGTTGATCAGCGGCGTGGTCTGTTGCTTCACATAGTTCTTGCTGGTGCAGCCAACCGTGGCTGCCATGCTGACTGCGAGGAAAATCACTAACGAAGTGCGGGTCATAATGGAGAGCTCCTTAGATTTCTTGTCTCAGCGCAATCGGGCTCGCCCGTGCGCGGAATTCACTGTCTTGCAGGCCCTGGGAAAACTCAATGCTTACTTAGTCCCGCCCATTACTTTTGCACGGGACGGGCCAGTTTGCCATACAGCAAACTACCGAGATAAGTATATACGTTTTCAAGGAGTTGCGGGGCAGCCTAGGCAGGCGCCCGGTAACCGCTAACGGCCCAGGCAACGCAAACCTCACACACGGGATGGAATTTTTATACACCAAAGGACCAGTCGGGGCCTCGAACTTCAATGTCCTCGCGGCGGGTAGATGAGCGGGATCATTTCCCTTTTGTTCTTGCGATAGACGCGGAAATCGCTTTCATCGATCGTAATGACGGAGTGGCGAGGATAGATCTCACTCATGCGGATGAGACACAGATCTGCCAAATCCGGCTTGCGATCGGCATAGCGTCGCGCCAACTCGCGCAGTTGTGGAATGTTTTCGGAAAAATCAAAGGCCACTTGCAATAAGCCGTGTTCCACCAGGGATAACACGTAGGAACTCGACTCAAGTTGGAATGCCGCCTCGCTGAGAACCGACTCACAGGTGAGCAAAGGCTCGGTGACGGCTTTCGCGAGTTCGGTTGCCCAAGCGTGATGGCTGTCATCGCGACTGCCAGCAGCCACGATGAAGCCGGTATCGGCGATGCCCTTCATCGTCGAGAGTACCCTTTTCGAGACGAGAGATCAGGGGGCTTGCCGCTGATCGCTCCCAAGTGCCGCAGGAATGGCTGCTTTCTTCCGTTGGACTTGGCGCTCTCGAGTTGTTCACGGACAAGTCGGCCCATCGGTACACCGGTCTGGCGCGATGTTTCCTTCAGCCAAGTCAGGAGCTCGTCTGTAAGACGAATTGTAAGTGTCTGACCCATATGCAATAAGTGTAACACGCACAATCACCGGTTTCCAGAGCGCAATCACTGTTTCTGAAGGCATCCCGGCTTTACGCTTGCAATGACGCCGCGCACCGGCGCGCGGGCTTTTTTATCAAATACAATTAAGCCTCGCGGCACGCATGGACCTTCTCCAGAAAATCCGCACCATCCCCACCGAACCCGGCGTGTACCTCTACAAGAACGCCGAGGGCGAAGTTATCTACGTGGGCAAGGCCAAGAACCTGCGCAGCCGCGTCGCCAGCTACTTCCACGAAGGCCGCTGGGAAGACGCAAAAACCGGCACGCTGGTGCGCGAGGCCGTCGACGTAGACTACATCGTCGTGGCCAACAACAAAGAAGCCCTCGCGCTCGAAAACAATCTCATCAAGCAACGCAAGCCGCGCTTCAACATTCTGCTGCGCGACGACAAAACCTACCCCTACGTAAAGCTCACGCTGGGCGAGCGCTGGCCTCGCGTCTACGTCACGCGCCGCCTGCGCAAAGACGGCAGCGCCTACTATGGCCCCTACTTCCCTGCCAACCTCGCCTACCGCATCGTCGATCTCATCCACCGCAATTTTCTGATTCCTTCCTGCAAGGTGGACCTCACCCGCTTTCATCCGCGTCCGTGCCTCCAGTACTACATCAAGCGCTGCCTGGGCCCGTGCGTGCAGGATTTGACCACGTCCGACGCATATCAGGAAGCAGTTCGCGACGTGAAGCTTTTTCTGGAAGGCCGTCCCACCGATTTGAGCAAGTCGCTAAACCAGCGCATGGAACAAGCCGCCGCTGCGGAAGAATATGAGCGCGCAGCCCGCTATCGAGATTTAATTTCGACGGTCGAGCAGTTGCAAGAACGCCAACGCATAGCCGCCGCCGAAGGCGACGACGCCGACGTCTTCGGATACCACTATGAAAACGGCATGCTAGCCGTAAACCTGTTCCACATGCGCGGCGGCCGCGTCGTAGACCGCCGCGAATTCTTCTGGGAGGATCTGCCGGAGATCGCCTCAGATGCAGTCGAAGACACGAACCGTGAAGGGACGGACGCCCTCGTCCGTCCGGGCGAGCGCAGCGAGCCTGCACGTGCCACAGACTTCCACCCAGGCGAATTCTTCTCCGCTCTACTGAAGCAACTCTACATAGGCCAGCCCTACGTGCCGCGCAATCTCTACGTCCCCATAGACTTCGAAGACCGTGAAGCTTTAGAAGACCTACTCTCCGACCAAGCCGCAGGCGAGACCACGCGCGCGGCCCGTGTCCACATCCTGGTTCCGCAGCGCGGCGACAAGCGCGCGCTCATCGACCTTGCCGGCACCAACGCCAAGCAATCCTACGATCAGCGCTTCCGCGTGCTGAAACCCAATGCCAAAGCCATCCAGGAAGAATTGCGGGATGTTCTCAGCCTGCCGGAACTGCCCAAGCGCATCGAATGCTTCGACATCTCGCACATTCAAGGCGCGGAGACTGTGGCCTCGATGGTAGTGTGGGAAGACGGCAAGATGAAGAAATCGGACTACCGCAAGTTCATCATCCGCACCGTCGAAGGCGTCGACGATTTCGCCTCCATGCGCGAGGTGGTCGCGCGCCGCTACAAGCGTGTTCAGGAAGAAAAGAAACCCATGCCCAGCCTCGTCCTCATCGACGGCGGGCTAGGCCAGTTGCACGCCGCGGCCGAGGCGCTGGAATCGCTTGAGATCATCAACCAGCCGCTCGCCGCCATCGCCAAGCGCGAAGAGATCCTCTACGTTTACGGCCAGGAGAAAGATCCGATCGCACTCGATCATCACTCACCCGTGCTGCACCTGATTCAACTGATTCGCGATGAAGCCCACCGCTTCGCCGTCACCTTCCATCGCAAGCGCCGTCAAATGCGCGACCGCTCCACAGAGCTGTTAGAGATTCCCGGCGTAGGCGAGAGTACAACCCGGCGTCTACTCGAACACTTCGGCAGTTTGCAGGCCGTGAAGCAGGCCGACCCAGCAGCGTTGTCGGCGGTGGTGACCCGGGTGCAGGCGGAAGCGATCAGCAATCACTTTCGGAAGTAGCAGCCCGTCCGGACAGGAAGCGGGCTTCCGGCAATCTAGACTCAGTAACCACGCAATCGAATGCGTGACGGACCAGCACTTCGTCGCGACCACCCACGATGAAACATGCATGCGACATGTAAGCGAAGCAATGAATTCCGTTAGCTCGAAGATCCGCGAGCTTACGCTCCATATAATCGTTCTCTTTCCCTCGAGGAAGGCTTTGGTCAAAGACAAGAGTTAGTGCCCTGCAACGCTGTTCAGTAAGGCGCACGAGTTCATGCGCGAACAGGTACTTGGTCCTTGGGGCACGCGTGCCTCCCTCGCGCGACCTGAAGCCGGTATCGGGATCCAAGAATAGATTTCCGCATTCTGTACCACAGGAAAGGTAGGACTCGCGATTCGTGCTTGTGGTCAGCACCTCTGTGGATAACACGCGGGCACCAAGAAACCACTCGAATCGCTCGACCTGCTGGGCGGTCGCAGACTCAGTCAGCATCGGGTGGACGGACCAATCTCCAAACCGTCCAAGCCAGTGGATAAGGGATTGCTTCACGATGTCATACGAATCGCCAAAATACTGCATGTGCATTCGTCGCCTCCAATCGCAAGTTCGGTCAATTCCCTACACGCGCGGCAACTGCGGAAGCACATCAAAGTGCGCGTCGCGGGCACACAGGACAAGCGAATGTTGCAGGACGAGGGCCGCGATCCACATATCGTTGGTCGGGATGGGAGTGCCTTGCTTCCGCAGTTGCCGGTAAACAGCGCCGTAATGATGCGTGGTCTGTTCATCTGCATACAGCACACCGACGCCCGACTTCAGCAGAAAACGGCGCAGGACAGCCTCGTTGCGCGGCCCCTGACTCCCGACCGCGAATCCGGCCCGCACTTCTCCCAGCACGATGAAGGGCAGCCAGACTTCATCGGCGAGTTCGACCGCTCCGGCGACAGACGCATCGCCCCGGCACAGGTCGCTATAGCAGTTCGTGTCGAGCGCCAGCCTCACCGCCACATCTCTTCATCGATAGTGTCCTGCGCTGCCAGGGCGCTATCGAAAGCGCGATCTTCTCGCCAGGTTCCCACGATGCCAGTGAGGTCGCGTTGCCGGACGCGTTCCCCCGTGACACCAGCGCCCCGCGCCAAGGCTTCAATCGCTACTTCGTTCAGGCTTTTGCCCCGCTCGCGCGCGGCCCTCCGAAGCGCTTCGTCCAAAGTATCCGGCACATTGCGGATTGTGTATTGCATGCATTAATTGTAGGCAGTGCAGGCAACAAATGCAAGCGTAATGTTCAGGCGCGAACAAGCCCGTTGGCCTAATGCAGGCGCTGAAGCCCTGCCCCACCTTTTGCTACACTAGCGGCATTCCATGAAACAAATCTTCGCAATTCTTCTAAGCCTTGTCGCAATTGGGTCTCGTACTTCGGCGCAGACATCGAATCCACCCGATCTAGCCACGCCCCAGGAAAAGCACCTCCGCAACGTTCGCCAACTCACCTTCGGCGGACAGAATGCCGAAGCCTATTTCTCCGCCGACGGCAGCAAGCTGATCTTCCAGTCCTCCCACGGTGACGTGAAGTGCGATCAGATTTTTATCATGAGCATCGACGGCAGCGACCAGCACATGGTTTCAACCGGCAAGGGACGCACCACCTGCAGCTATTTCTATCCCGACGGCAAGAAGATTCTGTTTTCCTCCACGCACCTAGCCAGCCCCGAGTGCCCGCCGCGCCCAGACTTCTCCAAAGGCTATGTCTGGGGGGTCTATGCGGGATACGACATCTTCACCGCCAACCCCGACGGCTCTGACCTCAAGCAACTCACCAACACGCCGGGCTACGACGCAGAGGCAACGATCTCGATTGACGGGAGAAAGATCGTCTTCACTTCCCTGCGCAACGGTGACCTCGACATTTACTCGATGGACGCCGACGGCACGCACGTCAAGCAACTCACGCATGAACTCGGCTATGACGGCGGCCCATACTACTCGCCCGACCGCAAGTGGATTGTTTACCGGGCCTATCATCCTCAGACCGAAAAAGAGATCAGCGACTACAAAGAATTGCTCAAGCAGAACCTCATCCGGCCCACGTCACTCGAACTGTGGATCATGAAGGCCGACGGCAGCGCCAAGCGCCAGATTACGCACCTGGGCGCGGCAAGTTTTGGCCCCGGCTTTCTCAACGACGGCAAGCGGATTGTCTTTTCCTCGAATTACGATCCCGACACGCATGCCACCGGCGGCATGGGCAACTTCGAACTGTGGCTAATCAATTCCGACGGCACTGGCCTCGAGCGCGTCACCTATAGCGACGGCTTCGACGGCTTCCCCATGTTCAGCCCCGACGGCAAGAAGCTGGTGTGGGCCTCGAACCGCAACGCCAAGGCGCCGCACGAAACGAATATCTTTATTGCGGATTGGGTGCCCTAGGAATTTGATTCTTGACTGCTGACTCACTACGCGATGCGCCCCCTGGAGTCGTCTTCTCACGTACACGGCGGCCCTCTGGTTTTCTCCCGCCCGCTTTTCTTGCTACATTGTTTGCTAAGGATGGCGAGACGTAGCCAGCTACATCTCGACACCGCTGCTCATTCTTCATGAAAGTTCGTCACTGGATTACCGGGATTGTATTGCTGCTGCTGATGCTTGCGGCCGTCATAGGATTGCTGCGGACACGAGACCTGGGACAGGCGGGGGAAGCCGAAGTAGCGGCCAAAAGGCCAAGCAGCAAGAAACTTCTGGCGCGGAACGCTCCCGCAGTGCAGCGGCCCCTGGTGGATCAGCGGCCGCTGCAGACTGCGCGGCGAGATGGGGCTCTGGCATATACCCAGGAAGAGAAAGATCTGGCACGCCAGGCCGAGAAGATTGCGGACCATGAAGTCGACCTGGCATTCTTCGATGCTTTCCGCGCAGCGCAGGAAAATCCGTCCCCACTTACGCCCGCGCTCAAGCAACTGGCCGACAAGAAGAATCAGGCACAGCAGGCGGTTCAGGCCGATCAGGACAACGTCGACCAGTTGAAGCGAAAGCTGTCTACAGCCTCGGAGTCGCAAAAAGATAATCTGCAGGACCAACTCGGGGTGGCGCAGGCGCAGCTGGAACTCGACCAGGACGAACAGGACGACGCCGCGGCGGCGCTGGAGCAAGCGGGGGGCGATCCGCAGTCTGACGTGCAGCGCCAGAAACAGCAGCACGACGACGAAGAAGCTTACTTATCGGCGCACGCCCTCGCGGGGCCTGATCCGGTCGAGGGCAACTACCAGGCACACACGCTGCTGGCCGTCTTCCGTGCCTGGAAAGCACTCCGTGAGAAGAAAGCAAAACTCGAGGAGGCACTCCAGGAGTCGGCAGCCGCCCAGGCAAGCCTGAACCTGCAGCACACCGCCCTCACTACCGAGACTCAAAAGCAGAACGAGGGTCGGCAGTCTGCCAAGCAACAGGCCAAGGGCTTCGCGCAGAGCAGTAAAGTGTCAAGCCGCGAAGACTCGAGGGCGGCGGCGCAGTCGGCGCTCGATTCGCTCAAACAACACCGGTTGGACCAAAAGAACCTGGCCGACCTGGGCCGGCGGCTACAGGATGAGCAGGAACTGGGCGCCATCTACGGCCGCTGGATCGTGCTGGTCGAAAGCCGCGAACGGGCCGCTCTGCACAACCTTATTGAAATCCTGCTATGGATTCTCGCGGTGGTGCTGCTGGTCTATCTGGGTAACCGGACGATCGAGCATCTATTTACCGGCGTGACCGCGGAGAACAAGCGAATCGATACGCTGCGGGCGGTGGTGAAATTCGCGGCGCAGGCAGTGGGTGCCATCGTGATCCTGTTCTTCATTCTCGGGTGGCCCAGCCAGACCACGGAAATTCTTGGCCTCGCCGGCGCGGGACTTACTGTTGCCAGCAAAGACGTGATCATGGGGTTCTTCGGATGGTTTCTGTTGATGGGGCGCAACGGCATCCGTGTCGGCGACTGGGTGGAGATCGAAGGAGTGGGCGGCGAAGTTATTGAGATCGGATTGCTGAAAACGGTTTTGCTCGAAACTGGAAACTGGACCGACGCCGGACATCCCACGGGCCGGCAGGTCTCCTTCGTGAACAGCTTCGCCATCGAAGGCCACTACTTCAACTTCTCCACATCCGGGCAGTGGATGTGGGACGAACTTCAGCTCACGATTCCGGCGGACCAGGACCCTTATACCGTGATCGACAAATTGCAGAAACTGGTGGCCAAGGATACGGAAGCGAACGCGAAAAAAGCCGAGGAGGAATGGCAGCACACCACCACGCGCTACCACGTGCAGGCTTTTTCGGCAACGCCGGCCATCAATGTGCGGCCAACCGGCTCCGGCGTGGAAGTGCGCGTGCGCTACATCACGCGCGCCTACGAGCGCCACGAAACGCGCCAGCGCTTGTATGATGCGGTGGTGGCGATGTTGCGCGGCAAGGGCGCGGAAGTAAAGACGTAGCGACGCGATCCCTCGGAACCGCATCGCCCAGGCCCGCACGAGACCAATACCTTCATTGCCGATTGGATTCCCCAGAGAGAAACTGCCGGAACTTGGCCGCCTCTTCGTCTGGCGCTTGAATCGGGCTTGAGCCTTTGCGACTGGTTTGTTGGCGTGCAAACCAAATTACTACGGCGATCATTCCGCACCAGCCTAGAACTCGAACCACAGCCGCAATCGTGGTGTCGTAGTTCAGCACGCCGAGGCTCGAGAAGATAGCGTTGAAGTCGTGTTTGGCAAACTCAGGATCGCCGGTGGTGACCAGGGGTAACACAAGGGCGCGCGCGTCGGCCATGTAGGTGGCCGTGTAGAGCCAGTTCTCGAAGAAGAAAAACGTGCAGAAGACAAAGCCGGCGGTCTCGCGTTGCGTGAAAAAATATGCCGCCAGAAGAAACGGCACCAACCACTGCAACAGCGTACCTCCCCAGAGGCCGATCGTGGGGCCGAACCATCCGAACAAGTTGTGGCCGCCTTCGTGCACGATAAGGTTCGCCATGTCAATGAAAAGAAATCCACCGTGCGCGGCGAAGGCGTAGACAAGGAACGCCACATAAAGGACGATCCACGCGCCCAGGGCCGGACGTGAGACCGGCTTCCAGGGCTGGTCGAGCCCGAATTCGTCGAAAAGGGTTTGCAGGTACTCGCGCATGGCTGATAGAGATTCTAGGGTAAGGAACTGGGGACAGCAGGTTACGAACGTCAGGCTTGGGCCTGAACGGACGGAAAGAAGCGTTTTTGCTACATTGGTTTCGGGAGGGGCTTCGCAGAAAGGTTCGATTGCATGAGCGCGCAAGCGAGCAACGGAACACTCATCGTCACGGGCGCCAGTCGCGGCATCGGTGCGGCGATAGCGAAGCTGGCGGGCGGCCGGGGATATTCCGTAGCTGTAAATTACGCGACCGGCGAGGCCGAAGCGGCGGTGGTGGTTCGGGAAATCATTTTTGCGGGCGGGCGTGCTTGCGCGATCCATGCGGATGTGGCTCGCGAAAAGGATATCGCCCTCCTCTTCGAGACCGCTGAACGTGAACTGGGACCGATCACCGCTCTCGTCAATAATGCCGCCATCACCGGCGGCTTCGCGCGGGTAGAGTCCGTGAGCGCAGACAGCCTCGCAAAGGTTATGGCGGTGAACGTGACAGGAGCCTTCCTGTGCGCACGTGAGGCAGTGCGCCGCATGTCAACCCACCACGGCGGAACGGGTGGTGCGATTGTGAATATTTCTTCGCGCGCGGCAAAAATAGGATCCGCCGGAGAGTGGGTGCACTACGCCGCGTCGAAGGGCGCGATTGATAGTTTCACCATTGGGCTGGCCCGTGAGGTGGTGACTGAAGGAATCCGTGTGAACGCGGTCGCTCCCGGGCTAATCGAGACTGGACTGCATGCCGCCAATGGCGCGCCCGACCGGCTAAAGCGACTGGCGACGACGATTCCGATGGAAAGACCGGGCGCCGCGTTCGAGGTAGCCGAAGCTGTGCTGTGGCTGCTCTCCCCGGCCGCGTCCTACACTAACGGCGCCATCTTAGAAGTTGGTGGCGGGCGCTGATTCGCGCCTTCTTTAATCTTGTCGCCGGTCGCGCGCCATCCGCAGCGCGCCGTTAACCGGATCGATGACATGCTCGTTCACTTCCACCCGCGAATCAAGCTTGTAAATCTCGTCGCGAAACGCTCCACGCACCAACGGTGAGTACCGAAAAACACCGCCTGCCAACGCCACCGGAATGTTGGACGGCCTTGTGTTCCCTTCCCCGAAAAGACGGCGGACGACGATCACCCCGAGTTCCGCGAGTTCCCTTCCCGCCTGTGCGAGGACGCGCCGGGCGAGTGCGTCTCCGGCCTCGGCAGCGTGCAGGATCGCGGGAAACAACGCTGCGAAGTCCGGCTTGGAATTGGCGGTACGCAAGAACTCGTCGAGCGAGTGCAGGTTCCACACCGCCTTCATTTCGCGCAAGAGCGGCAATGTTCCCGCCGAGCCTTCAGGACCTTTCCCTGGGTCGGTCTCTTGATCGAGCGCGCGCAACAGGCTGCTGACGGTGGCGCGTCCGATCCAGTGGGCTGAGCCTTCGTCGGAAATAGCGAAGCCCCACCCTCCCGCACGAGCGGCTCTTCCCTGCGCATTTCGGCCGTAGGCAATCGAACCCGTCCCGGCAATGACGACCACGCCCGGGTCCGCGCCGAAAGCGGCTGCCAGCGCGATCTGCATATCTCCGACGACTATGATTCCGCCAGGAACTATCTCTGCAACGAACTTGCGGATGGTTTCTGCGATTTCCTCACGCCCCACGCCCGCGACGCCGATGCAGGCCCGCTCCACCTGCCGTGGATCGATTTGCGCAGCGGCGCATGCCTCGCGAATCACCCGGTGCAGGGCCTCGCGTGCGCGATCCGCTCCCACGCGAGTGATATTGCTGGGCCCGGCAGTAACCGTGGCGAGGAGCGAAGCCTCGTCACCCACGGCGCAGCTTGTCTTGCTCCCACCGCCGTCAACGCCGAGATAGTAGGCCACGCGTTAGTTCTATCACAAGCCTCTCAGTTGTCACTTCTCAGTTTGGTGCGAGAAACCAATCTTTCGTTTTGACGGCCACGTCTCCAAACACTCACTCCCGCGAGGCAGCGATTGCCGTGATAATTACAATCACGACATGACCGTTAACATTTCGGAACTCAATAACGCCGGCGACGCGCGCGGCCTCAGCTTCACCATGCCTCCCGAGGCGCTCAGTTTTGTGCGACGCATTGCCGACATGCCCGGCTTCGACTGCGCCGGGAGCCGTGCGCGGCAATCACTATCATTCCTACAAGCGCGAGGCCATCCTCTTGTTTCCGGGGACGGCCTGGTCGCTGCACTGGGACGAAGGCGAGGGAACGGCGGCGCAGCACCGCAGCTTTTCCGGCGGCAGCGCAGTGCTGGTGCTGGTTTCGCCGGGCAGTTCCCATGCGGTGCGCAACGACGGCGGTTCTCCATTGTGGCTCGTGGCCTGCTCGTCCGAGGCTGACGATCCCACGAAGACTGTAGCGCGGAAAGTGGTGTAGCGGCGGAGCGCATGGGCCTGGACAAACTCGATCTCGCAATCATCGCTCTGTATCTGATAGGGATCACTCTGTTCGGGCTGCGTTTCCGCAAGAAGCAGCGCTCGCTACGCGACTACTTTCTCGCTGGGCGCGATATCCCGTGGTGGGCAATCGCGCTCTCCATCGTTGCCGCCGAAACCAGCACGCTCACTATCATCAGCATCCCCGGACTCGCATACGACACGAACCTCACCTTCTTGCAAGTAGTGATGGGATACCTGGTGGGACGCGTTGTGATCAGCTTCGTTCTGCTGCCACATTATTTTCGCGGCGATCTTTACACTGCCTATGAACTGATTGAACGGCGCTTTGGGCGCGGGTTGCGCTCTCTCACCGCTGGCCTGTTTTTGCTGACGCGGGCTGCGGCTGAGGGTGTGCGAGTCTATGCGGTCTCGATTGTGGTGGCGATTGCGCTGGGAACGGGAGAGGTAGCGTCGATTGCTATCATCACTGCATTGACGCTCATCTATACGTTCGAAGGCGGGCTGGCAGCAGTCATCTGGACCGATGTGGTGCAAACCGCGATCTATGTCGGGGGAACCTTGGTCGGACTAGTGACGATTTTGCACTTGGTTCCCGGAGGTTGGAGCGCAATTCACGCCGCGGCCGCGACCGCGGGCAAGCTGCAAGTCTTCGACTTCACGGCGAAATTCGGGAGTCCTTACACCTTCTGGGCAGGCGTGATCGGTGGCGCGTTTTTTATAACCGCCAGCCATGGCACCGACCAGCTTATTGTGCAGCGCTTGCTGGCGGCTCGCAGCCAGAAGCAGTCGGTAACAGCGCTGCTTGCAAGCGGCGTGGCGATTCTGTTTCAGTTTGCATTGTTTCTGATGGTGGGCGTGATGCTGTGGGCCTTCTACCGCGTGCCCTCGGCCACTTTCGGAAAACCAGATCGAATTTACCCCACATTCATCGTTAGCCAAATGCCGCACGGAATTTCCGGGCTGCTGATTGCGGCGATCCTGGCTGCGGCCATGTCGAATCTGAGCGCGGCGCTGAATTCACTTTCCTCGAGCACGATTATGGATTTTCTCCTGCGCTTCCGGCCGCAGACCGATGAGCGGGCACGCATGCGGTTCTCCCGGCTGGCGACCGTGTTTTGGGCGATGGTGCTTTTCGGGCTGGCGCTGTTGGCGTTGCAGAAGGTGGGCCGCGTAGTCGAGGTAGGATTGCAGATCGCCTCCGTGGCTTATGGCGCGCTGCTCGGAGTTTTTCTGCTGGGCGTGCTGACGCGGCGGGCCAACCAGCGCGGCGCGATGGTGGGAATGCTGTTCGGGTTCAGCGTCGGATTGTATCTGTGGCAATGGACCCACGTCCCATGGACGTGGTGGGTGCCGATCGGAACGACTGTGACATTTACGGTGGGATACGCCGCAAGCTTGCTTCTTACCGAACAGTCGTAACGTATACTGGCACACTCCGATCATGCATGAGCGAACTACTACGCGTCCTGAATTAGCCCGCGACCTTGGCGTCAGCCACGCTTCCGCAGTGGTAGTTGGGACAATCATTGGCAGCGGGATCTTTCTGGTTCCCGCCGAGATGATGCAGGCTGTGGGCTCGGCCAAGCTGGTGTATCTGGCGTGGCTCGTCGGTGGGCTGCTGTCTTTCTTTGGTGCCCTCACTTACGCCGAACTTGGCGCCATGAAGCCACAAGCGGGCGGTGAGTATGTTTACGTCCGCGATGCTTACGGGCCGCTGGGCGGATTTCTCTACGCGTGGACTTGGTTCGTCATCGCGAAACCTGCGTCGGTGGCTACCATCGCGACCGGGCTCGTGCGTATTCTGGGTACGTTCCCGATCTTTTCCTTCTTCCCTACCAACGCGATCACCGTTCCTTTCGCCATCACTTGGGGCCAGTTTGTCGCCATCGCCGCGGCCATTCTCATTTCTGCTCTCAACTATCTTGGAGTCAGGAAGGCCGGTGAATTCCAGCTTGTGTTCACCGTGCTCAAAGTCGCCATCATTCTTGGCATCGTGGTGATCTGCTTCAGCGGGGCCGGCGGCGCCAGTGGTCGCGGCTGGAGCAACTTTGCGACCACCTTCACTGGCGCGAAAGGCGGGATCGCCGGCTTCATGGCGGCGCTGGTGGCGGCGCTGTGGGCCTATGACGGCTGGAACGACCTCAACATGGTCGCAGGCGAAGTGAAAAATCCCGAGCGAAATATTCCGATCGCGCTGATTGCCGGCGTGGCTACCGTCGGCGTGCTGTACGTTTTGGTGAATGCTGGTGTTCAATATGTTCTCCCTGCAAGCGCGATTGCTGCCTCGCCGCGGCCTGCTTCTGATGCGGTCGCGCTGGTTATGGGTCGCTTTGGCGCGAGCATCGTCTCGGCGGGCATGGCCGTCTCCATGCTGGTCACGCTGAACGGCACCATCATGAGCGGGGCTCGCATACCATTTGCCGTGGCTCGCGATGGATACTTTTTCTCAGCCCTGGCCGAGGTGCATCCGCGGTTTCATACTCCGTCGGGTGCGATTGTGTTGCAGGCGGTGCTGTCGATCATCCTTCTGCTGCTGGGAGCAAACTTCCGGCAGCTCTTTTCCCTTGCCATCTTCGCCGAATGGCTCTTTTATATGATCGCCGGCAGCACTGTGTTCGTGTTTCGCTGGCGCGATCCGGATGCTCGTCGGCCTTATCGCATGTTCGGTTATCCGTTCGTCCCTGCCGCGTTCATTGCCGTGGCCGCTGCGCTTCTTTATTACACCTTCCGCAACGACTGGCCGAATTCGCTTTACGGATTGCTCGTGATTCTGGCTGGCGTTCCGGTGTTCGCCTGGTTTCGGCGGCTGCGGAATTCTCACTCAAAATAAAGTTCAGCGCGGCCTTTCCGTTCTGGAGCGAGCGCGTTCGTGGGTTAACTATTTGATTATAGGGTACCCCCCTACCCCCACCCCCCTCGATCCTTAGAATCATCGAGTTGAGCAGGCAATGATATAGTTGACTAACCCAACGAATCATTGTACGCTAGCAGAAAGGTTGAGTAACTCGATGATTGAAAACATACTTAAGGGACGTTTGTGAGTGGTCGGAGTCGTTTGGTGAAGGGTGTTATCCCATAGATCGCCTAGCGGCGTCTTTGTTCATCAATGGGCCTGTCCCGGGGGGTAGGATATTGGCTATGTTCACAGGTTTTACCGCCTACTTCGATGCCTCTGGCAATGCCGAGCAGGCGGTTTCCTTCGTGATTGTGTCGGGCTACATCGCCAATTATTTTCAATGGAAATTATTTGAGAATGCTTGGAAGGAGGTTCACTCCCAGTATGGCGTTAACACTCCATTTCACATGGCAGAGTTCATGTCTGCGACTTCTAATCCCGAGCGATATGCCCGCCAAAAATCAGCGAGGGCCGATTACACAGCAATCGCAAAAGACACGGGCAAGGCGCAAGAGTTTTTCAAGAACCTGTGTATTGTTCCGTCGTCACTGGTTGCGTGCGGAATATCCTGCATCTTGGATCTGAAGACTTATGAGGGAATAAGTTCACTGCTGGATTTACGCGAGAGACTCCCTCCGTATGCGATAGCTGCGCGTACCTGTGTCGCTCAGGTTCACGAGTGGGAAAAGCAATTCAACATTCAAACCCCCGTAGAGTGCATATTTGAAAAGGGAGACTTGGAACAGGAAAAGTTCACTGAGCTGGTAACAAGTGAAGGCGGCGACCCTCCAATCTACAAGAATAAAAAAGACTATGCAGGTCTCCAAGGCGCGGATCAGTATGCGTGGGAACAGTTTTATTACATGAAAAAATCTAGGAATGAGGAGCATCTTCCCGCGCGCGGATCATTCAAGTTTCTGTTGAACCTAATTCCCTGCATTCACGCTCAGGTAACACAGGAAAGTCTCATCCATATATGCGAGAAAAAAGGAATTGATCCGAGGACAGGCGTAAAAACATAAAAGCCCGGATGCCAGTCCGGGCCGCAATCGCACAATCCTTAAATATCACAGGAGAAGTGTGCGATGCAATCTGAAATAGTTGCGGTCGATCTTAAGACATGGAAAGATCATTTAATGCGAATGAAGTTTACGGCGAAAGAGACTACCGCTATTGCTAGTCTTCTATCCGCCTCAATCGTGCTTCCATGTCGCGCAAGGAATCGCATATTACAATCAGAGCATTCGTGAGGTTCCACATTGGCATGTTTTGCGGAGAAATGTTACCGCGTGAATCGCTCAGTAAATCCAAGTTTTCGCGTAGGCATTTAATGGCAATATCGTAATCGGCACTCATTGCGATCTCCTCATTGCGTTATCATAAGCGCATGAAGTCTAAACTCGACACCGATACGACGCCAGCGCAAAAGTACAGGCAATTCCAGAGCGGATTGCGGCAAGTGCTGACAGTCTCAAAGACAGAACTGCTGGAGCGCGAGAAGCAATACCAGGATTCGCGTGCGGGAAAGCCGAAGCGTGGCCCTAAACCTTCTTCGGCTTCGGGCCACGTTTCAAGCGACGGGGATTAGAAAGGCTCAGGCGTCGTAGTCCTCGCATCTTCGGTCTTGCCTGTTAGCTCTGCATAGGTAAGCCGCTTGTGTGCGACCTGCCCTAGAACTTTCTCGAAGCGTGCGTAATCGTCCATTGGCTTCTTGCGATTGTTAAACCGGAAAACCTGCTCATCCAAATAGCGGTCAAGGTGGAATGGCTCTACAGCAACGTAGGTTCCCCGCAGTCCGCGCTTGAGTAAACTCCAGAAGTTCTCTACCCCATTGACATGCACGCGGCCACGGACGTAACTCTCAGTCTTGTTAACCATGTCATGCACGAAACGCCACTGTAATCCCTGCTCGTATGCCACGGCCTCATCGGTGTATACCTGAGTACCGTACTTAACTTGCCTGAGAATCTCGGATTGCAGGGTCTCGCGCTTCACGTCCGGCATAACCCTTGCGCGTACCTGTCGGGCTGTGCGATCTAGGATGCCCTGTACCACGGTCTTGCCGGATGCGTCGCCTCTAGCTTCATAGCGCACCTGCTTCTCTCTGTGCATGTTTTTCTTCTGTCCGCCGACGAAAGTCTCGTCTACTTCGACTTCGCTTCCTTCGCCACCGATCTTGCTCATCGGGCCGCGTCCGTAATCCTCTTTCATCCCAAGCCGGATGCGATGAAGCATGAACCATGCTGTTTTCTGTGTCACTCCCAAAGCCCTGTGAATCTCCCAAGAACTAACGCCGTTCTTGCAGTTAGTCAGTAACCAGATTGCTGGTAGCCACTTCTGTAAAGGGATTGGCGAATCCTCGAAGATCGAACCGACCTTGACGGAGAATTGCTTGCGACACTTGCGACACTTCCACCGCTTCTGAGTGCTCAGGTAGTAAGGGTCTTTCGCGCCACACTCAGCGTGCGGACAAAATACGCCATCAGGCCAACGCATCTTCGCTACCGCATCAATGCAGACCTGCTCGTCTGAGAAGTGCTGAATAGCCTCTTGCAGTGTCTTTGGCTTTTCCATACCCGAACGATAGCAGAACGGCGTGGGTTAGTCAAGGATATTATTACCGTTGAGCATGTTTTGGCCCGCAAGATCCGTCAAACAAAGGACTTATAGGTCATAATCTAGACAACAAAGGAGTTAGGGACTGATTTTCCTGGTCGGGGCCTCCGTTTCGTTAGCGCTGTATGTGCTGCCTGTGCTGGGAGAATTCTCAAACAAAGTGCAGGCTGTGCGCAAGGTCAGATGTCACAAGAGGCTGTGGAAAACTCTCGGAAGCGCGAGAGACACAGCTTGCTGTAAAAACCTTGTATGTGGAGTATACTGTGGAGTGGATTCCACATATGCAAGTCGTTCAAATCGTGCTGGATAAAAAGCTATTACACGCCGCCGACCAGGCGGCGAAGCGCACCAGGCGAAACCGGTCTGCTTTGGTGCGGGACGCGCTGCGGGAACATCTCCGCCGGCTGGAACTGCGAGCCAGTGAAGATCGAGACCGCCAGGGCTACTCGCAACAGCCGCATGCCGACGCGGAAGCGCGGGGTTGGGAAGCGGAGGCCACGTGGCCGGAAGAATAGCGCGAGGTCAGATTGCCCGAGGTGACGTCCGGCTCTACGAGTTTGCCGCCCCTGACAAGAAGCGACCAGTGCTCGTGCTCACCCGCGACAGCGCCATCGCGTATTTATCCACAGTCACGGTTGCACCGGTCACTTCGACGATTCGCGGCGTGCCGTCGGAAGTCGTGCTGAATGAGGAGGACGGCATGAAGTCCCCGTGCGCGGTGAATCTGCACAATGCAGTTACGGTGTCGGAACAGCGCCTGGGGAAACGTGTGGCCCAGCTTAGTTCCGCGCGAATGAATGAGGTCTGTGCGGCGCTGCGGTTCTCTCTGGGGTGTGATGCGGGCTAATTAACAGGAACATCCTGTCCGGTCTTCGAGCCCAAAACAATGGTGCCACTCCCGTCTGTCCCGCATTTCCCCCCGCATTTTCCCCCGCATTTTCCCCCGGATTTGTCTGTCCACGGATTTGTCAGCCCTTGAGGTCCTTCGGTAATTGCCACCAGCCGCCTCGCCGCTTTGTGACACGCCGTTGAATCTGCACGAATTGAGCGTCCGCAGGGTCAAAGTCCATCTCGTCGCGTGGCATTGCCGGGGCGTCAGAGAGGCGATTGATGTGCGCAAGAAGCTCAGCGTCTTCTTTCGGATTGCGCGGCTGGGGTGCTTCAGTTGCGCGCTGTCTCCACAAACCAAAATGACTATCCCATAGCTGGGCCACGACGCCATGGTCGTCAGGAGGCGGGGTCGGAGCTAGGCGCATCAGCCCTTGCTCTTTTTCTTCCTCCGGTCGGCCAGTGTAAATGTTCATCAAGCGGTTGAGATCAGCCTTCAGGTCATGCCCCCAAACGAAGCTCTGATCTGTTCGCAGAAAATGCGGGGCACAGCGCCTGTGCAGATTGTCTGATGAAACAAAGACGTGACAGAAGGGCGTGTAGAACAGGTATCCGATGTCAGTACGATTGTTGGCATCTGCTGTGCCGATCAGGGCTGCGCCGAGGGCAATCCGGAAAAAGAGTTCCACGGCAACCACGTGCGCAGCAAATGGCGCAAAGGACCTGAGCGACGCTCTGCCCTGCGTTGCCCAACGCCCGAAGAGGTGAAAGTCATACTCAGGGGGGATCTCGAACAACCCTATTGCCAAGTTGAGTTGGTCTACTGCCACCGCGCCATCACGGTCAAGAAACCGGTCCACAATAACCTTTGCATCTTCGAGCGACCTACAAGTCCCCGGCGTGATTCCCATCGCCCGAATTCCCGCCGCGACTCTCGCAAGATCAACGTTGTTCAGCGTTGTTCGCCACGTCCGCGCAAACTGACGTTCAACGACGAGAAACTCGCGTTCCTGCCAGCGCCTAAATGCCTGTGCAGCAGCCGATTCCTCATGAACGAAACCCGATTTCCCGTCCAAATTGACGGGCCTGCCTCCTGCGGTCGGAATTCGTCCGTTCAGTGGGATGTTTGCACCAAACAGAGTCGAGGCGCCGAGGTCGATGTGGTAAGCGCACGGGTAACCGCTCATTTCCGGTACTTTGTCGGCGATGATGCCAACTTCCTGCTCGGGCGTTCGGCCCTCTCGTACGTGTTTCTCAAGGTCCGCGAGCGTTTCGACGTAGAACAGGGGACAGATCACGGACAGGAAGAAGCGATCGAAAAAAACGGCTTCATCCAACGAGAGCGACTGAAGGAATGATTTATCAAATAGGGCTATCGGCCCCATGCGCTAACCACCGGTATCAAATAGGGTTCTAGAGTTCAATTGTAACCGCGTCCGGGGCGCCGGGTGGCCGACTCAAGCCCGGTTTTGGCTGGAGTGGCAATGTTCACACGTCACAGAGTTAGTCCGGCGCACGAAACTAGATTGTCTTCATGCAATAGGGAATGACGCGTTTTCGGCACAGCGGGCAGAGTCGTTTCGTCACTTTCTGCTGTTATCGCCGCTGTCGTATTAAAAGAGCAAAACTGAGCGGCTGAAAGCCGGGGGCTGGCGCACCTCTGCGCTGCCACGAATGAGGCTGCCCCACTCAAGCCAAAAGACGGCTTGAATGGCGACTCGGACTGTGAAGGATAGCGAGCGGACAAACTCTCACATGACTCCAATTTGTTTCAGCAATCCGACCAAGTCATAAAAGAGCTTCTCTTCGACGATCTCACCGTTCTTCCAGTGTGCGACAGTGCAGAACTCGATATGAAACTTCTGGTTGGTGGGCGCGATCAGTTTGCCGCCGGGACCCTTCATTGATCCGCGCATCGTGCCGGTAAAATCCGCAACGGTACACGTCCATTCGCCCTGAGCAATCTCCACTTTATAGGGATGATTAATCAGATGATTGTCGGGGAACGTCTTGAAAAATTCGATGGACTCCGCTTTGTGATTGTCGCGCCCTCTTGTCGGCTCGGGCTGACCCGGCCAAAATACAGCGGTGTCCTTGGAATGTCGCTTTTCAAACGTCTCCCAGTCCTGTGCGTTCCACGAATCGTCGAGTGTCCGCATGAGTTCAAGATTATTCTGTGCCATGTGATCCTCCCAAAATACGCGGCAGCACAGGTTCGCTTAAACCCGTGCTGCTCGTAAGCCTTTTGGCGCTCATTCTACATCTTGGCTTTAGGCGGCGCTGAAGCGTCCGCTCTTCCAAGGTATTACAGGAGTCCGCGTCCGCATTCGCAAAGTCAAAATCAAGGTCAAGGGGGTAGTGTCCTTGTTAGGACACTACCGTCAAGGGCGGCGGGCAGAGCCTGCCCTCGGGAGAATCCGGTGCCTGTGTTTTCAACCAAATACAGGGCGCGCCGAGTGAGCGGTGTTGCTCAGAAGTTTGGCACGTGGAGTGCTACCGTCAGGGTAGGTTGTAGAGCGAACTGTCGAGCCGAGGGTAGGAGCTTGACGCTTGCAGGATCTGGGTATGGTGAAGCGAATTGCAGCCGCGGGAGTTGTTCCATTTGTGCTATGGGCTGCCTGCGCGGCGGTGGGCCAGGACGTGCGGCAATCCCTTCCGGATGCGCCTTCGGCGCGGGTTGCGATTCAAGCGCCGGGATGGAATGGGTTCGTCGAGAAAGCGCGCTTGCCTTTGAGGCTTGATGCTCCGGGGGGTTATGCGGACGCGATGCGCCGAAGCGAATTCGGCGCTTCTGGGAAGACGGCCTCGAATCAAAAAGATCCTGAAATCGTTTTTCGTAGGTATTGGTATCCCTCGTCGCCGAAGCGATTCAGTGGTCAGTCTGCGGGCGAGGCCAGCTTGATGGGGCGGGCGACGCATGCGGCTGCGCAGATTTTTGTCACGCGGGATGAGTCCGGCACAGGCAGGCTGAACACTTCGTACTTTCTGCGGGCGCTGACGTTAGTGGCGGCCGATACGGCTTCGCGTCCCTACTGGAGGCGGTCTCCGGGGGAACCGCTCAGCGCTTTTGGGTCGAACGTGGGCAATGAGGCGGGGATGAACCTGCTGCACGAGTTTGGGCCGGGCTTACAGCACATGATGAAAGACCACGCGCCGAGATTCGTGGCCCAGATTGCGGAACGCCTCAGCCACAACTAACTTCTGAGACGGGCCTCCAAGCGGCGGTTTATTGTCCCAGGGGTCGCGAATCGGCACGAGTAGAACTCGTGCCCTTCTCGATCTCCGGTCCTCGTTGGTGCCCATCAGTTCGCCCATTCCGGGCTTCCTCCCCGTAACTAACCCGTACTGGTTACTTTCGGTCAAGAGCCGTGGACACGTTTACCCCCTGTCCTTTTTCCCCTATGTTGGGTACTCCAGTCCCGGTCCGCTCCCTCGGCCGGGAACCCCATGGAGTGAACGCATGGCTACGTATCAACGCGGATTTCAGCTCGGAATTCTCCCGGAGCGCAAGATCGACCGGCGCGCGCTGGTCACCAGCTATGCACTTATGGTGCTGCTCACTCTTCTTCTGATTAACGTGGGGATCTTATTTCCAGACCGGATTCCGTTCAAGCAGTATCACGTGACCTCGCTGATACCGATGCCATCGCTCAGGCCGGAACCGGAGCCCATCAAAGTTGTGAAGCCGGAGGTGAAGCCCAAGCTGCTTCCGCCGGCGCCGGTTTTTGATCGTCCGAGATTGATCGTACCGCGTGAAGTTCGGCACACGGTTGCTCCCGATCCGGTGGAAGCGCCCAAGGTGGTGATCAACCAGTTCGCCACTCCGCAGATAAAGATGACTGCGGGCGGAGCGCGGCCACAGCTCTTGCATACCGGAGACTTTCAGGGCAGCTCGGTAGCTCCCACGGTGAATGCAGCGGTGGAAAAGGTGCAGACCGGAGGCTTCGGAGATCCCAATGGATTGAAGGGGACGGGAAAGACAGGGGCCAAGCTCTATGCGGCGCAGGCTGGCAGCTTCGACATGCCCGCAGGTGCGGGCCAGGGTAACGGATCGGGCGGGGCCAAGGGGATTAAGGGAACGGTCGCCAGCGCCGACTTTGGCAGCGGCATCGCAACCGGAGGCAAAGGTGACGGCCGCAGCAGTGGGCCCGGTGTAGCTACGGGCGGATTCGGATCAGAGCAGGTAGTGCATGGTGGTGGACCGAAGATCGCGCAGGCCGCTGCCGGACCGGCAACTACTCCGGTGGAGATCACGTTCAAGCCGCAGCCGGTCTATACCGACGAAGCTCGCAGCCTGAAGCTGGAAGGCGAAGTTTTGCTGGAAGTGATGTTCGGAGCCAACGGGACCCTGCACGTGAATCGCGTGGTGCGGGGCCTGGGTCACGGACTGGATGAGGCAGCCATCGCCGCCGCTAACAAGATGCGTTTCAAGCCAGCGTTGCGGATAGGGACGCCGGTGGATTCGACCGCGATCGTGCACGTGACGTTTCAGATCGCGTACTAAAAGTTGGGTGCTAAAAGTTTGGTTCGGGGAACACTTTAGGTCAGAAGGTTCGTTTCGTGGCCGTGAATATGCGAGGCGAATTGAGGGAAGCGGTTCACGGGAACGGGTTGGAAGACAAATCGGTCCACAGAACTATTTGGGTTTAAAGAAACTTGGAGAGAAGAGTCATGCGCACTTCGAAATGGATGTTCATAGCCGCACTGCTGGTCTCGGTGAGCGCCGCCGCGCAGCAGCCAGCGGAGTCACAAACCTCGAGCCCTGCCGCTAACGGCCCGATACCCACGGATTCGCAATCTTTGAGCGTTGGCGCCGTTCCGCCGCTGCCGGCCTCAACCGACGCTGCGCAGGCACAGGCAGCTCCGGCTCAGGCTCAGGCGGCACAGCCGCAGGCACCGCAAGCCCAGTCGCAGGCCCAGCCGACAACAGCACCGGCGCCTACGCCTTCGGCCCAGCCTCAGCCCACCACCATGGATCAGGTTGTGGACCGCTTCATCGAGCGCGAACACGGGCTCATGAAGGCGCTCTCCAACCGTACTCCCGTGGTTGAGACTTATCTCCAGAACCTGAGTGCCGATCCTCAACTTGGCCCCGTGCCCAGTGACGACCATTATTTCCTTGGGCGCATGGATATGGGCGAGTCGGTCAACCGCAAGGACTATCTGAAGCAGCAGGAGCAGGGCATGGAGACCCGCCTGATGGGCGGCGTCAACAAGCTCTTCAAGGTGCAGTACCAGCCCATGGGCTTTTCCTGGATGGTCTACGCCGACCGCACCGACTTTGACCGCGCGCACTACGAGTTCCATTACATCCGCCGCGAATTTCTGGGCGACGTGCGCTGCCTGGTGTTCGACGTCACGCCTAAGAAAGGCTCCGGCAAGGGGCGCTTCCTCGGCCGCGTCTGGGTCGAAGATCAGGACTACAACATTGTCCGGCTCAACGGCACCTACGTTCCGGCGCCCCGTAATTCTTATTTCTTCCACATGGATAGCTGGCGCCTGAACCTGATTCCGGGTTACTGGGTTCCCTCCTACATTTACAGCGAAGAAGGGGACTTCAGCGCTGGCGTGAAGAACAAGTTGGCCTTCAAGGCGCAGACCCGCATCTGGGGCTACGACCTGAAAAAAGGCGACAAGGACGACGAACTCACGCAGATTCGCGTGGACAGCGTGAAGGATGAAACTCCCACGCAGCAGGATGCGTCTCCGCTGCAGGCTGAGCGTCAGTGGCAACAGCAGGCGGAAGACAACGTCATCGAACGCCTTACCCGCGCCGGCTTGCTCGCGCCCGAAGGCGACGTCGACCACATTCTCCAGACCGTGGTCAACAACCTGGAAGTCACCAACAACATCGATCTGCCGCGTCCGGTACGCACTCGCGTGCTGCTCACGGCTCCGCTCGAAACCTTTAGCGTGGGCAACACCATCGTCATCAGCCGCGGATTGATCGACGTGCTTCCTGACGAGGCCAGCCTTGCCGCTGTGCTCTCGCATGAACTGGCGCACATCGTGCTCGGCCACAACCTGGGCAGCAAGTATGCGTTCAACGACCGCATGCTGTTCTCCGACGATTCCACGTACAGCAATCTGGGATTCAAGCACATTCCGGAAGAAGAGACTGCAGCGGACAAGAAGGCTATCGATCTGCTGAACAACTCGCCGTACGCGCAGAAGCTCGACAACGTGGGCTTGTTCCTGAAGGCGCTGCAAAACCGCGCTCCTCAGCTCAACGCCCTTCTGACGACGCACCTGGGCAATCCGTTGGCAGAAAGCGGAACCGTCAACCGCCTGTCCGGTCTGGCCACGAAAGGTCCGGCGCTCGACAACAACAAACTGGACCAGGTCGCGGCGCTTCCGCTGGGTGGACGCGTCAAGATCAATCCCTGGGACGATAAGGCAGAAATGGTGAAGACGGCTCCGGTCGCCATCACCTCGGCGCGTGACAAAATGCCGTTTGAAGTCACGCCCTTCTATCCGCGGTTGGCACGTTGGGGCGCCTCGACACCGAGCGCCGCGCCGGCCACCGCCGCCACCAACTCAACTCCAGGCACTAACTAAGCTCTACTCCAAGTTGCAATAAGACGAGGGCCGGGATCCGGAATCATCTTCCGGGATACCCGGCCTTCGTTCTTTCTGGCGCCGTGTCCGCTCCGTGACTTGGAACTTTGCCCAGCCGAGGCCCGTATCTGGAAGCGGGAGGATGCATGAGAAACCTATTTCTGTTTCTGGCGGTACTCGCGACATCGATCGCTGCTTGGGCTCAATCAGACGCACGCCCGGAGATTCTGGTGCTCGGGACGTATCACATGGCGAACCGAGGACGCGATATCTTTAACCTGCAGGCTGACGATGTCCTCTCACCGAAACGTCAGCAGGAAATGGCGCAGGTGATCGAAGCCTTAAAGAAATTCCATCCCACCAAGATCGCGATTGAAGCTGATATCGAGAGCCAGGTCGCAGGGCAAAAGTATTCCGACTACCTCGCAGGAAAATACACCTTGTCGCGGGACGAGACCGATCAAATCGGATACCGGCTCGCGAAGGAGCTCGGCCTTCACGCGGTCTACCCGGTGAATGTGGATGGTGAATTCCCGGTTCAACGGGTTTCCAACTACGCCAAAGCCACTGGCCGCGCCGAGAAGTTCGACGCAATCATGGCCGCCGCGGGCGCCAGGGTGAAGGAGCAGGACGAATTCCTGCGATCGCACACTGTATTTGAGATGCTGGAGTACATAAATTCCGATGCCATGGTCGCAAAGGACGTCGCGGTCTATTACGCCAGCATCCCCTTCGGAGAACCCGGCGACTATGCCGGATCTGACTTGGTCGCGCTGTGGTATCAGAGAAACATTCGCATCTATCACAATATCGTCGCGCTGATCGACTCTCCGAGCGACAGGATTCTCGTGATTTATGGGGCCGGGCACCTCGGATGGTTACAGCAGGACATCGCCAACGATGCAACCGTGAAGCTGCGGAAGCTGGCCGAGTTGACCGGGCCGCGGTGAGGCGGCGGGCCGCTCCGGTAGATAGGTACCAGGCTCATCCAAACAATTTCGCGATTTCAGTGTTGCCAGACTCCTGGGCCAGCAGCTTGAAGGGCTTTCCTTGAGCGTCTTTCGCTCCGCGAAGACCAGGAAAACGCTTGAGGAATCGGGCAACCCAGTCGGCGTCACCTTGCCGTATGGCATGGGCGAAATCGTTCAATTCGATCCCCAGAAAACCGCCCATCTCGCGCAGGTATTCGATGGCCCACCCGGCAGGCGTCGCGCCGAATTCATCGTCTCGTGCATTGACGTCAGCGCCTTGTTCGACCAATGCCCGAACCACGTCGCGATGTCCACCAAATGCGGCGTGATGAAGAGCAGTGGCGCCTAGTTCGTCCCGTTGGTTGACAAGTTCGGGATGGCCCTGAACTATGGCTCTGACGTCGGCCGCGTTTCCGTGCTTCGCGGCCTCGATTAGTTTCTCAAAGTCCCTCATGGGAACACCTTCCGGAATACGGGCCTTCGTTTCTTTAGGCAGGTGACGACTGAATCATGCCACTCAAGCCTCCCACCACGGGAATCCTACTCCTGATGATTGTTACTGTATTTGCAAGCCGAGCAGATCAGGCCAGAGGTGAATCAGGGCCAACCGGAGAGCGATGCCGGCACAAAGAGCCACGAGGACACTGGAGAGCGACCCGATTAGAAAGTACTCCGCGAAGTCTCTGTTTTTGCCGAACTCGTCGGACCGCACGACTCCCTTGGCAGCAACAAGAAAAGCGAGGGCCGCATAGCTTCCGGCAGCCACCACAATCGTGAGGACGATGCGCTCCAAGTTCCCTATTAGCCGTCCACGGTTGTATTCCTCGACATCGACGTTTGCTTGAGTGGGCTGATCGACCGACGCGGCAATCGAGTCTACTGGAGCCAAGGTTGAGGGTTGGGACTTGGTGTTGAGTTGCTTTTCGGCAGGCAAAGTGCCTGATTTCCTGAGAACTCCGCGTACGATATAAGTGCCCCCGCGAACAACCACGAGCAAGGTGCTTGCCATGATGCAAAGTGCAGTCAGTTGAGCTGGAGAAATCGAAACCGGCATCAAGCACGTAGGCAAGCGAAACTGGCGGATCACTACCAGACTGCACACCATGAATGCTGCTATCCACGAACTTTCAAACTCCGCCAGCAACCGCATGGGCAGCAGGTAACGGAGAAGCGGTTGAAAAACCATGGTCAGAAGCATCAACCCGGACAAAACAATCGACTGCGACAGAGGGTATGCGAGCGCAGCAGCGAGAATTGCCCGGGCCGAAAGAAATAGTATCCGGCGCGTCCATCCGACGTGCGCCGTTTCTTCCCTCAGAGGGTCAGCCATCACACCGTAGGCTGCAATGCTCCACAGCAGGAGCGACTGAGACCAAAGCAGGAATTCGGGGCTAATGACTTTAGGAGAGGCCATGTTTCGAGCCGAGCAAAGGATCGGCTTGTTTCTCAAGAATCATACGCCACGCCTTGTCCCCGGCGATGTATGGATAACAACCGGATGCGAGGACCTGCCGGGAAACAACCTGCTTAGTGATTCTTAACTCCTCCGCAACCTCCGTTTGTGACATTCCTTTTCGGAGGAGATTTGCGATATTTCGCTGAGGCTGAGTCCAGCGAGAGCGCTGAAACCAGAGCAAACGGGCTACCCCACTCAGAATTTCGTCAAGTTCACCGAAACCGCGGAACACCCCTCCAAGGGCTTTGGCTTTCTTGGCATGCTCGATTGCCGCACGGGCGGTGTGCAGCGCCGGTCCATCGATGTTAATGGCGTAGTTTTGAAGAGGGGTGTCCAGCCTGCCAAGACCGACGCCCACGCGGAACTCGCGCTGCGGCAGGTCTTGCTCCAGACGCCAAATCAGATCGGAAACCGCGGTTGCAGAGGTCAAGAGACCCTGAAACTCATCTCCCAGGGTGATGACAAACTTGGACGCGATTGTCTTCCGGTAATCCCGGTTGAGAATGGCGATGACTTCGGAGAATTGCTTTTGGAGGACGCGGCGCTGGGAGCGCGGCACACGACGCGAACCCACGATGTCCGCAATAAAAGCAATGTAGCGTTGTGACGCGCGGGTCAGTCCATCCTCCCCGGCAGCTCCGTTTTAAGCGCCATACGCTATCGTCACCCAAATATGGGTGATTGTCAAGTAGTCACCCATATTTGGGTGACATGTGTTAAGTCACCCGATTATGGGTGACTGCTTTATGCGATGAGCGGCACGATTCCTTCTGGATGGCGCAAGGCTACTTTTTCTATTTCACTCCCAGCCCGTCCTTCTCGTGATAATTCGGATAAGCGGGCCGCTGGAACTGCGGCAGTGGATGCTCTTTCAACTGCTGCATTACGACCTCGATCGCTTTATCCAGCTGCGCATCGTGCCCGTTGCGATAGGCGGCGGGGTCGAGGTCGACGTCGTAGTCTGGAGCGACGCCGACATTTTCTACTTCCCATTCGCCCTTTAGTCCGTAGAGAGCAGCCCTTGGCGCGGTGACAAAGCCGCCGTCGAGCAATTGCGGATATCCTCCGATCCCAACCAGCCCACCCCATGTCTTCTTGCCGACCAGCGGTCCCAGCCCGGCTTTGCGGAAATACCACGGCAGCGCATCGCCGCCCGAGCCCGACATTTCGTTGATGATCATCACCTTGGGCCCGTAGATCGCTTCCGACGGACTCGACCAGTCGTGGCCTTCGCGCGTGACCACCTTGCTCATGATGGGACGCCGCAAATAGTCGATGATGTAATCGGCAAGCTGTCCGCCTTCGTTAAAGCGCTCGTCGATGATCACCGCCTCTTTGCCTACCTGCGAGAAGAAGTACCGGTTAAAGCTGGTGTAACCGCCGCCAGCAGTGTTCGGCACATAAACATATGCGACGCGACCTCCGGTTGCTTTGCCCACGGTGCGGCGATTGCCTTCAATCCACGCCAGATGACGCAGACCCTCCTCGCTTTCGACCGGCACGACGGTGACCTCGCGCGCATCCTTTCCGTCAGGATTGGCGCCGATCTTCAGCACCACCTGCTTTCCGGCCGTCTCCTCAAAGAAGTGGTAGATGTTGTCCTGCGAGTGCAGGTCGTGACCATTCACCGAGAGGATGTAGTCGCCGGCTTTGGCGTTCACGCCGGGCTGGGTCAGCGGCGCATGCAGGCCCGGATTCCAGTTTTCCCCGTCGTATACTTTTGCGATGCGGTAGCGGCCGTTTTCCAAGCTGTAGTCAGCACCCAGCAAACCGCCTTTCAGTTTCTTCGGCTCCGGCGTCTCTCCTCCGCCGATGAACATGTGGCCAACCGTCATTTCTCCGAGGCATTCTTCGAACAGATAAGTCAGTTCGCCGCGGGACGCGATTCTGTCAAGATACGGCTCGTATTTCTTCTTCACTTTGTCGAGATCGAGACCGTGATAGTGGGGATCGTAGAAAAAATCGCGCTCAATGCGCCAGGTCTCGTTATAGATCTGCTTCCACATCGCCCGCGGTTCCACGTAAACTTCCCAACCATCGAGCTTAAGCGGACCGAGACCTGGTTTGGGCGGCCCTCCGGCGCTGGGCGCATCATCGGCCGACGCCGTCGCCCACGCCTCTCCTTTGCGGTAAAGAATTTTCTCTCCGTCGAACGAGACCGTGTAGTCGTTGACCTCATCAATCCATTTGTCCACCTTGCGCTTGCTCAAATCAAACTTCTGGATGGTCTGCGGCAGATTCTCACCGTCTGCCTCCGTGACCACCATCGGCCCCTCAGACAAAAACAAGATCCCCGATTTCCCCGCAACCAGGTTGAAGTAATTCTTCGCCGGAACCGGCAAAGCCAGAATGCGCTGGCCGATTCCTTCGATATCAATCTTGACGACCACAGGCTCTTCTTTCTTGTCTTTGTCCTTTTCTTTATCCTTGTCTTTGTCGTCCTTGCTGTCTTTGTGCGCGTCTTTGTCGGCTTTGTCGCCGGCTTTGCTCTTGCCTTTGTCCTTATCCTTGTCTTTGTCCTTGTCTTTATCAGCCGTCTTGTCTTTGTCACCAGCGCCAATCTTCTCCTCATCGCTTTCTGGCGCAAGTGGGGACGGCAGATCCTTGCTCAGCACCGCCACATAAGCGCTGCGCGAGACTCGATGCTCCTCGCTCGACATGTCCAGTCCCGCCGTGGTCAGCGCCGTATCAGTCGATGCAGTGAAGTAGAGATACTTTCCATTTTTGTCGAACGCGGGATACAGCGCATCGCTCATGCCATCGGTGATCTGGAAAGCCTTCGCTTGATCAAGAGAGTAAATGAACACCGCGTGCAGGCCGCTGAGCAGTTGGCGGGTGTAGGCGATCCATTTATTGTCCGGAGCCCAGGTCTGGTTGAGCTGCGTCGCGCCGAAGCCCCCGAAGTAGTCGGTGTCGATCAGTTTCGGCTGCGGATTATCACGGTCGACATACCACAGGTTCAACCGCTTATCGGAGTAGGCGATCTTCTTGCTATCGGGCGACCAGGTGGGACTGTAAAAAAAAGACGGCGGATCTCCGAGGCTGATGTGCCGTACCTCGCCCAAGCCGTTCTGTCCGCGGATGCACAGTTCATATTCGCCTCGCTCATCCGAAAAATAGGCGATCGACTTCCCATCCGGCGACCAGGCCGGATCGCGATCCGCCACGGCCGGGCTATGCGTCAGATTGCGGATATCACCTTTGTCGGTCGGCACCGTGAAAATCTCTCCCCAAGCCTCAAACACAGCTCGCGCCCCCGAGGGCGAAATACCGAAATTCTGAATGCGTTTCGGCTCGACCTTGGCGAAATGCGGCCGCACTGCCTCCAGGTCGCCGCTAACGTGAATCGAGATATTCCTGGCTTGTCCCGTCTTCAAGTCATACAGCTTGATGGCCCCGAACTGCTCGATCACAATGGCATCCGGCCCGGCCGAGGCAGTCTTAAAGTCCAAGCCGTCGCTGTGCAGGGCTTCCGACACTTGCTTGCTCTTGGTCTCATAGGCGAACAGACTCACAGGGCCATTGCGATCCGAAAGAAAATAGACGGTGTCGCCCACCCACATGGGATAGTGGTCATTCGAGTTCTCGCGCGGAACTTTCACCACGCTCGAATCCTTCAAGTCGGCAATCCAGATAGGCGTGGTCTGCCCGCCGTGGTAGCGCTTCCATGCCGCTTCCCATTGAATATGCGGGACGTAGGCCAGGTGACCACCATCGGGCGAAAACGCAGCTTCTGCACCGATTGGAATCGGCAGCTCTGAAGGAAAGCCGCCCTCGACGGGTACGGTGTAGAGCTGAAATTCGAAATGCCGGAAGCTGTTGCCCCATGACATATACAGAATCTTCTTGCCGTCGGGCGTCCAGCCGAGAACTAAGTCATCTGCCGGATGGAAGGTCAGCCGCCGCGGCACGCCCCCGGTTGACGGCACCACAAATACATCGCGGTTGCCGTCATATTCGCCGGTAAAGGCGATCAGCGATCCGTCGGGTGAAAAGCTGGGCACTGTCTCAACTCCCACTCCGGAAGTCAACCGCCGCGCGTCGCCGCCCTCTCGGCCAACGATCCAGAGATTACCGCCATAATTGAAGACGATCTCCGTCTTGCTCACTGTAGGAAACCGCAGCAGTAGCGGCGGATCACTTTGTGCGGAGGCTGCGATCACGAACGGCGAGATCAGAGAAAAGGAAAAAACGACCAGGGCGAACATCCCCCGACGAAGTGTGCGCATGTTGAACTCCTGACAATGGCTATGGCTGAGGACAGACGGGAAATCTTAGTGTGTCGACCCGACGAGGGTCAACTGCGGCGGGTCAATCTGAGCTGGTCATCTTCTGCGGAATCAATCGAATTTCATGCAGTGACAGGGCATCGCCGTTCAACTGGCAGTGTCCATTCTCATGGCCGCACCAGTCCTTCCGTAATCTCCCCTTCCCCGTGAACTGGCCTCATACTTGACTCAACCCCCATGACGTACTTCCCCCTACCGCAGGCCTCACGGCGTGCCCCGCGGACAAGCTTCGCAGAAGCCACTCCGGCAGTCGTTCGCTGTCAAGACGGTCGCCGCGTACCAGGCAAATTGCAGGTGATCTCTGTCACCGGCGGCTTGCTCTGCTTGCCTGACCCTCTGGATCAAGGTTCCCAGGTGAAGTTGATGTTTCTGATCCATGGCGGATCGGTGCTGGGCGCGGCGGAAATGCTGAGTCCCGTTTCGCAGAAGCTCCAGCCATTCAAGTTTGTCAGACTCTACGACGACGACCACCGCCGGCTGCAAGCGGCCATTCAGTTGTCCCTGAATCAGAACCGCCATAACCACGGTCAGATTGAAAGGGGCAGGGCCTGGTGATCTTTTCCGGGTGATCTTTATCTTGGCGATCTTTCAATCGCGTTTCGGCTTGCCCTTACCCGGCAGCCCGGCCGGATTTTCGTGAGTGCGCTCGCGGAAGTTGCCTCGCATCCCCGATGCCAGTTTCACGCTCGACTCACCAAACTTGTCACGCAAGCGATCGGCGGCGGCCAGCGCATCCTTCCAGCGCTGCTGCCGGCCACCCTCGAGCAAATTCATCTGATCCGCCTGCCCCTCGAATGACGATGTCTGCACCCCGAGCAGCCGCACTTCCCTGCCCGGCTTCCAGTTCTTGCGAAAGAGCGTCCGTACATGCTCGAAGATTTCTCCATCGAGCTGCGTCGGCGCGGGCAACGTATGGGCGCGCGTGATGGTGGTGAAGTCTTTGTAGCGGAGCTTAAGTTGAATGGTGCGCGCGTGCAGGTTGGCCTCCCGCAGACGCCGCCCCACCATTTCTGAGAGCCGCATCAGCGTGCCTTCAAGCTGGTTCGCCTCCGCCGTGTCTTCGTTGTAAGTATGTTCGTGGCTGATGGACTTGGCTTCCGTGTTGGCGCCGACTTCGCTGTCGAACCATCCCCCAGCATCTTCCCCACGCGCCTTTCCCGCCAAAGCCAGTCCCCACTTACCAAAGCGTTCTTCCAGTTCAGACTCATCCAGCCGCGCCAGGTCTCCCACTTTCCTGATGCCCAGTTTGTGCAGATGACTCTCCATCACCTTGCCGACGCCGGGAATCTCCTGCACGTCCAGAGGCGCGAGAAACTTCGCTTCTTCTCCCGGAACAATCCACAGCACGCCATTAGGCTTAGCTTGCGCGGACGAAACCTTAGCGATCAGCCGTGAAGACCCGATGCCGATCGAGCAATTCAGCTGCGTGTCTTCCTTCATCTTTTGATGGAGCTTGTGCGCGGCTTTAAGCGGTGGGCCGTGCAGGCGCGCGGTCCCGGTCATGTCGAGGTAGGCTTCGTCGATGGAAGCCATCTCCACCTGCGGCGAGAATGCCGTCAGCACCTTGTAAACTTTTTCCGAGCACTCGCGGTAACGCTCCGGGTGACCATCGACGAAAATCGCGTGCGGACAATGTTTCGCCGCGGTGCGCAGCGCCATCGCCGAATGCACTCCAAACTTGCGTGCCTCGTACGAGGCCGCGGAGACCACGCCGCGCTCGTCGCGCTGCCCGCCAACCACGACAGCTTTGCCTTTTAGCGAGGGATCGTACAATTCCTCCACGGAGACGAAGAAGGCGTCCATGTCGACGTGGAAGATCGTGCGAGTGAAGGTCGGCAGTGGAGATGTCGCAGCCACGATGAGGAGATTCTACCAGCCGGATTAAAGTATCTCTGTCACAACGTTGTCATCCCGAAGCGGAGCGAGGGATCCTGGTTCTTGCGTGCCGCCACAGCGCTTTGGCGTAGGAGGAAAACAAGATCCCTCGCTTTGCTCGGGATGACAAGACGTTGAATGCAGAGATAATGGCTTTACTTCGGCGTTCTCGCTTCCCGCTCTCGAAGATACTTCTCAACTTCCAACTTGCCTTCGTGCCTGGCCCAGCCCTCGGGCGTGCCGTGCCAAAGTACATCCTTCATATCCAATCTTGCTCCACGCTCGACAAGTAGTCTCACCATATCTTCGTTGCCCGAGGCGGCAGCCTGGTGCAGCGGCGTGGAATGCGAATGGCCGCCGACTGGGTTATAGCGGTTGGGATCTTCGCCCGCGTCCAGCAACAAGCGAACGATTTCAACTTGGCCAAACTGCGACGCGAGGGCGAGCGCCAGATGGCGGTCGTCTTTGTTTGATTCGGGCAGCAGCCGGCGGAAGTCGTCGATGCGCCCCAGAGCGGCCGCGACCGGCAGATCGACGCGGGCCCCGCGCCTGATTAAAGCGTGGGCCGCTTCCATCTCGTTGTGCAACGCTGCCGCGTGGAGGGCGCTGTTAGGGTCGGCACCGTGGTCGCAGAGCAAGTCGATCAACGGAAGTTGCGCGCTGCATTCGCGCGGCACGCTGCCGGTGGCGACGAGCATGAGCGTCTCGTTCAGCTCAGACTGCGCGGGGCCGGCGTCGAGAATTACTTTGGCTACGTCGACAATGTTCGCCGGCAGCATTCCGTGGCGGACCGGATTTTCGGCGATGAACTGCACGAGCGTTGGATTGTGAAAGTAATTCCAGCCTTCGAAAACCACATGCTGATGTACGAGTTTCGGATGTTGCACGCAGGCCGGCTGCGTCACCGGCATCGATTAGATCTACGGCGTAGCGGAAAATTGGGTCTTCGATTCGTTCATGGTGCGGCAAATCGATTTGATCGGTGAGCGTTGGCTTCTCAATATGCCTCTTCAGCCGTGCCCAGCTTTGAAACCCGGACTCGCGGGCGATGGTGAGCTGGGCATCCGAGAGCTTTAGCCGGGCAGCGAAGATTTCGGCGTCGGTAGCACGGGAGAAATGCGGATGAAATTCCCGGATGCGTTGGGCCGCTCCTGCATCGCGGGCGGCATGTTCCTTCAGCAAGTCTTTGGCTTGATACTTCAGATGATCGAGGTTGGGATTGGAGGGGAGGCGTCTTACCGGCATGGCGAACTTCCTTTCCGTGTCCCGAGGTCCGCATTGACGGGCAGAAAGTAAGTTCGTAAAGCTGAATTGTTACGACCAGGTGGACTTCTGTCCTTTCCGCGGACCGGATGCGCCCTTTGCGCTAGGGGGATATTAGCACGGCGGAACTATTCTTGGGGCAACGAGTGTAATCTGTTTACAACAGTTGGCTCGAAGATCAGAATCGACACATGAACTCCCGCTTTCTGGCTGCTTGCTCCTTTCTCATTGCGTCACTTATTCTGATCACCCGTTCGCTTGCCACCGATGATCCGCCAAAATCCCCCACTCTTAGCTACGACCTCCACATGTCGGATTGCGAAAACCGGTGGGTCGCTCTCTATCACAATCCCGAGGACAGCGATTACACCTATGGTTTCGTCTATATCGATCCTCAGGCGGGGTTTACAGTCCAGTATGGTGGACGTTTTACGATTGATGCCAATGGGAAATATCGCCTCGCACCTAATCCAATTCCTCCCGACAAAATGAATCTCAAAATTCGTTTGGATCGGAACGGAGTTGCGGCTCTCCTCCCACACGAAGCTTTGGCGGAACTCGGGCTGACGGAAAAACCAGATTGGCTGAAATTTTACGAGGATAAAGCCGACCCCATTACGCACAAAGTCAGCTGGGGATCCTTTTACAATGGCATCGGAGACTCGCGCCGAGCGATCGACTATCTCGAATCTGCCTATAGGGAACGACCTGACGCGCCTAAGCTCGTGTTCGAGCTTGTTTATGCCTACAACGCACTTGAACGACCGGAAGATGCTATTCGCCTGTCCAAGAGCGAGTTTGCTAAGAATCCCAAGGACGAGTTGCTGTGTCGGGAATTGGCTTTCGGTTACCTTCACCTGAAAAGCTACAAGGAGGCCGCAACCCAATATCAGGCCTGCGTCGCATTGTGCGGTGATTCGGAATCCCAGATGGCCGAGAAGAGCGAATTGGCGATGAATCTAAGCTCAACATACAAGGCTTTGGGCGATGCTCCGAACAGCGAAGCATGGCTGGAAAAGGCCAAGCGCTGGGCACCCAAGGGGTCACCCGTGTACAAGTACTTTCACTCGGAAGAGGAATAGCGATTTCAACATCGCCATTTCACTCATCGGCTCGTGCCTGTTCCTCGTGGCGGTCAGGAAGAAATCTAGACCAAGACTTTCTCGGCCGTAGTTTGCGCCGCGCCGCGCATCTGCTTGACCCGCTCATAAATCTTCCCATACTCCCGCGCGGAAGCATTCCAAGAGAAGTCCTTATTCATGCCGTTACGCATCAGCACCTGCCACGAAGTCTGATCGCGGAACGCCGTCAACGCATGTTTGATGGTGAGCAGCAAAGACTCGCCGTTGTACTCCGTGAACTTGAAGCCGGTGCCTTTGCCGGAGCGAGCATCCCAGGGCTCGATCGTATCGTCGAGGCCGCCGGTGGCGCGCACAATCGGCACGGTACCATACTTCAAGCTATAGATTTGATTTAGCCCGCAAGGCTCATATCTGGAAGGCATTAAGAACATGTCAGATCCGGCTTCAATCTTGTGCGCGACGGCGTTGTCGTAGGCCACTTTCAACGCAATCTTGTTGGGGAACTGCTTGTTGAGCCGGGCAAACATTTCCTCATACTGCTTGTCGCCGGACCCGAGAACCACCATGATCATCTCTTCGCGGGCCAGGCGGTCCATGATCTGCGCGATCAGGTCAAAACCTTTCTGCGCCGCAAAACGCGACACAATGCCGATCACTGGAGTCTTTGCGTCAGCATTCTTTACTCCGAATGCCGTCAGTAGATCCTGCTTGCACTGGGGCTTGCCGGCAAGATCCTGAGGCGAGAACTTCGCTGCGGTGAACTTGTCGGCCTGCGGGCTCCACTCGTCGTAATCCACGCCGTTCAAGATTCCAGTAACGGTCGCGTTGCGGTCGCGCAGCACGCCTTCCAAGCCAAACCCATACTCGGCAGTCTGAATCTCCTGGCTGTATTTCTTGCTCACTGTAGTGATGAAGTCGGAATAAGTGAGCGCTCCCTTCAGGAAATTCACCTGCCCAAAGAATTCCATCTTCGACATGGTGAACAGGTCCCAGGGCAGCATAAGCAGCGGCAGAGTCTCTGGCGGGAAAAGGCCTTGATAACCCATGTTGTGGATGGTAAACACGGTGCCCACATCCTTGAATGCCGGGTCTTCCTCATAAACCGTGCGCAACAGCACAGGCACCAGCGCCGATTGCCAGTCGTGACAATGGAAAATGTTGGGCACGCCCAGAATCTTCGTCGCCTCAAGCACCGCGCGCGAGAAGAGCGCAAAGCGTTCCGCATTGTCGGGATAGTCTCCGGCCGGCGTCCCGTAAAGTGCATCACGCTCGAAGTACTCCGGGCACTCGACAAAATAAAATCGCACTCCGTTCTGGCTGCCCCCGGTCACCACCGAGGCAAAGCGGTACTTGTCATCGAAAGGAATCGTGATGCTGCGCACCACGGTCGCGGGATCGGCCAGCTTGGTCTGCTTATAACGAGGCAAGAACACGCTTACCTGATGCCCCAGCGACGCCAGAGCGCGCGGCAATGCTCCCACCACGTCAGCCAATCCGCCAGTCTTTGAAAACGGCACGCCTTCCGAAGCTGCGAAAACAATATTCATGAAGCCCTCCTGAGCAAGATCCGCTTTTGGCGGGAGCAAGTTATGATAGATTTCTGCGGGACTAACTCTCCCGCGCGCAATGCACATGGGCCGAACACTCAGTCTATAGCCCGACGAAAAGAGGGTCAACGTGCCAAAGGTCGTTTCTACGCGCCGTCCACAACATAAGCCCAAGTTGGGACAGCACTTTCTCGCCAGCGATAGCTACGCCTTGCAGATTGTCGACGCCCTCGGCGACATTTCGCAAAACACCGTGCTCGAGATCGGCCCCGGACGCGGCGTCCTCACTTCCCTGCTGGCCAAGCGCGTCCGTCGGCTCATCGCCGTCGAACTCGACCGCGTGCTGGCCGCCCAGCTTCGCCTGCGCTTCGGCATGTTCCCCAACGTCGAGGTCATCGAGGCCGACATTCTTTCCGTCGACTTCGATTCCCTGTTTGGTCCCAAGCCCGGCCTGCGCCGTCCCGGCATCGAATTCAAGCCGGAGCCCGTCAAAGTCATCGGCAATCTTCCTTACTACATCACTTCCGACATCCTGCTGCGCCTGTTCGACTACGCCAAATATTTTGAGACCATAGTCATCCTCGTGCAGCGCGAGGTGGCAGACCGCATCGCCGCTGAGCCCGGCACGCGCGATTACGGACTGCTCTCCGCCACTGCGCAGCTCTATGCCCGCGTCGAGAAGCTTTTCACCCTGCCGCCGGGAGCATTTGCCCCGCCACCCAAAGTGCATTCCACCGCGCTGCGGCTCACCATGGCCCCGCGGCAGAAAGAACTCGGCCTCGACGGCGAACGCCAAAGCACAGACCGCTTCATCGACTTCCTCAAACTCTCTTTCGGCCAGAAGCGCAAGACATTGTGGAACAATCTCAAGTCGAACTATCCCGAGTCTCATCTGCGCGCTGCCCTAGCCCAGGCGAAAGTGAAACCAGCCGACCGCGCTGAAACCTTAAGTCTGGAAGAAAGCGCCGCGCTGTTTCGCGCCTTGCGCGACAACCACAACGGCTCGTAGGATTATTTCCACCAGGAGCTTCCATGACCGCGACCCCCGTTCGCCATCCAGCGGTCGCCGGACGATTCTATCCCCGCGATGCGAAAGAGCTTCGCGAGGAAGTCCACACTTACCTCTCGCAGACGCCCCAGCAAAAGCGGGTGCGAGCCCTAGGCTGTATAGCCCCGCACGCAGGATACATGTACTCCGGCCAGGTGGCGGGCGCCGTATTTGCTGCATTGGAGATCCCTCAGCTCTGCCTTGTGCTGTGTCCCAACCACACTGGTATAGGCCGCGCCTTGGCGATCATGAGCGAAGGAGCATGGGAGACGTCCTTGGGTACCGTTCCCATCGACGGCGGATTCGCCGCGGCGCTGAAAGATCGCTGCCCGTTGCTGCAAGAAGATTCATCCGCTCACCGCAGTGAACACGCCGCCGAAGTCGTGTTGCCTTTTCTGCAAATCCGGCAGCCCCAACTCAGGTTTGTTCCCATCGCACTGGGCACCAGGCAGTTCGAAGTGCTCGAAAAACTTGGGGATGCGATTGCCGATGTGATTGCGGCGCACATTTCTGCGGACAGCGCTCCCGTTCTGATCGTCGCCTCCAGTGACATGAATCATTACGAATCCGACGCCGTCACGCGCGTGAAGGACCACAGAGCAATCGAGCCCATCCTTGCCCTCGATGCCCGCGCCCTCTACGACGCGGTTACCCAACAGCACATCAGCATGTGCGGCTTTGGCCCGGCTGTGGCAATGCTAACGGCGGTGAAAAGGCTGGGCGCCAAATCCGCCGAGCTGATCAAATATGCGACCTCGGGTGACGTTTCTGGCGACCGCGATCTGGTCGTCGGCTATGCGGGCGTCATCGTCCCCGCGCCCTAGTGATGTTCGTGCTCCTCATGCTCTTGGTGCTCGTGCCGCCACTTCCAGTATTCCCTCTGTTCCTTGTGTTTCAGGCGGCTGTATTCGCGGTAAGCCTCGTGCCGCTCTTCCAGCCAGTGCCGGTAAACGCCGTCTTCGCGGTCATCCCAGTCGTGGTAGTCATGGTGGTCCGGGTCGTAGACCCTCCGGTGGTCGCGGTCCCGATCGTGATCGTCGCGGTCCTGCATCGCGATCGCAGGCCTGGCGCTCGCCACCGGCGCCGCCAGAGCTGCCGTCAACAGAATAAAACCAAGATATCGACATCCTCGATGCATAGGTTTCTCCCCTTCTCTCAACCTCTAGCCGTGAAGTAAACGAATTACGGGCGCTAGATGCATTCCGCGGACTAACACTAGCGAGCTTACAAACACGCCCGTATCCGGTAGAAACTGTATTTTTCAGCGATTTGATCCTCCGAGGCGAACATGCCAGACATGGAAAGAAACCTCCTCTCCGCCAATCCGGCGCGAAACCAAAACCAAAAAAGAGGGCGGCCTTTTTCGGCCCGCCCTCTCCTGTATCGCTCAACTTGTCTACACTCAGTGGTGTGCGGCGTGCCCGCTGGACGCGTGCCCCGACGACACGGAACTCGCGTGGCTGCTGGAAGCCGCCGCGTGCGCCGCACTACCATACCCACCTGTATGCCCAGAACTCGCCGCAAACGGTGCTGCTCCGCGCAGTTCCACTGATCCCGTCTTCGCCACCTGCGTGTTCAACTGGTGGAGATTCCGATACGATCCTCGCGCTATACCCAAGCCCGCCGACCCTTTATTCACCACCACGCGCATCGGAGGAGCCTTGGTCACCACTGGTCCTCCCTTACCCACGGCGACCGTGCCAACTGTGCCTACCGGCGCTACTGGAGGATGAAAGCCAACCGCCGTCGCGCCGACATAATGAACTCCGCCTCGCCAGCCGCCCCAGCCCCCGGGCTGCCAGCCCCAGCCGAAGCCGGGCGCATAGATCCAGTTGCCGTAGTAGTAAGGCATCCAGCCCCAGGGATATGCCGATGCCCACATGTAGCCCATCCCCGGATACCACGACCATGCGCCATCCATGAACGGATCCCATCCCGCTCCCGCAAAATAGGGCTGCCACAACGTGCCGTAGCCGGCAACGTTGCTGTACCCGCCGTAATAGCCCAGGTCGCTGGAACCATATCCATACGGAGTCGAGTTGTTCTTCGAATACTCGTCGTGATATTGGATCGCCTGCTTGTCCCACTCGTCGTAGGTGTCCTCTTCAAAATTCTTGGCCACCGTCGCCTGGTCATTGTCGTTCACGCTGAAGGTGACCATCTGTTTCTTCTCGACCTTCACCGTGCCCGACGGGCCCGAAACTTCCAGATCGTTCTTGAAGCTGGCAATCTCGGCGATACTCGAAGAACTTGCCACGCGGAAATGCGCGGCCTGCTTGAGTGCGATCTTCTCCCGGGAAACATTCAGCGTGAACTCGTCCCCGCTCTTTCCCAACCAGTTGACGTAAGCCTTGCCTTCCACCACGTCCACCGTGGAAATGTGCTTGCCAGCATCGTTTACCCCGAGCGTGCTGAACTGGATGGTTGTGTTGGGAGTGAGGCGCAGCGTGCTGCCGTCTTCGAACTCAATCTCAGCGCGGCCGTTCTCCCGCGTGCGTAGTTCGGTTCCCTGCGTGATCGGGAGATTGGCGAAGGCGTTCTCGAACCCCAATCCAGAATTCTTGTCGATCTGCACCCTGCCTTGCACGTCGCTCAAACGAACGATGCGTGCCTGCGAATCAGCCCCGGCGGGCAGCGCAAAAAGCGCGCCGGCCAAGGCCGTCCATACGATCGATCGGAGTCGCCGCTTGTACATAACTGCCTCCCTACGCCCTCTGGATAATTAGAACATGATAATTAGAACATGGCTTTGCGTCGGGAGTTGTCTCTAAATGGTCAACCTGTCAATGTCTCGCCGCCCCGCTACTCCCCGTCCGAATCAACTCCTTCGCCCGCGCCCGCACCACGTTGATCACCGAAGTGTCCTCAACGATCTCCTCGAGAACCGGGGCCACGCTTTGGATCTCGCTCAGTTCGTTATTCCGCGCCTGCGCTTCCATGCGCTTCAATTCCTCATCCAGCGCCAGCTTCTGATAGCGGTGGTAGTAGGCCAGACGGCGTCCATATTCCAGCGTTCCCGCCATGCTTTGGAACAAACCCGTCAACTCCTGCACCGGCTCCAGGTTTGAATAGTTGTACCGGGCCGTGTGGGAAAGCTGGCCATCCTGATAGCTCAGCACCTTCGCGCCGGTGAAAGCCAGCTTCGCATTGCCCGAGTCAACCTTCTCTGCGAAATAGCGCGCTTTCTTCGCCCAGCCGAAGATCTTCTCCCGGTTCCCCGCCGACACTTCGAATTCTGCATCGTAACTTTGCTCCTCCGAGTTCTCCGCTACCGTCCCCATGCACCCGTAGCGCGCATGTCCGGTCGCGTCGACCGTAATCGAATAATGGGCAGGATTAGATTGCGGAAAATCGAGGGTGAAGGTTACCACCGGAATGGAAGCCACGCCTCCGTGATCGGCCTGCTGCGACACCAACAGCCCGGACATGGCTGCCAGCGCCAGCACTCCCAACCCAACCGTGCGCAAAACGAAAACTAATGCAGCTCGAAGCAGACACATTCGAATGAGCGAAGCCCGAATCATCACCGCGCCGCAACCCTCTGCCGCTCCAGAGTGCCAGCCGTATGCAGATGGCAGATGGCGATGGCCAGTGCATCCGACGCATCCATCGGCTCCGGAGGCTCCGCCAATCCGAGCAACCGCGTCACCATGTGTTGTACCTGTTGCTTCTCCGCCCGCCCATAGCCCACCACCGACGATTTAATCGTCAGCGGAGAATACTCCGCAACCTCCAGCCCCGCCGCTGCCGCCGCCAACATCGCCACTCCCCTCACCTGCCCCAAAGTTAACGCCGACTTCACATTCAGCGCGTAGAAGATGCCTTCAATCGCGACCTCATCGGGATGGTGTTCGCCTATAAGCACGCCGAGTTCGTTATAAATGCGCGCCAGCCGCCGCGCCAGCGGCTCCCGCGGTGAAAGCTTGATCGCCCCGCACGTCAGGCACACCAACGTTCCCGAGGAATACATCTCCACCACGCCATAGCCGGTGTACTCGCCGCCGCAGTCAATGCCCAGAACTCGCATGTGAGTGCAGTGTAGCGCGGAACGGGTTCTATCTACTAGAACCGGTGCTGGATTCGTAAACTAGATAGGAGAGGAATTCGGCTGCCCCCGGAGCGGCCGGCGAGACGCCGGCGCTACTAGAACCCAAGCCAACCCTAGCAGCACTTCGGACGCCGCACCTTACCTTCTTCGAACTCCCGCCGAAAAGCCGCATACGCCTCGCTCGACGAAGCCATCCCCGCACGACTCAGAAACCGCGCATACGCCGCTTCATCAAAGATCTCCCGCAGCGTCGCCACGAAAGTGCGCCAACCGAAACCGATCCGCTTCATCCCTGCTCCTCTACCAGCCGCGTCCGCACGAACGGCGACTCCTTTACCCGAGCTTCCTTGACTCCACTCAGAATTCCCCACCACTGCCGCCCCGATTCCACCAGCACCAGCGTTACCATCACCACCAGCATTGCAGTGACGGCGGCGTCGAGCCGGTTGTTGAAGATGAGCCGCGCCGTCGCCCCTGTGACCGGGCCAGCCGCCAAGACCTTCGCCTGCGCCAGAAATCCTACCCGCGGATTTGGATCAAACATCTTGTACCCCGACGCCGTAAACGTCACCGCCACCAGCCAGGCCAAGGGCACCAGTGTCACCGCCGCATACTTCGCGCGGTGCATCTTGATGATGATCGTCGTGGCCACACACAGTGCAACCGTGGCCAATAGTTGATTGGCGATGCCGAATAGCGGCCACAACGAATTAATACCACCCAGCGGGTCCTTTACTCCCTGCCACAAGAAATATCCCCAGGCTGCGACGATGAGCGCGCTGGTCCCGAGAATTGACGGATACCAACTCGTCCGTCCCAGCGGCCTGTAAACATGTCCCAGAGCATCTTGCAGCATGAAGCGCGCCACCCGCGTGCCCGCATCGAGCACGGTCAAGATAAACAGCGCCTCGAACATCAACGCGAAGTGGTACCACAGCGCCATCAACGTCTCGCCGCCCAGGCTGTGCGAGAAAATACTTGCCATGCCCACGGCAAACGCAGGCGCGCCGCCGGTCCGGTTGTAGAGAGTCTGTTCGCCAACCGCATGTGCCAG
Organism: Candidatus Dormiibacterota bacterium; assembly: GCA_035566655.1. Lineage (GTDB taxonomy): Bacteria > Acidobacteriota > Terriglobia > Terriglobales > Acidobacteriaceae > Sulfotelmatobacter. The sequence continues at coordinate 166,990 of DATMQT010000077.1, forward strand.
CGCCTGCATGTCGGCCGCAGTCACGGGAAATCCCCAACTGGAAATAGTCGCAGCCGCGGCGGCGGGCGCCTGCCCGACAATTCCCGCCGGACTGTTAATCGCAAAATAAATCCCCGGCTGCATCACGCATGCCGCGATGATCGCCATCACCGCTACCGCCGACTCACACATCATCGCGCCGTAGCCGACCATGCGCGTCTCTGTCTCCCGCGCAATCAGTTTCGGCGTGGTGCCGCTCGAAATGAGCGCATGAAATCCGCTGATCGCTCCGCAGGCAATGGTGATGAAGGCAAAAGGAAATATCTTTCCCGCAAACACCGGACCTGTACCGTCTACAAACCGGGTCAGAGCCGGCATGTGCAGCGTGGGATGCAACGCGACGATCCCGACTCCCAACAGCGCAATCGTCCCCAGCTTCACAAACGTGCTCAGATAGTCGCGCGGTGCCAGCAGCAGCCACACCGGCAACGCCGACGCAGCAAAGCCGTAGACAATTATCAGAATCGCCAGCGTGGATGCGCTAAACGTAAACAACCGCGCCAGCTCCGCATTCTGCGAGACATACTGCCCACCCCAAATCGCCGCCAGCACCAGCATGAATCCAAGCGCCGACACCTCCAGTACTTTCCCCGGACGAATCCGCCGCAGATAGACGCCCATCAATAAAGCGATCGGCATAGTCATCGCAATCGTAAACGTCCCCCACGGACTCGACTTCAGCGCGTTCACCACGATCAGCGCCGCCACACCCAGCAGAATAATCAGAATCGCAATCACTGCCACGTAAGCGACGAAGCCTCCCACGCGCCCGATCTCGTCCTTGGCCATCTCAGTCAGCGACTTGCCATCGCGTCGCACCGAGAAAAGAAGAATCACGAAGTCCTGTACGCATCCCGCAAACACTGCTCCGGCCAGCACCCACATTGTTCCCGGAAGATAACCAAACTGCGCCGCCAGCACCGGCCCCACCAGCGGACCGGGCCCCGCGATCGCCGCGAAGTGATGCCCAAAAACTACCCACTTGTTCGTGACCAGAAAGTCGCGGCCATTCTCCAACCGCTCCGCCGGAGTTGCCCGCAAACCATCCAGCGCGAGAATTTTCGCCGCGATGAATTTACTGTAGAACCGGTACCCGAGCGCGTAGCAACAAGTCGCCGCTACCACCAGCCACAGCGCATTGATGGGCTCGCCGCGATGCACGGCAACCGTAGCCACTGCCACCGCGCCGACCGCCGCAACCGTTCCCCACACCAGAATTGCAAGAGTCTTATTCATTCAGGTGAGCATTGTGCCGAAACTTGGAACCCGAGCGCAACTTGGGTCATGTTCCTTCGTGGATTCGTCCCTTTCGCAATTCTCCTTCTCCCGCCGCACCTTGCTGCATAATAGAAAAATGGCGTTTACTTTCCTTGATGAGCGCTGGCTTCCGAAGTCCGTCCTCTGTCTGCGCGACTACAACGCTAACAAATTTCTCCACGATCTCATTGCGGGTATTACTGTAGGCCTGGTCGCTTTGCCCCTGGCGATGGCCTTCTCCATCGCTTCCGGCCTGACTCCGCAGGCCGGCATCTACTGTGCCATCGTAACCGGATTCCTCATCTCTCTGCTCGGCGGCTCGAAGACGCAAATCGGCGGCCCTACCGGCGCCTTCGTAGTCGTGATCTCCGGCATCGTCGCCCTGCATGGTGTTGACGGCCTCTTCATGTGCACCGTGATGGCCGGCATCCTGCTCATGATCATGGGCATCGCCGGCATGGGCACAGCGGTAAAGTTCATTCCGCGCCCCGTCGTCATCGGTTTCACCAACGGCATTGCGATCCTCATCGCCAGCACGCAGATCAAAGATTTCTTCGGCCTGCAACTCGCCAAAGTTCCCGGCGTTTTCTGGCAGCGCATAGAAGCCCTGGCCGCAAGCTTCCACACGCTTTCTTATACTGCGACGGCCCTCGCCGCGGGCACCGTGCTGGTAATGATCCTCTGCCGTACCATCTCCAACCGCATCCCGGGCGCGATCGTCGCTTTCGCGCTCGGCACCGCCGCCGTCGTCTTGTTCAAGCTGCCGGTGGAAACCATCGGCTCGCGTTTCGGAGGAATCCCCGCCGGCCTGCCGCATTTCGTGATGCCTCGGTTCCGCGCCGACCTCATCCACGGTCTGCTCGGCCCCGCCCTCACGGTTGCCATGCTGGGCGCGATCGAATCCCTGATGTCCGCAGTGGTCTCCGACCGCATGAGCAACGATGGCCGCAGTAACGACCGCCACAATCCCAACGTCGAACTCATCGCCCAAGGCGTGGCCAACATCGTTTCGCCCATGTTTGGCGGACTCCCCGCCACCGGCGCCATCGCCCGCACCGCCACCAACATTCGCGCCGGCGCTCAGTCTCCCGTCGCAGGCATGATTCACGCCCTCACCCTCCTCTGCATCCTGCTCTTCGCCGCGCCCCTGGTTCGCCACGTGCCGTTGGCCGTGCTCGCCGGAATTCTCATGGTCGTCGCCTACAACATGGGCGAATGGCGCGAGATTCCGCAACTGTTGAAGCTGACGAAGACTGACATCAGCGTCTGGTTGGTCACCTTCGCTCTCACCGTCTTCGCCGACCTCACCGTAGCCGTCGAAGCCGGCATGATCCTCGCTGCGCTGCTCTTTATCAGCCGAGTCGCCGCCACCACCACCGTTTCCCAGGTCACCGATGAATATGTAGAAGACGGCCGCATGCACATCCTTCAGGACAAAGACATTCCCTACTACGCCACCATCTTCCGTATTCACGGGCCGTTTCTGTTTGGGGCGACGGATAAGGTCGCGGTGATCATGGAGAGAATCCATGAACTGCCGCCGGTAGTGATTCTGCGTTTGCGCAACATGACTGCGATCGACGCGACCGGGTTGTTTGCGCTGGAGGAAGTAGCGCGGGAACTGCATGCGGTGAAGCGGACCCTGATTCTTTGCGGCGCTCGGGAGCAGCCGGCGAAGCTGATTCGTCAGGCCGAGTTTGAAGATGTGATCGGACGCGAGAACATTTGCGACAACGTCCAGGATGCGCTGCGGCGGGCGGAAGATGTGTTTGAGAGGCTGGGGAGTAAAGTCGCGGCGGGCGCCAAGTAAGCCCGGTCCTCCCCCAGAGGCCGAACTCATCGCGACGCCCGCCGGGACCCCGCG